>NZ_JAQEXK010000011.1:0-106902 GCF_027693185.1 Butyricicoccus sp. OF27-2pH9A
TCTCTGAGAGACAGCTTTAATAGAATACCAAATCCCAGAGCATTTGTCAAATACTTTTTTCGTTTTTTGCAAAAAAATTTGCTGCAAACGAAAAACGACGGCTCACGCCGTCGTTTTCTCTTTCTCCCGATGTTCGGACAAAATCAGACCGCCGAGCGCCAAAACCGTGCCCAGCCACATGACCGGCGTCATGGTTTCGTGCAGAATCAACGCTGAGCTTACTATTGTAATAACCGGCGTTGCATAAATGTACACGCTGGTTTTCACCGGACCAAGCAGGAAAACCGCGCGATTCCACGTCACAAAGCACGTTGCAGACGCACAAAGGCCCAGAAATAGCAGATTTGCCAGATGAACCGGCTGCGTCCACACGCTCAAACCGGACGGAAACCCTTCAATCACCGCAGGAACGAGTAAAAACAGCAAACCGTATCCAAAAATGCGGCAGGTAAGTGGAATGGTACGGTAGCCCATGTGACCAAGCTGGCGCACGAGCACCGAGTACACACCCCAGACCAGAGCCGCGCCTACGCCGAGCAGTGCGCCAATCGGGCTGAAATGCAGCTCACTGACGCCCGCGAGCGACACGAGCGCGACACCCGCCATCGCACAAACAAAGCCGAAAAAGAACCATTTGCTGAGTTTTTCGTGCAGCACGGCCGCTGCGATCAGTGCGGTAAACAGCGGCGCTGCCGCTACGATAACGCCGACCAGCGACGCAGAGATGTACGTCAGCGCGATATTTTCCATCAAAAAATAAAGCGTAACGCCCGAAAGACCGGCCAGCGCAAACAATCCCTCATGCCACCGTTTCTGCGGGCGCATGAGGCCCTTGCCCACGATGAGCAGTGCCAGAAAGCCGAGCGTGAACCGCGCCACCATAATCTCCAGCGGCGTGAAGGCGCGCAGCAGTACTTTCGTTGAGACAAACGTCGTACCCCAGACAAGCACGCTGAACGCGCCGAACAAATGCCCCTGTATTCTGTGATTTTCCTGCATGGTATTCTCCTTTTCAGTGAAAACGGGCGGTTACGGCTTGACCCAGTTCTCCTGTCCTGCGAATGCGTTATACGGTGCCGGATTGAAATGATTGATCAGACCGCTTCTGAGCACAACCTGCTGCCGCTCAAATGCCAGCGGAATGAGCGGCATTTCGTTCAGAAATGTCGTGTACAGACCCTCCGTATTCTCGCCGCTGAGGTACGCCGTGATGGCATTGCTCATGTCCTCACTCGAGTACGATCCATAGTTCAGTCCGCCCTGCGGAGACAGTAGCGGACGCAGATCGAAGTCCGGCGTCAGCTGGGTTTCGCCGTAGTACGCGTCGAACGAGCCGCTCTGCAGCATGGAAACATAGGTATCATACGGCTCCTCATCCACCGTGACATTGACGCCGTTCAGCGAATTCCACGATGCCGCGACCTGTTTTGCCGCCGCTACCTTAAACGCGTTGTCCGAGTTGACGAGCAGGCGGAACGAAAGCTGCACGGTCGCCGCGTCTGTCACTATCGTATCGGTTACTGCAGTATCGGTCGAACCGGAATTGTCCGCAGAATTGGTCGAATCGCCGGAATCCGTATTCCCATTGTCCAAAAGCACAACTTCCCCGTCCGAAACCGTCGAATCAGTTCGGTTTTTCGACGTGCGCACGGTCAGAAAATCCACCTTGTAATCGGTATCGCCTGCCCGGCCGCTCGTATAATAGATAAAGTCGCCGTCCTCGTCGTAGTAGCCGTCCTCCTCGGAAGAGTCCGAAGAAGTGTCCGAATCATCATCGGAATTGTCCGTAGAATCCGAATCTCCGTCCGAAGAATCGGTATTGCCGTCGCTGCCGCCTGCCGAAGCCGCACCCTCCTGTGCCGCCTCGCGCAGCAGCTGTGCCGCAGTCATCAAATCCGCCGACAGGCTGTACGACACGCCGGTGTCCGCCGGCTGCGGATTGATCGGCAGCACCGCCGGATCGGCATAATCCTGCAGCTGGGTTGCGCACAATCCCTGACGGCTGATCGCCATGGAAAGCGCCTGCCGCACTTTTGCATTTGCGAACTGGCTGTTATTGTAATTCAAACCGATATAATGCAGCATAGCACTGCTCACCGGAACGGTATCGACCTCGCCGGTGAACGCAATATTCTGGTCGTCCGGCGCAATACGGGCGCTGCGCATGATGGATACATCGCCGGTGCGGAAGCTGGTGTCCGCTGCATCCGCGCGCGTCATTTTGACCAGCGTAATGTGCCGAATGGTGCCGAGAAAGCCGCCGTGCCAATTCTCGTTGGCCTCCAGCGTCCATGCGGCGCCGTTCTGAACCGGCTTGTACGGTCCGGTGCCCTCTGCGAACTCTCCTTCGTCAGTCGTACCCGCCCGATAGATCGGAATATCCAGCAGTTTCGGGAAGTTGACATTCGGCGACGCAAGCGTAATACGAACCATGCGCTTTGTCACCGCTTCGATCGAGGAAACCTCGGTCAGTCGGTTGTGATACGGCGAACTTTCGTTTTCCAGCACAGTCTTGAGACTTTCGGCAACATCACTTGCCGTCAGCTCCGCACCCGACCAGAACTTGATGCCTTTTTTTATCGTAAAGCTGAACGTGGTTCCGTCGCTCGTATAGTCCTCGCACAGCTCGTTTTCGAGTGTAAAATCGCTTTTTATCTCAAAAAGTCCCTCGTAAAGCGCCTCACGCAGCATGCTGTTGACCTCGGTGCCGTCCATGACCGGATTGAGCGTTGTGCCCGAGCGATACCACGCCAGACCGAAATACGCGTCCGACACATCCACGTTGTCTACCGGTGCGCCGTCGCCGTCGTTTCCCTTTCCAAACGGGAACGTGCAGCCGCTGAGCACGACCAAAGCTGCCATTGTCAGCGCCAGCGCACGTTTTTTCCAACTTTTCATTGCATTTGATCCTTTCGCTTACAGACAGATCATGCCGCCCTGCACGCCGCGCACGCCGTGCGTTACGCGGTGCGACCAGAATTCATCCGAATGACACATGGTGCAGATGCCGCTGTCGATCACGTTTTCCGCCAAAAGTCCGGCATCCTGCAGCAGCTTTACGCCAATGCCCTGCAGGTCCACATGGAATTTCGGACCTTTCTCCATGATGAACGGATGCACCTGTGCACCGAGCAGCTCTTCCATCGCTTCCGGCACATCCGCATCAGTCTCGAAGCACTCCTGCCGGATGGACGGACCGAGCACGGCGATCAGGCTTTCACGTTTTGTGCCGAGCTGCTCCGCCATCACATCAACGGTTTTCGGCAGAATGCCCGCCGCCATGCCGCGCCAGCCGGAATGACACACGCCTGCGGTGTGCGTCGCAGGATCATATAATAGGGTGACAACACAGTCCGCGTAAAATCCGATAATGGGCGTATCCGGCAGCGCGGTCACGATCGCGTCCGACTGCCACTCCATCGGGCGGTGCAGTCCCATGCCGACCTTGTCCTCGGTCACGACCGACACCTGCGTGTCGTGGATCTGCTTGGTGAGCGTCATGCGCGTCTCATCCACGCCGAGCGCCTCGCCCAGCAGGCGATAGTTTTCGCGCACACTCTCCAACTCGTCGCCGCGGTTGAAGCCTAAATTCAGGCTTTCGCACGCGCCTGTGCTCACACCGCCGAATTTGGTGGTGAAGGCATGCCGCACCGGAATCCGTCGGCAGGTATAATATACGAAAGAACCGCGCTGTACGCGGCACATAGACTCGTTCATAGTCGTTCCTCCTCGTCTCTTCCATGAGGGAATACAGAATTATTATAACAAATCGCCCTGCCGTTCACAAGAGCGCACACCGGCCGTTTTCAAAAAACACCAAAAACCGCGTATGTCAGCTTGTCTTTTTCTTGACAGTTTGACGAATAGGCTTTACAATTAAACATAGTATAATACCTGCTGTAACAGAGCCGGTGCCAATGGTGAGCACGGCTTTTTTCAAAGGCATTATCTGATTGAACCGATAGCTTTATTTCTATCGGAACCGCATTTTTCTTTTGACAGCGCAAAACTCTGATTTTTTCGAGCGAAGCTTCGCTTTTTCGGCGTATTCCGTCTTTATTCTTCGTGCAGTGCTCATGCGTGCTGCGCGTGTTTCACCGCGGAATCAGCCTGTTTTCTGCCGAACCGTCGCTCTGTTGAGAAACAGCACCGCAGATCTGCGGTATTGTCTTGGTTTTGTGCCGTCTCCCAAAATTCGTAAATAGGAGGACACACCAACAGACATGAGCAACATCATCATACCGATCATCACCGGTATCGTGTGTCTCGCAGTAGGCGTAATCATCGGATTCCTGTATCGCAAGAGCGTTGCGGAAAAAGAGATCGGCTCTGCCGAGACCGAGGCCACCCGCATCATCAACGAAGCGATCAAGGCCGGCGAGACCAAAAAACGCGAATCCATACTCGAGGCAAAGGACGAAATCCACAAGCAGCGTGTCGAAGCCGACCGCGAGCTGAAGGAACGCCGCAATGAGACCCAGCAGCTTGAGCGCCGCCTGATTCAGCGCGAGGAAGCACTGGACAAGAAGAGCGACATGCTCGACCGCAAGAATGATGACCTTAGCCGCCAGCTGGACGCAAGCCAGAAGGAAAAGGAAGAACTCGAGCGCATCAAGCTCGAGCAGGTAGAAAAGCTGGAGCAGATTGCCAGCATGACCCGTGACGAAGCACGCGATATGCTCGTCCAGTCCATTGAAAACGAAGCAACCCACGATGCAGCCGTCAAGCTGCGTGAGATCAATCAGCGCCTGAAGGACGAGAGCGAGCAGACCGCCCGCGAGATTATCTCGACCGCAATTCAGCGCTGTGCCGCCGATCAGGTATCCGAGGCGACCGTTTCGGTCGTTCCGCTGCCGAACGACGAGATGAAGGGCCGCATTATCGGCCGAGAGGGCCGCAACATCCGTACGCTGGAAACCCTTACCGGCGTAGACCTCATCATTGACGATACGCCCGAGGCGATCACCCTGTCCTCGTTCGATCCGGTTCGCCGTGAAATCGCACGTCTGGCACTCGAAAAGCTGATCGTTGACGGTCGTATCCATCCGGCCCGCATTGAAGAAATGGTTGACAAGGCTCGCCGCGAGGTGGAGCAGATCATCAAGAGCGAAGGCGAGCGTGCTACCTTCGAGACCGGCATCCACGGCATTCATCCGGAGCTGGTCAAGATCCTCGGCCGCCTGCGCTACCGCACCAGCTACGGTCAGAACGTCCTGCAGCACTCCATCGAGGTGGCTCACATTGCCGGCATGATGGCCAGCGAACTGGGTCTCGATCCGGTTCCGGCACGCCGCGCAGGCCTGCTGCATGATATCGGCAAGGCCATCGACCACGAGGTTGAGGGCAGCCACGTTCAGATCGGCGTAGATCTTGCCAAGAAGTACAAGGAATCCCAGCCGATCATCCACGCCATCGAGGCACACCACGGCGATGTGGAGGCTAAGACCATCGTTGCATGTCTGGTTCAGGCAGCCGATGCCATCTCCGCTGCACGTCCGGGCGCTCGCCGCGAGAACCTGGAAAACTATATCAAGCGTCTGGAGAAGCTCGAGAGCATCGCCAATGAGACGCCCGGCGTTTCCGGTTCGTTTGCCATTCAGGCAGGCCGCGAGATCCGCATCATTGTCAACCCGGAGAAGGTTTCGGACGACAAGATGGTGCTTCTTGCCCGCGAAATCGCCAAGAAGATCGAGAACGAGCTGGATTATCCCGGTCAGATCAAGGTCAACATGGTGCGCGAAACGCGTGCGATCGATTACGCAAAGTAAAAAGCATCCCCTGCAAGTATCGCTCTTGCAGGGGATTTTTTCGCCCTTTTTCCGCTTTTAATCTTTATTGCAGACGATGAACCGCACACCGTTCTTCACATTTTCCGCTTTGCAGGTCAGGCCGTGCAGCGCAAGGATTTTCTGCAGAATGGCCAGTCCCAGTCCGTGTCCGCCTGCGCGGTCGCGCGCCTTATCGCCGCGATAGAACATCTCGAACAGGCGCGGCAGCTCGGTCTCCGGAATGGGTTCGCAGTCGTTTTCGACGGTCAGCAGATGATTGCGGCTGTTCGTCAGCCGAACGGACACGCGCCCGTTTTCCGGCGAATACTTGGCGGCATTCTCGAGCAGACAGCCGACGGCACGCCGCAGCAGCGTTTCATCGCCGCGGATACGCACGCCGTCCGCAATATCGGCGGTCAGGCGGCGTTTCTCAAACAATGGCGCGTATTCGGTCAGCATATCACGCACAAGTGCGGTCAGATTGAGCGTTTTGCGGTTTTTCAGCTCGTCCGTGCGATCCAGGCGGGTGTAATCCAGCATTTCGCGCACCAGACCGTTCATACGGTCGGTTTCCTGCTCGATAGCGGCGAGATACCGCGCGTTTTCCTCGGGCGAAATGTCCTGCGCGATGGCCTCGGCGTACCCGCCGATGAGCGCAAGCGGCGTTTTCAGGTCGTGGCTTGCCGCCGAGACAAACTGCTGGCGTTTGTCCTCGAGGTCGCGTTCGCTGTCCCAGCGGGCGTGCAGAGTCGCCGCCATTTCGCTCAGCGCACGGTTGAGTTCACCGATTTCGTCTCCGCGGTTCAGGTCAGGTTTGAATTCGTCGAATGCGAGAATGGATACCCGATTGGCTTCTCTTGCCGTATCAACCAGTGGGTCGGACACCATTCGACGCACAATTTTATAAAAGAGGAACAGGAAAATCAAGTACAGCGCAATCGTGATAGGCAGCATAAGGTGAAAACAAGTACCGTATGCGTTTTCTCGATTGACCAGCGCCGCCGTAGCAAGAAGCACCTCGTCATCATACGGCATCCCCTGAAACGTGCCGACATATCGTTGCGATGCCCGTACCTCCGCCCACTCCTCGTCCGGTATGTTTTCGCCGTCTATCGCCCGCAGTTCGGTATCCAGATAGCGCAGTGCATCAAAGTAGCCTTCCATTACTTCGTCCGTGCGAAATATCCATTTTCCCCGTATGTAATCGTCTTCGTAGGAGCAGAACTGATTGGTTTCCTCAACCGGCATCTGCGCCGTCCATTCCTCATAAGCAATCTGAATTCGATTCGGGAAAAAGACAAATTGTGTATCTGTCTTGACTTGTCGGCCATAGACTGTAATTATAGGCTCAAGGTCGTGATCGTGATTGAATGCCTCGTTCATTTCACGCAGCGATTGCTCGGAGAAACCGCTCAAATCAATACCATAGTACATTGCCGAAGACGCATAATAGTACAGCATCAGCGGCGATCTAATCAGAACCCGCTTATGATTTTCATCATAATACTGTATGATATAGGGCGTATCTACATTATAATAGGGCGTATCTATACCATCTCTCCACAGATTGGCGCGCAGCAGATCGTATTCCGCTGTGCCTTCTGCCGGGTAGTGCGCTGCATCACCTTTCAGGATTTCAAAGTCACGCATTAGCAATTCCGTACTCGCCTGCATTCTGGCCCAAGCTAAATCTTTGGCTTCATCCTGTGCAAGCTCTGCCACTCGCCACACCCACGGCACCACAAACACCGCCAGAATCACTGCCACAACCGCGGTCAGCCTTGCCGCGATGCCGATTTTACGAATCCGCTTTGTCATGTCGATCCCCCCAATCGGTAGCCCTTGCCGTACACCGCACGGATATGCTGCGAGGCTGTTCCAAGCGCTTTACGCAGACTGGCAATGTGCCGGTCGATCATGCGCTCGTCCCCGTCGAAATCCGTGCCCCATACCCGTTCGATGAGCAGGTCGCGCGACACCGTGCGTCCCTGTTCGCGCAGCAGCAGCTCGAGTATCTTCGCCTCCTTGGGTCGCAGATTTATTGGGTTTCCGTCCACCGTTACCGTGCCCGAGGCCGTATCCATCAGGATATTCGCGTAGCCGAGCTCGCTCGCGCCCAGCCGCAGCCCGCGGGCCCGCCGCATGAGCGCCTGCGCCTTTGCCACCAGCACCGGAAACGAAAACGGCTTGGTGATATAATCGTCCGCGCCCGCGCGGAATCCTGCCAGCGTGTCACCCTCCTGCCCAAGTGCCGTGACGAAAATGACCGGAACGTCGCTCTCCTGCCGCACCGCTTCGCAGACCTCGAGACCGTTTAAGTGCGGCATCATCACATCCAGCACCAGCAGGTCGAACGGCTGCGCCTGTGCCAGCACGAGCGCCTGTTCGCCGTCATACGCCGGTGTCACCGCCACGCCCGCCGCCCGAAAGAAATCCTGCATCAGTGCGGATAACGCCTTGTCGTCCTCTGCCAAAAGAATGTGTCCTGCCATGGGAATGCCCCCTCTCTATCTGTCATCGGTCTATCCTTTTCCTGTATTTAGTATAGCATAGAATTGTCCATTCTTTATCCAATGAAAAAGCCTTTCCGAAATTTTTTCGGAAAGGCTTTTGTGTAGTTCGATTTAGACGGTTTCTTTACGCCTGCGGCGGGATACAGCCGACACCATCCAGAATAAAGTGCGGACGGTACGCGTAATTTTCCACATCCTGACGGGTAGTGCAGCCGGAGAGCACCAGAACGGTGTCCAGACCGGTTTCAATACCGGCAACAATGTCGGTATCCATACGGTCGCCGATCATAGCCGCCTCGTGCGAGTGCACACCAAGCAGGCGCAGACCAGTACGCATCATTAGCGGGTTCGGCTTGCCAACATAGTACGCGGTCTTGCCGGTGGCCAGCTCAATCGGAGAAACCAGTGCGCGGCATGCCGGAATAATGCCCTGCTCGGACGGGCCGGTCAGGTCGGAGTTGGTGGCAATCAGGCGCGCGCCCTTATTGATAAGATCAACGGCCTTGAGAATGGTCTGATAGTTGTAGGTGTTGGTCTCGCCCGCGATAACGTAATCCGGGTCCACGTCGTTCATCACGATGCCCGCCTCGTACAGCGCACCGACCAGACCGGGCGCGCCGATCACATACGCAGATGCGTGCGGCTTCTGGCTGGCGATGAACTTTGCCGTAGCCAGAGCAGAGGTGTAGAAATGCTCCTCACCGATCTCCAGACCCATGCGGGCCAGCTTCTGCTGCAGCTCGAGCGGCGAACGCTCGGAGGAGTTGGTCAGAAAGAGGAAGCTCTTGTTCTCGCGCTGTAACCAGTCCACAAATTCGGTTACACCGGGCAGCAGACGGTTGCCGTGATAGATAACACCGTCCATATCGCAGATGAAGCCTTTCTTCTCTCGAAGCAGCTCTAATTCTTCGTTCATTATGCTGATCTCCTTTCGGTAGGCGACCCATGCTGAAACAGCATAGCCGGAAATCTTTTGTCCATTCTTATTATGCGTAAAATTTCAGCCAACGTCAAGAGCCAACCGAGGAAAAAATGTTAAATCCTCGTAAAGAGCTGAAAAGAGAGCGGAGAGCGAGGAGTGGAGAGTGAAGATTTTCTTCTCCGGGCGCATACCAAAGGACACAGGCGGCTCTGCCGCCGTGTCCCGCCGCGCGAGATTTCAGCACCCGTTTCACCATCAGACCGCACAGCGCGTGGAATGGAGTGTCTCCGGCGCGACAAAAATGGCCCGACTCCGCCGGGTCATTTTTAACAAACACGAAAACACCCCGAAAACCGGAAAGTTTTCGGGGTATTTTCGTGCAATAGGTGTTCCCGCCCTGCCCGCAAAGCGGGCACGCACGGCGACACCGTCCCTCGTTCCAAAGAGCACAGCCCTTTGGAACGAAGCCGAGAGCCTTACGGCTCGAGGCGGTTCATATCACGCGGGAACATAGAAGCCTCGCGGATGTTATTCAGCCCCAGCAACTGCATGGTCAGGCGCTCCAGACCAATGCCCAGACCGCCGTGCGGCGGCATACCGTACTTGTGCAGCATGGTGAAGGACTCAAACAGCTCGGCGTTCATCTTGCGGGCCTCCAGCTTGTCCATCTGCTCCTGATAATCGTGGATACGCTGACCGCCGGTGGTGATCTCCAGACCGCGGAACAGCAGGTCGAACGACAGCGCCAGCTTCGGGTCCTCCGGATCATCCTTCGCGTAGAACGGACGCTTTGCGGACGGGAAGTGGGTTACGAATACGAAATCAGAGTCGTGCTCCTCCTTTGCCCACTGGCACAGCAGCACTTCTTCGTCCGGGTTGAGGTCGTAACGGTTCTTGGACTTGTGGCCGTACTTCTCCTCCATGATCTGCTTCGCCTCGTGGAAGCGGATGGTCGGGATTTCCTTGATCTCCGGAACCTCGGCGTTCAGCATGGCGAGTTCCTCGGCGCAGTGCTCCTTAACGTAAGCCATAACGGACTTCAGCATGCCGGTCTCCATTGCCATTACATCGTACATGGAATCAATGTAGGCCATCTCGAAGTCCAGACCCATGTACTCGTTCAGGTGACGAGAGGTGTTGTGACGCTCTGCACGGTAAACCGAGCCGATCTCGTATACACGGCCGAATGCACCGGCGAGGTACTGCTTGTGGAACTGCGGGGACTGTGCCAGATAAGCCGGGGTGCCGAAGTAATCCAGCTTGAACAGGTTTGCGCCGCCCTCAGCGCCTGCAACTACGATCTTCGGGGTGTGGATGTGGGTAAAGCCCTGCGACTGCATGTACTGTGCAAAGCCGTCAGCGATCGCGCCCTGTACGCGGAAGATCGCCTGCTTGCGCGGATGACGCAGCGTGATCGGACGCAGCGGCAGATCAACATCGAGGGACAGGCCCATATACTTCTTGCCGAGCGGTACCGGCAGCTGGTCGTACGGCTTGCCGAGGATGGACAGTGCGCTCAGAACGACCTCAACGCCATGCTCTGCACGCGGCTCCTCACGAACGGTACCGGTAACCTCAAGTACCATTGCATCCTTGATGTCCGAACGCTTGATGCCGCCGATCTCGTCACCCTGGAAGGTGCACTGGATCAGACCGCGCTCAACGCGCATTACAACAAAAGAAAAGTCAGACATATCGCGTACACGGTGAACCGTGCCGCGGAACGTGACCTCGCTGCCGACTGCTTCGCAGACGCGCTTTACGGTGTCAACGTACTGACCCGCTTCATGAATCATTTCCATAATATTACGCCTCTCTGTTTACAATTTTCAGATAGAGTTATTGTAGCATGGATTTAATGCCGTGACAAGGTTTTACCAGTGAAATCCACGCTGTTTCGACAATTTTTCTTATCGTTTCAGCCGGCGGAGCACCGCCTGTACTTCCTCGCGGCCCTCACCGCTGACGATAATGCACACGGCATAAACGCCCGCACCGACCACGGCAGCCGCGCCAAGGCGAATGAGATTGCCGACCGGCAGCAGCGTGCATGCAAAGGCCGCCGCACCGCACAGCAGCGCCGAAACGATGATGCGCACCAGACTGACCGGTGCCACGCGGAACAGAAACCGGCTGCGCACGCGCACGCAGGTAATGATAAAATAGGACGCAAATGCGACCACCGAACCGAGCGCACCGCCCGTAAATCCGAGGGTTTTAAGCAGAATGATACTCGAAACCACCTTGATAACCGCTGCAATCGCACTGTTCTGCAGAACGTGTACGGTGGACTGCTCCAGCTCATACGCCTTGTTGGCGTACTCGGTCAGGCCCATGAACAGCATGGCAAGCGCGGTATACGCGATGACCGGCGCACCGGCGGCGTACTTCGCGGGGAACAGGAACCGGCTGAGCGGCAGCGCGACCGCCGTCAGACCTGCAACCGCAGGCACGGCGATCAGCAGATACAGCCGCACGCCCTGATCGAGCAGCGGCTTTGCTGCGGCTTTGCCGCCCTCACGCCAGCCGCGCAGCACGGCAGGATACACGCCGCGCATAATACCGACCGAGATCATCGTGAACAGACCACTCGCGATCGAGTTGTTATTCGAGTAGTATGCGTACAGAATGTTGCCGTAAAAGCCGACAACGAGGTATTTGTCGATCTGGTTGAGCAGCGCCACCGAGATGGAAACGCCCATCAGCGGTACGCCGTATTTGAGGAACCTGTTTAGCAGCGGCTTGGAGAAATACTTCAGCCGCACAACAACCGGCAGGCTGAGCGCAAACACCGCACCGATGGTCGCAACGCCATCCGCAATAGTGTTGGCAAAGATAGCCGGAAACGGCGACGGATAATTCGACTTGCCGCCGACAAGCGCGAATGCAACCGCGAGTTTGAGCACCGCCGAGGTCAGCGACCACAGGATGGACGCTTTGACGCGGCCGAGCTGAATCAGCGCCGCATTGAGCACCTGAAACGCCGTGTAGGTGCAGAACATCAGCGCGCCGCCCAGATAAACCGGACTTTGCGTCACAGCCGCCGTAATGCAGCAGCCGATGGCAACAAGCACGCACAATCCCACATAGATGGTAGAAACCGTGGAGAACAGGCCGCGTCCTTCATCGGCGCGGTACTCCTCACCTACATAACGGGTGGCGGAGTTCGCCATCCAGCCCGCGAGGATGAGGTAGAGCAGCTGTATCGTAGTGTTGGTCAGGTTGAACGCGCTGACCGCACCCTCCACAAAGATGTGAGAATACAGCGAGGAGCACCCGATGACGAGCAGTCCCTCGACCACCTTGGCCGGCAGGAACAGCATGGCATCGCGCGTCATGGTATTTTTAGAGGACAAAAGAAAAACCCTCACTTTCCGTCAGATAAAATCAGTATACCATGTTCTGAGCAAAAAAACAAACTTCGTTTGCCAAAATACTGCCGAAAAAGACGACATTTACCGCGTCCGAGTTTTGCAATCCCCCTGTTTTCATGGTATACTGATTATACTTGTCAAGTGGAGGTATTTGACTTTGCGAATCATGCATGTAATGGGCGGCGGCGATGTAGGCGGCGCCAAGACCCAGATTATGAATACCGTGACCGGACTGAGCCGCAATAACGATGTGATGCTCATCTCGTTCCGCGCAGGTCCGTTTGCGGATGAAGCGCGCGAACGCGGCATTGATGTGCGCGTGATCGAGCGACACAATCCGTTCCGTGCGGCACGAACCATGCGCGACCTGGTAGATGCGTTCAAGCCCGACATTATTCACTGCCACGGCGGCCGTGCCAACCTGATGGGAGCCATGGTGCGCCGCAGCCGTCAGGTGCCGATCGTCACGACCGTGCACTCGGATTATCGGCTGGACTACCTCGGCAGTCCGCTCAAGCA
Source organism: Butyricicoccus sp. OF27-2pH9A (assembly GCF_027693185.1). Classification (NCBI taxonomy): domain Bacteria; kingdom Bacillati; phylum Bacillota; class Clostridia; order Eubacteriales; family Butyricicoccaceae; genus Butyricicoccus; species Butyricicoccus sp. OF27-2pH9A. Next base: position 13,097 of record NZ_JAQEXK010000011.1, read on the forward strand.
GTACACACTCGGCACGGCGAATGCCATTGCCCTGCGCTTTCTCGACTTCTATCAGCCGGTCGCGGACCGTATGGCACGCACACTCATCGAGCGCGGTTTTGACCCGGAGCGCATTGTAAAAATCTACAACGGCATGGATTTTGACCGTCCGAAGGGCGAATTTGACCGTGTTGCCTATCTGCGGGACACCTACGGAGCCGAGATCGAGGACGGCGACGTGCTGTGCGGCATTGCCGCGCGTCTGACTGCCGTCAAGGATATTGCAACCACCATCCGCGGCTTTGCCGAGGCGCTGAAATCTGCGCCGCAGCTGCGCCTGTTCATCGCCGGTGACGGCGAGGACGAGGATATGCTCAAAAAGCTGTGCGACCAGCTCGGCGTGCGCGAGCGCGTAACATTCTGCGGCTGGGTATCGCCGGTCATGCCGTTCTTCCGTGCGATGGACATCAACCTGCTGTCCTCGGTGTCCGAAACCTTCCCGTACTCCATTCTCGAGGGCGTTTGCGCCGGCTGCGCGACCATCTGCTCGGATGTCGGCGGCATGCCCGAGCTCATCGACACCGGCGAAAACGGCTATATCTTCCCGGTCGGGGACGATAAGCGGCTGGCGGAATATCTGGTCCGTCTGGGCAACGATGCCGAACTGCGGCAGAAATTCGCGGATGCGCTGTACGAAAAAGCCTCCCGCGATTTCTCGCGCGACAAAATGTGCGAACGTCAGATGGAAAACTACCGTCACCTGCTGGCACGGTTCCATCGTCCGAAAAACGAGCGTGAGAGCATTGTCATCTGCGGCGCGTACGGACGCGGCAACGCCGGTGACGATGCCATCCTCGAGGCCATTGTGCAGGAGATGCGCCAGCTCGATCCCGAACGCACCATCTGCGTTATGTCGCGCAGACCGAAGGAAACGCGCCTGATCTACCGCACGAACGCCATCTATACCTTTAATGTGTTCTCCGTCCTGCGCAAGTTCCGTCATGCCGCGCTGTATATCAACGGCGGCGGCTCACTCATGCAGGATGTTACGTCCACCCGCTCGATCTGGTACTACTGCTACACGCTGTACGCCGCCAAAAAGCGCGGCTGCAAGGTAATGATGTACGGCTGCGGCATCGGTCCGATCAACCGTCCGGGCAACCGCCGGATGGCCGCCAGGACCATTGACGCATCGGTTGACCGCATCACGCTGCGCGACGACAATTCCCGCGCACTGCTTGCCGAAATGGGCGTTACCCGGCCGGATATCCGTGTTTCCGCCGACCCGACCATCATTCTGACGCCGGCGCCGCGTGAAATCGTCAATATCGCCCTCGAGCAGAGCGGCATTGACCCGAACGGAAAGTATATCGGCTTCGGTCTGCGCAACTGGAAGGGTCTGGACACGGCTCTGCCCGAAATCGCAGCTGCAGCCAACTATGCCTACGAAAAGCACGGCCTGACGCCTGTTTTCGTACCCATCGAGTTCCCGAGCGACCTCATGCCCGCAGAACGCGTCGGCGCGCTGCTGCACTGCCCGTGGCACGCCGTGCGTACCCGACAGCCCATCGAAGTCACCATCGGCATCCTCTCCCGCATGAAAACCGTGGTCGGCATCCGACTGCATTCGCTGATGTTCTCCGCCGGTCAGGGCGTTCCGGTCGTCGGCATGAGCTACGACATCAAGGTGGACGGCTTCCTGAAATATATCGGCAGCCGCACCTGCCTGCAGCTTTCGTCCGTCAAGGCGGAGCCGCTGTGCCGCCTCATCGACGAGTGCGTCTCCGGTGCGCTCGATAACGAGGTGCACCGCACAGCGGAAATGCTGAGAGAAAGAGAGTCCGAGAATGTGAAGGGTGCAGCAAAGCTGCTGAACATTTCCGAAAACTAAACCGTAGGGCGGGGTGCCCTCACCCCGCCGTCTTTACCATCTGCATACCGCTAACCACAGCGGGCTGAGGTCAGCCCGCCCTACGATATATGATAAAACAATCCACTAAAGGGGTTATATAGATATGAAGAACCACATCGTCTGTCTTTCGACAACGAACTACCATCCTCTGCCGACGCGCAAGCAGAACGTGATGAGCCGTCTGCGCAACAGCGAAATCCTGTATTTTGATCCTCCGGTGTCCATGATCGCACCGCTCAAGGACAAAAAAGCCTCCGCATATATCGAAAAGTACAAGCAGCCCGGCGAAAAGGTCGAGGGACATGAAAACATCACCGTTTACGCACTGCCGCCGGTACTGCCGTTTTTCAACAAGTTCCGCTGGATCAACAAAATCAACCAGAAACGGCAGGCGGCGTTCATCCGCGAAAAGATGCGCGAGCACGGCTTCGGCGACGAGACCGTGCTGTGGTGCTACTCGCCGTCCTCGTGCGACATTGTGGAGCACCTGCCGCACGCCAAGCTGGTATACGACTGTGTAGACCGTCATTCCGCATACAAGGGCCACATCAATCCCAAGGTTGTGGACAAGATGGAATGCGATCTGGCCAAACCTGCCGATCAGGTATTCGCAACTGCGGTCGGTCTGGCAGAGACACTGGAAAAGGTCAACCCGACCACCCAGATGATCCCGAACGGCGCGGCTTACGAGATTTTCTCGCGCGTACAGACCGAGAAGGACACCCTTCCCTGCCCGGAGGACATGAAGGATCTGCCGCATCCGATCTACGGCTTTGTCGGCATGCTGCAGGAGTGCATCGACTATGCACTGATCGAAAAGCTGGCGAAGAGCCGTCCGAACGCGACGATTTTCCTTATCGGACGCACGCTGCCGGGTGTTGACCTGACCAACCTCAAGCAGTACCCGAACATTGTATTCCACGGTCTGGTGCCGCAGCCCGAGCTGCCCGCATATCTGGCGCAGATGGACGTCTGCCTGAACGTATTCCGTGCCGGTGCGCTCTCCAAGGACGTTTCGCCGCTCAAGTTCTACGAATATCTGGCAACCGGCAAGCCGATCGTTTCCACGCGCGAGCCGCTGCAGGTCGAGGATTTCAAGGATGTGGTCTACATTGCCCGCAATCCCGAGATGTTCCTGCCGCTGTGCGATGCCGCTGCCAAGGAAAAACGTCCGGCATGGACGGAAAAACGCCTTGCCTACGGCGCGCAGTGCTCGTGGACCGAGCGCGTGCACCAGATGGAAGAGGTGCTTTATAAAAAGGGCGTTCTGCACGAAAGTGCAGAGGAGTAAAATTTATCTTTGGGCATTTACACGAATCCCGAAAAAAGCGGGTAAAATACTTGCATTAACAAGTTAAATTAGCTAAAATAAATATGTATCGTCACCGTTGGTTTTAAGAAAGAGGTGTACACATGACCGGCAGCGTATTTTTGAACCAGACTGCAGCTGAACAGTTTTTCGTTCTCGGGCATTCGTGCATTCTCTCGGGCATCGGTGCACATAAATGAGCGATTATAGGGCACGGGTATACCCGTGCCCTCATTTGTTTTTGTAGGAGGAATAACAAATGAAAAAAGTTCTCGTTGTCATGGGATCCGACAGTGATCTCAAGGTAATGGAAAAGTGTGTTGACCGTCTGAAATCGTTCGATATTCCGACTGAGGTCCGCATCTGCTCCGCGCACCGCACCCCGGCCGCTGCCGAGCAGCTGGCGAAGAACGCGGTAGCCGAAGGTTTCGGCGTTATCATCGCGGCAGCAGGCAAGGCCGCACATCTCGGCGGTGTACTGGCGGCTTACACCACGCTTCCGGTAATCGGCGTGCCGATGGCCACCAGCGTGATGGGCGGCATGGACAGCCTGCTCTCCATCGTGCAGATGCCCAAGGGTATTCCGGTGGCAACCGTTGCGATCGACGGCGCAGACAACGCCGCTATCCTCGCAGCACAGATGATCGCCCTGTCGGATGACGCGCTGGCAGCAAAACTTGCACAGTTCAAGGCCGATATGGCAGCGGAAGTTACCGCAAAGGACGAAAAGGTTCGCGCTCAGTTCGCGTAATCTATATAGAGCAATACCGCATCCCCGCAAGGTAAAGGCATTGGGGCCGCTCCCATTGGCAGCTTCGATGTACAACCTGCAAACAACATTGTTTCAAATTAACACTACTTATACAAATGGAGGAATTGGACATGGAAAAGAAAGAACAGTTGTACGAAGGCAAGGCTAAGAAGGTATTCGCTACCGACGATGCAAATCTCGTAATCGTTGACTACAAGGACGATGCAACCGCATTCAACGGTGAGAAGAAGGGCACCATCACCGGCAAGGGCGTTATCAACAACGTAATGAGCAATCACATGTTCCAGCTGCTCGAGCAGCAGGGCGTGCCGACCCACTTTGTTGAGCAGCTCTCCGAGCGTGAGACCCTGGTAAAGAAGGTCTCCATTGTACCGCTGGAGGTCATCATCCGCAACATTTCCGCCGGTTCCTTTGCGAAGCGTTTCGGCGTGGAAGAGGGCATCGTATTCGACGAGCCGACCATCGAGTTCTCCTACAAAAACGATGAGCTTGGCGACCCGCTCATGAACGCTTACCACGCGATCGCACTGAAGGCTGCTACCCGTGAGGAGATCGAGACCATCAAGGCAATGGCCTTCAAGGTAAACGAGGTTATGAAGCAGTACTTCGATACCCTGAACGTCATCCTCGTTGATTTTAAGCTCGAGTTCGGCAAGACTGCGGACGGCAAGATCGTTCTCGCAGACGAAATCTCTCCGGATACCTGCCGCCTGTGGGACAAGACCACCAAGGAGAAGCTGGATAAGGACCGCTTCCGTCGTGACATGGGCGGTGTCGAGGAGGCATATCAGGAGATCATGAAGCGCGTTATGGGCAAGTAAGCCCATCCGCAAGGCAAGATTCGGACAAGAAAAGGCTGAAGAATGAAATATCGTATTTTAAGAAAAAGCAGCACTCCGTTTGACAAGGTGCATGAGGAGTGCGGTGTATTCGGTATCGCAGCGCCGGAAGGCAAGGAGATTTCCGCCGCGCACGACGCGTATACCGCACTGTTTGCTCTCCAGCACCGCGGTCAGGAGGCTGCCGGTATCGCCGTAAACAAAAACGGCGTGATCCACTGCCATAAGGACACCGGTCTGGTCAGCGCCGTGTTCAATCAGGACATCCTGGACAACATGCCCGGCTCGATGGCCATCGGTCATGTGCGCTACTCCACCACCGGCGATACCCGCCGCGAGAACGCGCAGCCGATCTCCATCACCCATGTAAAGGGCAATCTCGCGGTTGCACACAACGGCAACCTCGTAAACGCAGGCGAGCTGCGCCGCGAGATCGAGCTGGACGGCGGCATTTTCCGCTCCTCGAACGACACCGAGGTTCTGGTATACACCATTGTTAAGGAACGCCTCAAGTGCGGCTCTATCGAAGAAGCCGTTATGAACACCATGCACCGCATTGAGGGTGCCTACTCTCTGGTCGTTATGTCTCCGCGCAAGCTGATCGCGGCACGCGACCCGCACGGCTTCCGTCCGCTGTGTATCGGCCTGCTGGACAACGACTGCTACATTTTCGCTTCCGAGACCTGCGCTCTGGACGCGCTCGGCGCAAAGTTCATCCGCGATGTAGAACCCGGTGAAGTCTGCGTTGTCGAAAACGGTGAGCTGCGCTCCATGCACTGCGGCATCGAGTGCAAGTCCTCCGCGTGCGTATTCGAGTACATTTACTTTGCCCGTCCGGACTCCATCATCGACGGTGCATCGGTTGAGCTGGCCCGTCAGGAGGCCGGCAAGTATCTGTCCATCGAGCATCCGGTCGGCGCTGACGTGGTTATCGGCGTACCGGATTCCGGTATTCCGGCAGCGATCGGCTACGCAAAGTTCTCCGGCATTCCGTACGGCGTGGGTCTCATCAAGAACCGCTATATCGCCCGCACCTTTATCCAGCCGGGTCAGGACAAGCGCGAGCGCTCGGTGCGTCTCAAGCTGAATGCCCTGCGCACCGCCATTGAGGGCAAGCGCGTGATCATGGTCGATGACTCCATCGTCCGCGGTACGACCTGCGGCCGTCTGGTAAAGCTGCTGCGCGATGCAGGCGCGGCTGAGGTTCACATGAGAATTTCGGCGCCACCGTTCCGTCATCCCTGCTTCTTCGGCACGGATATTCCGGAGCGCAACCAGCTTCTCGCCCACAACCGCACGGTTGAGGAAATGCGCGAGATCATCGGCGTGGATTCGCTCGGTTTCCTGTCGCTCGAGGCCTGCCGCAAGATCGCAATCGGCTGCAAGCTGGGCTTCTGCGATGCATGCTTCTCCGGAGAGTACCCGATTCCGGTACCCGAGCAGGTGGATAAGAACATGTTCGAGATCGAGATTCCGCTCCCCGCTAACAAAGACTAACTTTTGAATTGAGAATGGAAAATGGAGAATGGAGAATTGCGGTACGGCGCACCGCGCCGCATAAAATAATCGCGCATTGCGCGAATCCGCAATTTTCCATTTTCAATTCTCAATTTTCCATTTTTCCCGTTCATACGATAAATGAAAGTGAGATGTAAAACATGAGTGTAAGCCGTTCTGAAAGCTACAAGGCTGCCGGCGTTGACGTTACCGCAGGCTATGAAGCGGTCAAGCTGATGAAGCCGATGGTAGAAAGCACCTTTACCAAGGGCGTTATGGGTACGCTCGGCGGCTTTGGCGGCCTGTTCCGTCCGGAGTTCAATGGCATGAAGGATCCGATCCTCGTTTCCGGTACGGATGGCGTCGGCACCAAGCTCAAGCTGGCGTTCCTGATGGACAAGCATGACACCGTTGGCATCGACTGCGTTGCCATGTGCGTAAACGATATCGCCTGCTGCGGTGCACAGCCGCTGTTCTTCCTCGACTATGTTGCAGTCGGCAAGAACCACCCGGAGAAGATCGCACAGATGGTTTCCGGTATCGCAGAGGGCTGCCGTCAGGCAGGCTGCGCACTGATCGGCGGCGAAACCGCTGAAATGCCGGGCTTCTATCCGGAAAACGAGTACGATATGGCCGGCTTCTCTGTCGGCATGGTCGATAAGGAAAAGATGATCGACGGCACCGGCATCAAGGCCGGCGACGCGCTGATCGGTGTAGCGTCCTCCGGCGTACACTCCAACGGCTATTCTCTGGTTCGCAAGACACTCGGCATCAACGAGAAGTCGGTTCGCCGCTACATCGACGAGTTCGGCAAGACCCTCGGTGAAGAGCTGCTGACCCCGACCAAGATCTACGTTAAGGCGATCCAGTCCCTGATGGGCAAGGTTGAGGTTAAGGGCATCAGCCACATCACCGGCGGCGGCTTCTATGAGAATGTACCGCGCATGCTGCCGGCAGGCATCGTTGCCAAGATCGAGAAGGCTGCTATGCCGGTTCCGCCGGTATTCGACCTGATCGCAAAGACCGGCAAGATTCCGGAGCGCGACATGTACAACACCTTCAACATGGGCGCCGGTCTGGTTCTGGCCGTTGCCGCTGAGGACGCTTCCCGCGCGGTTGCAGCAATTTCCGCTGCAGGCGAGCAGGCTTATGTTATCGGCGAGTGCGTAAACGGCGCCGAAAAGGGCGTAGAACTCGTTTAAGTAAATTGAAAATGGAGAATTGAGAATTGGCGCTATCCTTGCGCGGGTTTCGTCCGCGCTGCGTGGTTCAGTGCAAAGCGATGTGTTGAATAATCGCGCTCTGCACGAATCCGCAATTCTCCATTTCATTTGTTTTTTGGAGAAAAATAAATGACAAAAATTGCAGTTTTGGTTTCGGGCGGCGGCACGAACCTGCAGGCGCTCATTGACGCACAGCAGGCGGGCAAGATCGAAAACGGACAGATTTCGCTCGTGGTTTCGTCCAACCCGAAGGCGTATGCACTCGAGCGTGCCGCAAAAGCGGCTATTCCCTCCGAGGTGCTGCGCCGCAGGGACTTTTCCGACGCGGAAGAGTACGGCAAGGCGCTTACCGCTCTGCTGGAGAACGCAGACATCGGTCTGATCGTGCTCGCAGGCTTCATGACCGTCCTGCCGGACAGCTTCTGCCGCCATTTCGAAAACCGCATTATCAACGTACATCCCTCGCTCATCCCCTCCTTCTGCGGAGAGGGCTTCTACGGTCTGCGCGTGCATGAAGCCGCGCTGGCAAAAGGGGTAAAGGTTACCGGTGCGACCGTGCATTTTGTATCCGAAGTGGTAGACGGCGGCGCAATCATCGCGCAGAAGGCCGTTGAAGTGGAAGATAGCGACACGCCGGAGACCTTGCAGAAACGCGTCATGCAGAACGCGGAGTGGATTCTTCTGCCGCAGGCAGTATCCGACTTCTGCGCAGGCAGACTGCGCGTGGACGGCGCTATCGTCCATAAAAACTGAACAGGAGTGACAGCATTATGAGCAAGAATGTTTTTGACATCAGCCAGGAGCTGATGAGCAACGCATATCCCGGCCGCGGCATCATTCTCGGCCGCACCCCGGATAATAAAAAGAATGTTATCGCCTACTTCATCATGGGCCGCTCGGAGAACAGCCGCAACCGCGTGTTCACCGAAACCGAGGACGGTATCCGCACGGAGGCATTTGACCCGTCCAAGATGGTCGATCCCTCGCTGATCATCTATCATCCGGTGCGCCTGTACAACGGCACCCTGGTCGTTACCAACGGCGACCAGACTGATACCATCGTGGACTATCTCAAGCAGGGCAAGAGCTACTTTGAGGCGCTCCGCACCCGCCAGTTTGAGCCGGACGCCCCCAACTACACCTCCCGCATTTCGGGCGTTGTCAACCCGGACGGCTCCTACAGCCTGTCCATCCTCAAGAACTTCACCTCGGACCGCACCGCCAACAAGCGTTTCTTCTATGAGTACGATAAGCCGGTTGCCGGTCTGGGCCACTTCATCCATACCTATCAGTGCGACGGCGATCCGCTGCCGCCGTTCCGCGGCGAGCCGAAGTGCATCCGCATCGAGCTGCCCATCCACGAGTTCACCAACCTGCTCTGGAACAGCCTGAACGAGCAGAACAAGGTTTCGCTGTTCGTGCGCTACGTCGATCTCGAGACCGGCGAAGTTGAGCAGGAAATCCGCAACAAGAACGCAGAATAACTGCGACCTGATGAGCAGAAAGGACTATTTATGAAAGAATTAGCCTTAAAGTACGGCTGCAACCCCAACCAGAAGCCGGCCCGCATTTTTATGACCGAGGGCGAGCTTCCGATCGAGGTACTCAACGGCAAGCCGGGTTATATCAACTTCTGTGACGCATTCAACTCGTGGCAGCTCGTCCGTGCGCTGAAAAAGGCGACCGGCCTGCCCGCAGCTGCGTCCTTCAAGCACGTTTCTCCGGCCGGTGCCGCTCTTGGCAAGCCGCTGACCGATATTGAGAAGCAGATGTACTTTGTTGACACCGACAAGGAGCTGTCTCCCATCGCATGTGCGTACATCCGTGCACGCGGCGCGGACCGTCTGTGCTCCTACGGCGACTGGGCGGCTCTGTCCGACACCTGCGACGCAGACACCGCTTCCTACCTCGCACACGAGGTTTCCGACGGCATCATCGCGCCGGACTTCACCGCTGAGGCGCTCGAGATCCTCAAGACCAAGCGCAAGGGCGGCTACAACGTTGTCAAGATCGACCCAAACTATGAGCCGAAGCCGATCGAGCAGCGCGACATTTTCGGCATCCGCTTCGAGCAGGGTTACAACAACTACGAGATCAACGAGAGCCTGCTCACCAACATCGTTACCGAGAACAAGAATCTGCCGGAGAGCGCAAAGCACGACATGATCCTTGCACTCATCACCCTGAAGTACACCCAGTCCAACTCGGTCTGCTACGTCAAGGACGGCATGACCATCGGTGTCGGCGCAGGTCAGCAGAGCCGCATCCACTGCACGCGCCTCGCGGGCAACAAGGCCGACAACTGGTTCGTTCGTCAGCATCCGAAGGTTCTCGGTCTGCAGTTTGTTGACGGCATCCGCCGCCCGGATCGCGACAACGCGATCGACGTTTACACCTCGGACGAGTACGAGGACGTACTGGCTGAAGGCGTATGGCAGAAGACCTTCAAGGTAAAGCCGGAAGTGCTCACCGCTGAGGAAAAGAAGGCGTGGATTGCAAAGAACACCGGCGTAACCGTTGGTTCGGACGCATTCTTCCCGTTCGGCGACAATGTAGAGCGCGCACGCAAGTCCGGCGTGGAGTACATTGTACAGCCGGGCGGCTCCATCCGTGACGACAACGTAATCGAGACCGCGAACAAGTACGGCATCACGATGGCGTTCACCGGCATGCGTCTGTTCCATCACTAATGAAACTGCTGAAAGGCTATTATGCCTACTTAGCCGTATCCGGCGGACTGCTGCTCAGTCTGGCCGCGCAGCACAACTGGGCACTGCAGATACTGGCGTTCGCGCTGGTGTCTGCCGGTGCGCTGTCCGTGCAGAATGCGTCCCGCTGGTATATGCGCGCGAGCATTGCCGCGGACGTGACGATGGCGTTCAAGCTCATCCTCGGTCCGGCAGTCATCCCGCCCTGTCTGCTGCGGATTGTGCTGCAGTATGCGGCGCTCGTGCCGTTGCTGCTCACCGGCTGCATGCTGCTGATGGGTGTCAAAGACCAGATGCACAAGATCGAGCACAGCACGCTGCCCGAATGGGTTTTGCTGGTGGTCTGGAGCGCGGGCTGCATCCTCGTGCTCGTGAGCGCACCCGGCTGGCTGAACGACTATCTGTTTAACACCGTGTGGACGCTGGCGAACAGCCTCATCTCCATCGGCTATGTTGCACTTATTGTAGAAATGTTCCGCGCACAGCGCATATACCTACAAACGGAGGAACAATAAATGAGAGTTTTGGTTATCGGCGGCGGCGGCCGTGAGCACGCCATCGTCCATACATTGAAGAAGAGCCCCAAGGTTGACCACATCTGGTGTGCGCCGGGCAACGGCGGCATTGCCGCTGAGGCAGAGTGTGTTGCCATCAAGGCAACCGACATTGACGGCATGGTTGCTTTCGCCAAGGAGCACAAGCCGGACCTCGTTATGGTAGCACCGGACGACCCGCTTGCACTCGGCATGGTAGACGCACTCGAGGCCGAAGGCATCCGTGCCTTCGGTCCGCGCAAGAACGCTGCCATCATCGAGGGCAGCAAGTCCTTTGCGAAGGATTTAATGCAGAAATACAACATCCCGACCGCGGGCTACGCTGTTTTTGAGAACTCCGCAGACGCGATCGAGTACATCAAGAAGAACGGTGCGCCGATTGTTGTCAAGGCGGACGGTCTTGCACTCGGCAAGGGCGTTACCGTTGCTATGACCGAGGAAGAAGCCATCGAGGCAGTCAAGGACGCGATCGACGGCGGCGCATTCGGCGGTGCCGGTGCGCGTGTCGTTATCGAGGAGTTTCTGACCGGTCCGGAGGTTTCCGTGCTCGCCTTCGTAGACGGCAAGCACCTCAAGACCATGCCGTCCGCACAGGATCACAAGCGTGCCTACGACCATGACGAAGGCCCGAACACCGGCGGTATGGGCGCATTCTCGCCGTCCCGCTTCTATACCGACGACATTGCCGCCGAGTGCATGGAGACCATCTTCAAGCCGACCGTCGCGGCCATGGAGAAGGAAGGCCGTCTGTTCAAGGGCGTGCTGTATTTCGGCCTGATGCTGACCCCGAAGGGCCCGCGCGTTATCGAGTACAACGCCCGCTTCGGCGACCCGGAGACGCAGGCTGTCCTGTCCCGACTGGACACCGACCTGTTCGACATCTTCAATGCCGTTATCGACGAAAAGCTCGAGGACATTGACATCAAGTGGGCGGATAACGCCGCCTGCTGTGTCTGCATGGCGTCCGGCGGCTACCCGAAGTCCTACGAAAAGGGCAAGGAGATCACCGGTCTGGACGATGTGACGGATTCGTTCGTATTCCACGCAGGCACCGCTGTCAAGGATGGCAAGCTGGTCACGAGCGGCGGCCGCGTGCTCGGCGTAACGGCAGTTGCCCCCACGCTCGACGAAGCGATCCTCAAGGCGTATGCCGATGTCAAGAAGATTCACTTCGATAAGGCGCATTATCGCACCGATATCGGCGTAAAGTAATATTTTACGTTTATTGTAGGGCGGGCTGACCTCAGCCCGCCCTACATTCTGCGTGAATGGAAGAAAGGAAAAAAGAATGAAAATCGAACAGCAAAATCAGATTTTAGGCTGCATGAACGATGTTCTCAACCAGAACGGCTTCCGTGCGGAAATCATGCAGAAGGACGGCGCACCGACCATTCTGCGCTGCGAGGCAATGCGTCAGGGCAAGGTTGCCAAGGACGTTGTGATTGAAGCCTGCTTCATCCCGATGCAGCTGCCCGCAGAGGACATGGGTCTGCTGCAGTTCTTCGTTACGCTGTTTCAGGGTGCCCCGGAAAACAACAAGGTGCAGCTTCGTCATGCGTGCGATTACTGCAACAACTTCTGTGCGCTCGGCTCGTTCGGCTTCTTTGAGGAGGCCGGTCAGATTTACCTCAAGCACAACACACTGGTGGACGGCTCTCTCGAACTCGAGAAAATCATTCCGTTTGTGGCGGATAACATTTCCGTGCTGATTGCGGCAGTCTCCCGCTTCATCGACGGTCTGGCGCAGATTGCCTATGCAGGCATGACGCTCGACGCTGTTATCGAGCAGGACTTGTTCCCGAAGCTCGGCTGAAAAGCATAAAAACACTGCAGAGTAAGGCTTAACCGTCGTAAGGAACTATAAGTCCTGCGGTTATGGCAGAGAACGGTGTGACCGTTAAGGTCACGCCGTTTTTTTGCGTCCAAGGATAGATTCTGCAATCATGGGTTCTGCCAGTGTGGGGATTTCCACATGGTCCCTTTCAAGAATCCGCGAAATCTGCTCCGGGCCTTTGCCGTCAATGCAAAGGTCAAAGACGCGCTTGACAATCGGGGCAGCATCCTCATCCAGAATCCACTTGTCCTTGCCGCTGCTCGTTGCCCTATCTGCCGTGTTCGTCCAAAGGGCGAATGGGACACATGACATGAAAGTGCGGATTGGAAATGCCGACCTCCTCCTTGTCGAGAGAATGAACGGCAAAGTCCACTACCATACCCCGGCTCACAAAGTTCTCCAACAAAAATTGCCTTGCCAGAGCGATGTTCTCCTGCACGGAAAACTCGTTCTGCAAGGCAATGTCAAAGCTGTACGCAAGCTGCGCTTTCTTTTCGCATTCGGCTTTCTCCACCGCGTTCCAGAGGGTTTCACGGTCTGCATACTCCGATGGCGCATGCGATGGCAGCAGGATTTCAGAGCAGAGGACGCGCAGTCTGTGTCGATTTACTCCGGCTCATCCTCATCGAGCAGCGTGAGTACATCAATCGGCGCGTCATTCTGCGTCACCTGCACATGCACATGGGTGCCGAGTGCGGATTCTGCGGGGATGCTGTCCGCGCACACGCCGAGCGCCTCACCGGCGGAGACAACCTGTCCTTCCTGCACGCGTACATCGTCCATGCCGCAGTACGATGAGGTCAGACCGTTAGTATGCGTCAGCGTCACGCAGGTGCCGTACAGGCCATCCTCGGCAATCTGCTGCACAGTGCCGTCGGTCAGTGCGAGCACGGTTTCGCCGGCTTCGGCAGAGAAGTCCGTGCCGGCATGAACACGCCAGTCGCCCATAGTCGGCTGAAACAGCAGCGTGTCACCCGAAAACGGCGTCAGCACGGCTCCGGACACCGGCCGCACATACACAGGGGCGCTGACCGTCACCGCCGGTTCCGGCTCTGCCGCCGCGACCGGCTGTTCCTCGATCACCGGCTCGGGTTCCTGCTCCTGCTGCGGAACAGTAGCCGGTTCGGTCGGTGCTTCGGCGGTCGAGTCGGCCGGTGCGATGATAGGCATGCCGGTGTCCGTCTCGATCGCGTTCTGCCGATGTGCATTGCCCCAGATCACCCATGCGGATGCGGCGATGATGAGCGCACACAGCGAAAGAATGGTGTAGAATCCGCGGGTAGAGAGCACCGCGGTGTGTTTGGATTGATATTGCTTCATGTCCCTTTACCTCCGTTGCTGACAGTATGGTCGGCTGCTGCGGAAAATATACGCGCCGCCGAAAATTTGCCGCACAGCGGACACAGGCCGCGCGAACGCTCGGTTAACCCGCAAAAGGGAAGTCCGGTGCACATTGTACCCGATTGTCGAATGTGGTATAATGATAGCAGGAAAGAGAAACGCAAGGAGGGTAAAGACTATGGAACTGGCTGACTTTTTTGCGATTGATCGGCTGTCGCAGCACGACGAGGAACTGCTGATCGAATCCGCGATGCAGATGCAGCAGATGATGCTGCTGTACGAATCCGGCATCCGTGAGATCAAGACCAAGCTGGATATTCTAAGCGATGAGTCGCGTATTTCGGGCAAGCCAAGCCCGATTGATTCGATCAAAAGCCGCATCAAAAGCCCGCGCAGCATTATCAGCAAGCTCAAGCGGCGCGGATTCCCGATCACGCTGCAGTCCATGATAGACAATCTGAACGATATTGGCGGTATCCGCGTGATCTGTCCGTTTATCGAGGATATTTACACAGTAGCGGACATGCTCATGCGGCAGGATGACTTGACGCTGATCGAGAAGAAGGACTACATTGCCAATCCCAAGCCGAACGGCTACCGCAGCCTGCATCTGATCCTCGAGGTGCCGATTTTCCTCGCGGAACGCACACAGCCGGTACGCATAGAGCTGCAGATTCGCACGATGGCGATGGATTTCTGGGCCAGCTTGGAGCACCAGCTGCGCTATAAATCCGATGTGGAGATTCCGGAGCATGTATCCGATGATTTGAAGAAGTGTGCGGATGTTATTGCGGAGACCGATCAGGAGATGCAGCGCATCGCAAAAGAACTGAAAGTGCTGTAAAAGGAGAAATTATGCAATACATACCCATTATAACCCTGGTTCTGGTGGTAATCCTACTGGGACTGGTCATCGTTCTGCTGACCCGCAAGCCGGAAAAGCCGGAGCTTCCGCAGCAGATTGACCCAACCGCATCCATTACTGCGCTCGGCACGCTCGTGACACAAAACCTGCGCGAAGGCCGGGAAGCACAGAGCAATCAGCTTTCCGCGATGGATAAGAGCCTTGGCGACAAAATGAGCGGTCTGACCGATCAGCTCGGTCGGTTTGAGACGCGTCTGCAGGGCTTTACGGCGGAAACAACGCAGAATCTGACCAATATCCGCGAAACCGTGGACAAAAACCTGCACACCTTCACGGGTGAGACAAAACAGAATCTGGAAACCATCCGCAGCACGATGGACAAGAATCTGCACACGTTCACCGGCGAAACCAAACAGGATTTGGAAACTATCCGCGAAACGGTAGATAAAAATCTGCACACCTTCACGGGTGAGACCAAGCAGGATTTGGAGAACATCCGCGTTACAGTGGATAAAAACCTGCGTGCCATGCAGGAGGACAACAACAAAAAGCTGGACGATATGCGTCAAATTGTAGATGAAAAGCTGCAGAAAACGCTGTCTGAGCGCATGAATGAGTCATTCAAGCTGGTCAACGAGCGTTTGGAGCAGGTTTACAAGGGCCTCGGTGAGATGCAGACGCTGGCACAGGGTGTCGGTGATTTGAAGAAGGTGCTCACCAATGTCAAGACCCGCGGCATTGTGGGCGAGATTCAGCTGGGCGCGATCCTCGAGGACATTCTCGCGCCCGAGCAGTACGAAACCAACGTGGCGACCGTGCCGAACAGCCGCAATGTGGTCGAGTATGCGGTCAAGCTGCCCGTTGAGGACGGCAGCTTTGTCTGGCTGCCGATCGACTCCAAGTTCCCGGGAGACACCTACGGGGCGCTCCGTGATGCGTACGAGGAAGGCTCGCGCGAGCAGATTGACGCATGCGTCAAGCAGCTGATCGCCACTCTGAAATCCGAGGCGAAGGACATTCACGACAAGTATCTTGCACCGCCGCATACGACCGAGTTCGGCATCATGTTCCTGCCCTTCGAGGGACTGTATGCCGAAGCTGTCAGCCGCGGCATGGTGGAGATTCTGCAGCGCGACTATCATGTCAATCTGGCCGGTCCGAGCACGATGGCGGCGCTGCTGAACAGCCTGCAGATGTCGTTCCGCACGATTGCGATTCAGAAGCGCTCGGGTGAGGTCTGGAGCGTTCTGGGGGCGGTCAAGACCGAGTTTGACAAGTTTGAAGCCTGCCTGACGCAGACGCAGAACCGACTCGATCAGGCGAGCCGCGAGCTGGATAAGCTGGTCGGTACGCGCACGCGCGCTATCCGCCGCAAGCTGAAGGGCGTTACCGAACTCAGCGAGAGCGAAACGCAGAAGGTTCTGGATATCGGCACCGATTCGGAAGAAGAGTGAAGCGCTGAGCGGAAAGAGATTCTCAACCGCTTTCTCGGCAAAAGAAAACACCGCAGAGCAAGACTTAATAGTGATAAAGTACTATTTAGCTTTGCGAGGGGCAATATACAGATACTGCCGCCGTATCGGCGTATGAGCCGAATATCTGACTTTAACCCCCAAAGAAACCCTATCTGTTCCAACAACAGACAGGGTTTTCTCACTGTTACAGCACCTTTTTTTGCCGCCCGGAATCTTTGG
Organism: Butyricicoccus sp. OF27-2pH9A; assembly: GCF_027693185.1. Taxonomy (NCBI): domain Bacteria; kingdom Bacillati; phylum Bacillota; class Clostridia; order Eubacteriales; family Butyricicoccaceae; genus Butyricicoccus; species Butyricicoccus sp. OF27-2pH9A. The sequence goes on from NZ_JAQEXK010000011.1 coordinate 29,624, forward strand.
CAGATTGAGCGTAGTCGCGGCCGAGCACGGCGCTGCACAGCTCTGCCACGGCCGTAACCGGCGCATAGCAGAATACATCATCGAAGCCGGTGCCGCCGGTCATTTCGCGCAGCTCTGCCGCCGAATTTTCCATCTTGCCGGTGTTGACAAAGTGCAGGTCGATGCCGTCCTTCTCCTTAACCTCGGCAGGCGGGAACAGCGCCTCGGCGCGTGCCAGACGGTCCTCGTTCACATCGGTCACAACGTCCATGGACGGACAGACATCACGGTGCAGCGCATACGTCAGCGCACTCAGGCCCATCGGACCGGCGCCTGCCATGACGACCAGCTTGCCGCCCTTTTTAATACCCATTTCGCGGTGATAAACACCTATCTTGGTGTGATAAGCGGCGTTAAACGCACCGACCGAGCAACTCATCGTCTCCGCAAGAGACACCTCGTAGTAAGCGCGGGCTGCAGCGTGAACTTCATGCCCGGCTTGAATTTATCCTGATGCTTCGCGCCAACCTTGACGATATCGCCCGCGAACTCGTGCCCCATGATGGCCGGATGCTCGGCAACATCGGGATGCACGCGCTTGTGCTCGGTACCAAGGATCGCGCACTTGTAGGTGGACATGCAGATGCTGTCGGATACGACCTTGACCAGGATTTCGTCGTCACGGATTTCCGGCAGCTCAAAGGTATCCAGACGCAGATTATTCGCAGCATGCAGACGTACAGCCCTTGCTTTCATAATAATAACTTTCCTTCATCACTTAGGCAATAGATTTCAACAATTACAGCTTGGAAAAACGTACTTTCGGAAGCAGCTCCTCGATAACCGAGCGCTCGGCGGCCTGTGTGCCGCTGCACATGACATTCGCGGCTCCGGTCGCAGTCGAGAGACGGACAGCGTCCTCCTCGCTCATATCCTGCGACTCGGCATACGCCAGCGCGGCCACCACGCTGTCACCCGCACCGACCGTACTGCCGACCGGCACGTTCAGTCCCTCGGCATAGATCGTGCTGCCTCGGCGCAGATACAGCGCGCCGTGTCCGCCCAGCGAGATAACCACCCGTTCGATGCCGCTCTCCAGCAGCTTGCGACCCTCTGCGGTCAACTCTTCGATAGTTTCCAGTTTTTTGCCCGCCAGACGCGACAGCTCATCATCATTCGGCTTGATGAGGTACGGCGCGGCCTTTAAGCCTTCCGCCAGTAAAGCGCCGTCCGCATCGAGGAACACCCGCGCACCTGCGTTTTTGCATGCGCTCGTCCACACGCGGTAGGTATCCTGCGGTGCGCCCTTCGGCAAGCTGCCCGCCAGCACCACAATGTCGCCTGCATGCACCTCAGCCAGAAGGTCGTTCAGCAGCGCATCTAAATCTGCATTCGTGACGGTCAGACCCGGCTCGTTGATGTCGGTATTCGTGTGGCCGATCCGGTCGATGATTTTGATATTCGTGCGGGTCTGCCCCTCAACGAACCGGAACTGCGTGGTGAAATTCTCGTTTTCGAGCAGCTTTTCAAGCGCTCTGCCGCTCTCACCGCCCAGAATGCCGACGGCGCGGCTCTCGCCGCCCAGCTTGGCAATCACTTTGCTCACGTTAATGCCCTTGCCGCCGGGATCCGTGCGCATTTCCGTGATGCGGTTGACCGTGTCAAGCGCAATACTCGGAATTTCTACCGTTTTATCCAATGCGGGGTTGAGTGTTACCGTATAGATCATGGAATGACCCCTTCCATATATTTGAAACTATTGAAACAAAAGCTATACTCAAAATAGCAACAGTCCGTATAAGCGTCAATCTGTTATTTCAACAAATAATCCCTTTCGTTTTTGTAAGGAATCACAAGAGCACATTCTCTCTGTAAATTCTGTTCTGCGTGCAAAAGGAACGGCAATGCAGATGAAGTGCCCCAAAAAGTTAGACAATCTTTTGAAGTAAAAATTGTTCAAGCTGCCGAAAGGGCTTGTTGGCTGTGAACCGCAGGCAGCAAGCCCTTCGATTTTGCCTTGATTCTGCGGTTGTTGTAGTAGTTCGGATAGTCAATGAGTTCCTGCTTGAAGTGCTCCATGGACTGAAATTTTTGCAGATACAGCAGTTTGCTCTTGAGCAGCCCGAAAAAATTCTCAATCACAGCGTTGTCTAAACAGTTGCCCTTCCGGCTCATGCTTTAACGGATACCCTTTTTCACGAAGCATCCATTGGTATTGCTTGTGCTGGTACTGCCAACCCTGATCCGAGTGCAGGATTAGATTTGTGTTGTCCGGAATTTTTGCAAATGCCTTGTCCAACATCGTTGTCGCCATGCTTAACACAGGTCGATCCGAAATCGTATAACTGACCAAATCACTGCTGTGCAAGTCAAGAATGGGCGACAAATACTGCTTTTCCCCGAACAGGCTGAACTCCGTCACATCCGTTACCCATTTCAGATTTGGCTTCCGCTGTGATACGGCGATAGCTGTACCTCGAGCATCGTTTCGACCACCAGTTTCTTGAATTCTGGTGTGTATCGTTTGTTCGGTACTCCTTTTGGCATTAAAATCACCCCATCTGTTAGATAGTATATCACACTGTCTAACAAATGGGGTGCTGTTCAATAACCTCTCCTGACTTTTCCTGTTCTGAACGCAAAGGGTCTCCCGCCAAATGGCGGGAGACCCTTTCTCATTTTATCGGCTTATTTACCGGTCTTTTCACACAGCTTCTGCATGATAACAGCTACCTGTGCACGGGTGGCCGTCCCCTGCGGGTCAAAACGGTTGCCCGATTTGCCGCTCAGCAGACCAGCCTTCTGCATTCTGGTTACAGCGTCCTTCGCATAAGCGCGGATGCTTGCGCTGTCGGCAAATGCAGCTGCACTGCCGGTTTCCTCTACCTTGGTGCCGGTGGCGGTCAGGTAATTGTCCATGATAACCGCAGCCTGCTCACGGGTGATGAGCGCATTCGGATTGAAATGCGAAGCGTCCACGCCGGAAACGATCTTATTGGCTGCTGCCCAGTTGACGTATGCGTTGTAGTACATTTTGCTGTCTACGTCGGCAAACTGGCTCTGGGTGTTGTACGCGGAGATATCTGCGCCTGCCATACGGCCAAGTACGGTGACAAACATGCCGCGGGTCATGCCCTCGTTCGGGGAGAAGGTGGTTGCGGTCGTGCCGTTGAACAGCGCCTTATCGGTCACATATTCGATGGCATCCTTTGCCCAGTGGCCCGCGATGTCGGTAAAGGTGCTTACCGTACCCTCAACGACCTTAACATTCTTGCCCACGGTGCCGTAGTCGTCGTAATCCACAGAGTAATCGTTGAATACATCATCGGATTCGTAGCCTACTGCATCGGTGAAGGTGCCCTCGTTCCAGTCTGCCAGCGTTGCCCAAGTATTGGCATTGCCAGCCTTGATGGAATACGAGTTGATAACCGGAATATCGGTGGACTTCTCTGCAACAGAAGAGTTCAGTACGGTAGTAACGCGAACATACTTTGCACTGCCCAGTGCGGAAATATCAACCGTGTTCTTGCCGTTCTTCAGCTCTGCGGACTGGGAAGCCTTTACGGTCTTGCCGTCGTCCGAGGTCTCAACGGTTGCGGTTGCAGAAGCCGCGCCGGTGATCTCTGCGTTATAGGTAAACTGTGCTGCACTGCCGGTCATTGCGCGCCACTCAGTGGTGTGCGTGCCCTTGGTGACGATATTCTCCGGTGCGTAATCCAGCCATACGACCAGCTTGTCGCTTTCCGGACCCTTTGCAGTCGGATTTGCGTAAATCTGCTTGTTCTCCTCTGCGGTCAGCTTGGTGGTATAGAAGCGGAGCTGACCGATGTCACCTGTCAGCATGGTGTGCGTCTTGCCGCGGCCGCGGTCTGTCAGCAGATGACGGTGGAATGCAAAGCCGGAGTACATGGACTTGCCTTCCCAGTTGCGGATCTCAGAATCAAAATCCGGTGCATCGATGTGGCCGCTTGCCTTGGTATCCTCGTAGCTGTCGCCGCCGGTTGCACGGTCAAAGCCGCCGGTGTACTGTACCCACTTGCCGAGGGTAACGCCGCCGCCCATATTCTCGTCGTCGTTCCAGAAGTACTCGCCGTTATCGTTGTTGAAGCCAATGCCATAGGTAACCATGCCGGTCTTGCGGACTGCCATGCGGAACAGGTAGTTGGTGCCGTAGCTGATGGAAGCGCCCTTCATCAGCAGCGGGTTGTGGTCCCACTCATCGCCCGTTGCCAGACGATCGATGTTTGCCCAAACCATGCCGGTAACGCCGTTGTCTACCACATAGTTCTTGTTATCCGGAATTTCCACATAATCATCCACGCCGTCCAGGGACAGACCCCAGCCGCCGTTGTACTTAACGAGCGTCGGATTGCCGCGGATGATGCCGTCGTTGCCCTTGCCGGACTTATCCTTTACGATCGGGGTGCCCTGCATGGAGCCGAGCACGGCAACGGTCTTCTCTGCCGAGTTGCCGACCTTGACGGCATAGCTGCCGCCTGCCGGTGCCTTGTAGGCAAACTCAACCGTGCGGGTCTCGCCTGCCTTGAGCGCAGTCTTCTGCGAGGTAACGGCTGCGCCGTTGATGTACAGCACTGCCTCTGCGGTGCCGTCCTCATTGCCGATGTTCTGCACATCCGCCTTGGTGTAGATGACATCGCTGGTCGGCTCGCTTACCGTGCCGCCGCCGAGCTGCAGGCGCAGGTTGCTGTAGGTGTAGGTTGCCTTGCGGAAGGTAACATTGACAGTCTTGGTGTAGCTGTCCAGCTTGAGGGTATGCGTGCCGAGTGCAGAAAGCGTCAGCGGTGCGCTCAGCGTTGCGGACTCGCCGGGATTCAGACCGACAACGCGCTCCTTGCCGCTCTTGCCGAACTCATACAGCCAGCGGTCGGTGCCGTTGTCCTTGACACACATGGAAGCGGTCGCCAGACCCTTGCCGACATTGGTCACCTTTGCAGATACCGTGACAGTGCCGTTGGACTGAACGGTGTCCGGGGTGATGGAAATATCGCTGTACGCCAGCTTGGCGCCGTCCTTGGACAGCGTAACCGTCTCAAATATCTTCTCGCCGTCGCTGCTCAGGCCCAGATTCTTATAGGTCAGCAGACCGTCCTTGACGGTTACTTCGAGCATATCGCCCTTGCCGGTTGCAAGCAGGTTGGGATAGTTGGCATCCAAGCGCTGATCCGGCTTGCCGGTGTCGATCTTGCCGTCGCCGATGCGGGCATCGCCCTGGGTTACATACAGGGTATCCGCGCCGCGCTTCGGATCAGCAGAAGCATAGCGGGAATACAGATGGGTATGGCCGCTGAACATGATATTTACGTTGCCGTTCTCCACGATGGAAGGAACGTACTTGCGGGTCAGGTCATCCTCGAACGGATGGTGCATGGTAACAACGCGGAAGTCAGCCTTCTTGGCATCGTCGGTTGCAAGATCGGCCTTGAGCCAGTCGAGCGACTCGTTTACAACGGCCTTGGTTTCCGCATCCGCCTCGCCGCCGCCTGCGGTGGAGTTCAGCTCGAACAGGGACCACGGGTTGCTGTCCAGCATATCGAAATGCACCGGACCGCAGTCAAACGCTACGTTGCGTCCGGTCTTGTTGGACTTATACTGCTCCTTCTGCACCTTGGTGACATACTCATCAAAGTAGGCACCGTAATCGTGGTTGCCGCTGTTGTAGATAACCGGCACATTGTGCAGGAACGAGCCGACATTCTGGAACCAGTACGGGAACTGATCCTTCTGAGAGCCGGTGCCCTCTACCATATCGCCGGTATGCAGGATAAAGTCCGGATCAAACTGTGCGATCACGTCGGAAACCTTAGTTGCCGTTTCAAAGCGATGGCTGTCGCTGACAACCACAAAGCGGATCTCATTCGAATTTTCGGGCAGCGTGCGGAAGTGACCATCCATAGTCTGTCCGTCCTCGGTCTCAACCTTGTAGGTATAGGTCGTACCCGGAGTCAGATCGGTCAGGCGGGCACGATACATGTGCATGCTCTCACCCTTAAACTTTTCGCCCTCCTCTACCGGAACCTCGAGCGTTTTCTTGTCCGCATCGCTCGTACCGTAGGTAATGGTGGACTTCATCGGTTTATCCAGTTCCCAAACGACAACCATGCCGTTTGTTTTCGGGGTCATCAGGTACGGACCCGTCAGGAAGGAGCCGGTATCCGTCCTACCGATTGCGAAAGCAGTGCTCGGCACCAGTGTTGCCAGCATCACGGCCGACAGCACACCGCTGAGCAGCCGCCGCATACGCGAAGATTTTTTAGCCATTTTCTTTTCTCCTTTCTCTTCACGGTACGGCTGCTGCCATACCGCCGCGTCTATGTTAAACCTTTTAAGTTAAGGCAATACCGCATAATTGAACAAGAGTGATTTGCGAGTAAATTTTGCGTACTGACGAGGCACAGTTTTGCGGTAATACTTGATGTATTACCGTGAAACTGCAACAAAGTCAGGACACAAAATTTCCGCAAAGCACCGCCGCTTTAATTGTGCGGTGTTGCCTTAAGGTTCGCGCGCTGTAAATATGCGTGTCGAAGTACGAAATCAGCCGCGTTCGGTTCTCGCCTGCCCACTCCAAATCGTAGGTGATGAGCTTGACCTCGTCCAGCGGCGGCAGTCCGTCCGCTGCGCGGGCGGTGCTGTTTGCCGGAAGACGGCAGCTTTTCGCTTCGATGTAGCATTCCTCTCCGCGGGAAGAGGTCAGCCAGTCGATAAAGATACGGGCGTTTTCGCGCTCCTGCTCCGGTGCACCACGCACAAGCGCACACGCGCCGATCTCATAGCCGGTGCCGTCTGCCGGACTGCGCACCGCAATGGTATAGCCATCCAGCGCCGCGCGGAAGGCGTCATGCGAGAACACGATACCGACGGCGTATTCGCCGTTTTTTACCCGCTCTGCCGGCTCCACACCCGAACGGGTGTACAAACCGACGTTTTGGTCTAATTTTTGAAGATACTCCCATGCCTTGTCCTCGCCGCGCATCTGCACAAGCGTTGCCAGCGTGGTATACGAGGTACCCGAGCTTTTCGGAGTTGCCATCACAATCTGCCCTGCCAGTGCAGGCGACAGCAGATCGTCCCAGCAGGTCGGCATCGGCGTTCCCGTCCGTGCAAACCAGTCGGTGTTGCAGGCGAAGCACAGCGTACCGATGTAGATCGGATTCCACACGCCCTGCTCATCCTGATAGGCTTCGGGCACATCGGTCAGCTCGGGACTTTGATACGCCTCCAGCAGACCGGCCTCTCGCAGCTGAATATAGTTATCCGCCGAGCCGCCCAGCAGCACAGAAGCCTGCGGGTTGTCCCGCTCCTGCTCGAGCCGCACGGTCATTTCTCCGGCAGGAAGATGAATACAGTCCACGGTGATGCCGGTATCCTTGCGGAAGGCACTGCAGTACAGCAGCGTTTCCGACTCCGGCAGCGGACTGTAAACGGTAAGATGGTCATATTTCGGTGTTTCTGTCTCCTCCTCCATCGCATGATCGTGCTCCTGCGGTGAGGGATCGTTCTGCTGCTGACCCGTACAGCCGCAGAGCAGTCCGGTCAGCAGCAGAACAACAGGAAGAAAACATATTTTTTTCATAGCTTCCACCTCGATACAAAAGGCGGAGCAGTTTTTCTCTGCCCCTATACTATAACAGTTTAAGCAGCTTCGCTCTACCGTCCATTATCCGATAATATTTCACCATACAAGAAGGCCGTTCCCGAATGGTGAATTTCTTACGATATTATTTTAGGCAGTACCGCATAATTAAGCAAGAGCGATTTGCGAGTAAATTTTACGGACTGACGAGGCGTGGTTTTGCGGTAATACTTGATGTATTACCGCAAAATCACAACAAAGTCAGGGCGCAAAATTTCCGCAAAGCGCCGCAGCTTTAATTGTGCGGTATTGCCTCATCTCTCTTCCGACCGGCTGCGGTACTCGCGCGGCGAAACGCCGACGTGCTTTTTGAACAGATAGCTGAAATAGTGCGAATCCTGATAACCGACGTCGAACGCAATATCGCTCATACGGCTGTTGCCCTCGGTCAGCAGATGCTTTGCCGCCTCGATGCGGACAGCGGTCAGATATTCGACAAAGGTCTGACCGGTCTCCTGCGAAAACACGGTGGAAAAATGGTTCGGACTAAAGCCGACCTCTGCCGCCACCATGTGCAGTGAAATACCGCTGTCCGCATAGTTTTCGCGGATAAACTCCTTTGCACGGCTGATTTCCGCGCTGTATCGCACATTCTGATGGCGATAACACAGACGAGTCATGCGGCCGAGCACCTCGGCGGCACAGGCCTTTGTGCCCTCGAGCGTCGCCGCCTGACTGAACACCGCCTGCGGATCCTCCGGAGGCGGAATGCTGCCTGCCTGCACCTCATCAGCCAGCTGAGAGGCTGTGACGAGCAGGTTCATCAGCAGATAATACCTGTACAGCACGCTCTGCATGTCCTGTGCCGCAGAGTCGCCGAAATAACCCTCGACAATACGCGGCACGTCCTCGGGAGCGGCATGCCGCAGCTTGTCCGCCAGTGAGCCGCCTGCCGAGAAATCGAACTCGTGCTGCACACCGGCAAAGTCCGTGCTGCCGAATACGCCGTTGTCCGCACACGCGGAGGCCTGCAGCAGCGTATCCTTCGCTGTGCAATAGCTTTCCGGCAAGGCGCTGACACGGGAGACTGGTGCACCGATCGCGCACAGCGCGTTCCAGCCCAGCACCTGACAAAGCTCGTGCCGCAGGTTCTGACAGAACTCGTAGGCGGTTTCGCGCACAGCTTCCTCGGTCTCTCCGCGCAGCAGGAGCACCAGCCGGCGGCTGCCGCGGAAAAAGGCGCAGACCTCGCTTTCCTCGCCGCACAAACGCTCGGTCAGCGCGCGCACCTGCTCCTGCACGGCATTTTCCGGCAGGCGCACGATGCACACAAGATACTGCTTCGCTGTCAGCAGCAGCCCCCAGCGTTCTCCCTGTACAGCCGCCTCCGCAGTCGGCACGCTGCCCGAGAGCAGGTCGTTGAGAAAATGCTCACGCAGCACGTCCTCCTCGTGTTCGCTGCGGCTGTTTGCACCTTCCGAGCGAAGCTGCTGCTGCTCCTGCTCAATCTGCTCGGCAACCTGTCCAAGCGTTTCGAGCAGCTGCGCCGAGCTGACCGGCTTGAGCAGATACGCATCCGCGTGCAGCGAAACCGCCTTCTGTGCATACTCAAATTCATCGTGTCCGCTGAGGAACACAATACGCAGCCATGGCATGGTGCGCCGTACAACCTTTGCCAGCTCCAGACCATCCATAAACGGCATGCGGATGTCCGTAATGAGCACATCCGGCTTCATTTCCATCAGCATAGGCAGTGCCATTTCGCCGTCCGGCGCCTCACCTGCAAATAGAAAGCGTCCCTGCTCCTTTTCAATGCAGTTGCGGATGCCGTCCCGGATGATCTCCTCATCATCCGCAATGAATACACGCATCATAGCGTTTTCCCCTCCTGTTCGTCCGGTACGGTGAAGCTGATGCGTGTGCCGTGCCGGTATTCACTCTCAATCGTCAGTCCGCAGCCGTAATACAGCCGCAGGCGCTGTTCTACATTGCGCAGACCGTAGCCGCCCTTGCCGTCCGGGTCAAGCGGTGCGCCATTCTGCAGCGAGGTCCGTACCTCGGCAAGACGCTCCGGTGTCATGCCCATGCCGTTGTCCTCCACGGCGAAGTACATGCCTCCTGCCTGCCTGCGGCCGGTCACGGTGATCTGTCCTCTGCCGCGCCTGCGCTTAATGCCGTGATAAATCGCGTTTTCAACCAGCGGCTGCAGCACGATTTTCAGCATATACCGCTCATGCAGCGCGGGATCAATATCAATCGTATACCGCATGATGCTGCCGTACCGCACCGACTGAATCTGCAGATAGTTTGCAACGTGCTGTTCCTCGCGCTCGACCGTGATGTAATCCGCGCCGCGGCTGAGCGAGATGCGCAGAAAGCCGGTGAACGCCATCGTCATCTCGACAACCTCGCTGTTGCGGCCCTCTTCGGCCAGCCAGACGATGGTTTCCAGCGTATTGTACATGAAATGCGGCGTAATCTGCGCCTGCAGCGCCCGCAGTTCAGCTTTTTTAACGGTCTTTTCCTGCTCGACCCGCTCATGAATGAGCGCCCCTAGCTGCTCCGCCATTGTATTGAGATCGCGTGTCAGCAGATGCAGCTCGTCGATCTCGGTCGGCGGGACGCGCTCGGTCAGCTCACCGGCGGCAATGCGGTTGGCAAACTGCTCCAGCTGCCGCAACGACGCGCCGATCGCACCTTCCAGATTGTCGGATGCCCGAATAGTCAGCCAGACCATCACGCCGACCAGCACAATGAGTGCAAGCGCTGCCGCACCCAGTCCGTGCTGAATGCGGGCGTTGAAACGGCCCATGCGGGCGATCTCATTCTCGATATAGCGGTCAAGCATGCTGCCCGCCAGATGGCCGACGCTGTGAATCTCGCGGTACAGCGATTCGTTGCGGCTGACTGCGGCACCGGCGTCCATCTGCGTTTCCAGCTGATCAACGTAGCTGTCGATCGTGCGGATGGCGCGCAGCGCCGCGTTGAGGTACTGTGCCTCGTCCTCTCCGGCACTGTCCAGCATATCGTTCAGTTCCCACAGAGCGCTGTCGATCAGCATCCGCTGCCGTCCATCCTCGAAGGAAATACGGCCAGAAACCACGTTCCACACCTCATCCGGCAGGTCCTGCACCAGCACAGTGCGGACCTCGGAGGCACGGGTCGTCAATGCAATATCCGCGCCATAGCGCTGTGTCAGCACAACCAGCAGACCGGCCAGCACGCACACCGGTAAAATCATGCAGACCACACTGTGCAGCAGCGACCGCCGCAGCAAGCCGTGCAGGCTGTGATGGGATTTACGCATCGGCTGTTCCCTCCTCCGTCAGCACGGCGGTGTCCGCCAGAGCGATATAGGGTTTCCACGGTGCCTTCGCAATCTGCTGGGCTGCGTCTGCGGTCAGTTCAGCCAGCTGCGTATCATCCAGTCCGCCGATTACGGCAACCTCCCCCTTTTTCTGCAGCGCGCGCAGCTCTGCACCGCCGCCAAACGCACAAATCAGCACATCCTTGCCCGGTTTACGGCCGTGGCTGTGCAGATAATCCACCGCACCGAGCGCCATCGCGTCATTCTGGGCGAAAATATAGCCGATTTCGTCCAGATGATCCTCCATCTCCTCCAGTATTTCGCAGCCGCGCGAGCGCATGCCGTCGCCGCACAGGCTGTAGGTTACGGTCAACCCGTGTTCCTCCAGAGACGCGCGGCAGCCGCGTGCAATCTCTCTTGCGTCCGAAGCATTTACCGTGCCGTAAAGCTCCAGTACACCGTCCCGCGGCATGCGCTGCTGCAGAAGCGCATCCGCCGCCTGCTCGGCGAGCGACGCATAATCAAATCCAATATGCTGCAGCGGCACATCATCCACGCCGCGTATCGCGCGGTCTATCGACAGCAGCGGCACGGAGGCGGATTTTGCTTCGCGCAGCACGTTGTCCCAGCCGCTTTCCACCAGCGGCGTAAATGCGATTGCGTCCACCTGATACACGATCAGCGCACGCACGGCTTCAATCTGCGCCTCCTGCGTGCGCTCGACCGGCATTTCCAGCACTTTGAAGCCATGTTCCTCCGCCGCATGTACAAGCGCTTCGGACTGCGCTTCGCGCCGGTCATCCTCTGCCGCCGTGGTGACAATACCGAGCACCGGCACATGGGCATTCTCTTTTTCCGGCTGTGCCAATCCCTGCAGCAGCCGCAGCATCACAACTGTGCAGAGCAGCAGCAATGCCGCCCCTTTCCATCGTTTCATGGTTTTCTCTCCGTTTCTCTTTCTCTCCTGAATGATTTAATCATATCACACTTTGGAGGAATGAGCCAAATGTATTTAACCATAGTATAAAAACTATCCAAATAAGCGCCTATGATATTGTGCATATTTCCTCACTTGGGCAGAGGAATATCTTCCGGCGCAGTCGGATCTACTTGCATTAGCTGTTGATATGCGGTATAATATCAATAAGTAAAAGATAAGAATGTGCGCAACGCGCACGAAAAGCCTCGGTGTTGCAGCACCGAGGCTTTTCTATTCCATTAGAGCAGGCGGCTTAAACCTGAGGCTCACTGCCAGTTACCGCTTTCCGTCCAGCCATTTGCAAATATAGTAAGCAACTACACTTGCCTCAACAGAAAGTAAAAAAGATAAGAAAATATGCACAACGCACACCCCCTTTCTCTACCTTTATGGGGGGCAGTAGCACTATCAGTATATCATAGCCGCAGTAAATCGACAAGTATCGACAAAAGGAGCGCAGATTGCAAACATCTGCGCTCCTTTTGCACCTGTATTACCGATCATCTTTTTTTGTCGGAATCTCCGTCTGCTCGGCTTCGCGCGCCTTCCTGCGCCGACGGCGCAGGACCGCAACAGCGCCGCCTCCGGCAGCAGCCAGCAGGAGCACCGGCCAGAACATCACCGCACCGACAATGAGCGCGCGAACCGCGTCAACCAGACCGCGTGTTCCGGTCTTAGCCGCCTGCGCGAGCTGTGCGCCGAATCCGCTGCCTTCTGGCGTTGCGGTCAGCGTCTGAACCTCTTTCAGATCCACATAGAAGGTCGAAAATCCGACCAGATCATCGTAATGGCGCTTAGAGCCGGTCAGCGAGTCGATCTCGTATTCGCAGTCGGCCAGCGCGTTCTCGAGAGAGATAATATCCTCCATCTTATCCGCCTGATCGAGCAGCGCCAGCAGCCGCTCGTGCTTGGTGGTCAGCGTTGCCAGACGGGTTTCGATATCGGTATACTGCTCGGTCACGTCCTCGCTCGAACGCGAGCTGTACACCACATGCACGCTGCTGCCGAGCTGCTCGTAAAACGCCTCAAACTTCTCCTGCGGAATGCGCAGGACATAGCTTGCATGTCGGCTGCCCGCATCGCCGGAAAGACTGCTCGATTCAAGATAGCCGCCTGCATCCGCTGCCATTTTCTCAATATCTGCAGAGGCTTTGTCGAAATCCTGCGTTTCGAGCGTCAGATTAGCGTTCAAAATCAGCTTGGCATTCTTTCTCACCGCAGAAAAGTCCGCACCGCTCTCAGCGGTATCTGCCGACGCTTCCTCGGTCCAGCCGTTCGTGTCACCCGGCATACTGCCGCTGCCACCGGCTGCCGCCGATGCCGAATTGCCGACGCTTGCTCCGCAGGCGGAAAGCAGCAGCAAAAGTGCAAGGAACAGGGGGAACAATCGTTTTTTCATAACAGACACCTCGTTTCTTGAGCGGTACGGCGCACGGCCGCTGTATTTTCTCTTGTTACTTGATTAGACGAGATGCCGTGCGATTTGGTTCCCTCCGTTCTGTATATCAATCAAACAATTTTTAATACCGCATTCTATTGAAATCGCGGTCGATTTTGCGTCTTTCTCTTGCAACCCTGTCGTTCTTCACCTATAATAGAATATAATAACCGAATAAATATTCAGCAAACCAGGCGAAAGCCTGCGGCGCAAAGCTAAGAAGCCGCTTTCGCAATGACTGCGAAACCGACTTCACAGGGCCTGTAAAATGGCAGCCAGCTGCCTCGTTTGAGATGCACAGATGCATTACCGATGCAGCAGTGCATCTTTTTCCTTTTACAGAGAAAAGCCGGACGCATTCCGGCTTACGGAGGGGCATATGAACAGAATTACAACCAGACTGAAACGGTACGGCTGTCTGCTGCTGTGCCTCTGCCTGCTTATGCCGCTGCTGCAGGGCACAGCCGCCGCTGTGCAGGATTCCTCTGTCGTGCGAGTTGCATGGTATCCGGATTCCGCCTACAACATCACCTGCGAAAACGGCGAACGCAGCGGCTATGGCTACGAATACCAGCAGTCCGTCGCCACATATACCGGCTGGACCTATGATTACATCGAAGCAAACTGGCCGGATTCACTGAACATGCTGCAAAAGGGCGAAATCGACCTGATGGCCGGCGTATCCTACGCTGAGGGCCGTGCCCAGACCATGCTGTTTTCCGATCTGCCGATGGGCGAGGAAAAATATTACCTGTATGCAAATCTCGCCGCTGCCAACATTTCCGTATCCGATTTGACCACCCTGAACGGCAAGCGCATCGGCATGCTGTCCGAAAGTATCGCGACCACGCAGTTCTGCGAATGGGAGACGCGCCACGGTCTGCACACCGAGCATGTGACCATCACCAGCGACGAGGACGCAGCCGCCAAGATCGCCCGCCGCGAAATCGACGGTTTTATCTCGGTCGAGAGTCCCCAGTGGCAGAAATACGGCCTGTCCGCGATCACCTCGTTCGGCAGCTCGGATGTTTACTTCGTGATCAGCAAAAGCCGTCCCGACCTCAAGGAAGCGCTCGATAATGCCATGCGCCGTATTGCACACGACAAGCCGTTCTATCAGGATGATCTGTATCAGCGCTATCTGTCTGCCCAGTCGGTCGAACTCCTCTCGACTGAGGAGCAGGACTGGCTCCGGCAGCATGGCACCATCCGCATCGGTTTTCTGAATCATGACACCGGCATCAGCACCTTTGATATCCAAACCGGTGATGTTACCGGTATTCTCACGGATTATGTCGTATATGCGACGAATTGTCTGGGGGATAACGCCTTGCATTTCGACCTGCACGGCTTTGACACGCAGCTTGAGCAGCTGCAGGCACTGCAGAACGGTGAGATCGACCTGATTTTCCACACCAGCCAGAACCCGCGTGCCGCCGAAGAGAACGGTCTTGCACTGTCGAACACCGTCTTGAGTTTCAGTCAGGCGGCGCTTACCACGAAGAACTATTTTAATGAGCTTGAGCCAAACACCGCTGCCATCCCCAAGAACGATTTTTCGCTCAAGCAGTACCTTTCCTATAATTATCCCAAGTGGACGATCCTCGAATACCCTTCAGCGAATGACGCGATCAAAGCCATGCGTACCGGCCGTGCGGACTGCTATGTAATGCGTGCCGGTCAGCTGCCGCGCTATATGAAGGACAAAACGCTGTACCGTGTGTTCCTCACACAGCCGAGCAAGACCTCGTTCGCCGTACGGCAGGGCGATACGGCTTTGCTGTCCATCCTGAACAAAACGCTCAAAACCATGCCTTCTTCCCTGCTGACCGGTGCACTTGCCATGTACGACAGTGCGCCCGAAAAGGTCACCGCTGCGGACTTTGTCAAGGACAATCTGACCACTGCCTCTGCTGTGTTCATCCTGCTCTCTCTGCTGCTGTTCGGTCTGTTCCGCAAGGCCCGGCAGTCCGCCAAACAGGCGCAGGAGCTGAACCTCAAGCTGCAGCAGAGCCAGACAGAGCTGCAGGAGGCGCTCACGCAGGCCAAGGCTGCCAACGCCGCCAAAACAACGTTCCTGAACAACATGTCGCACGATATCCGCACACCTATCAACGGCATCATCGGCATGCTGACTATCATTCGCAAAAATAAGGACGACCACGCGCGCATACGCGATTGTCTGCATAAAATCGAGCTGTCCTCTCAGCTGCTTCTGTCTCTGGTGAACGATGTTCTGGATATGGCTCAGCTGGAAAACGGCACCGTCGTTCTGCGGAGCGAATCCATGAATCTGGATGAAGTCTGCGGCAGCATTACCAATTCGGTGCTGTTTCAGGCGGAAGCCGCCGGTCTTACCGTCACCGGTGAGCATGACGATTTTTCCGGTATTTACGTCCGCAGCAGTGCGCTGCATCTGAAAAAAATCCTGATGAATCTGTTCACCAACTGCGTGAAATACAACAAGCCCGGCGGTTCCATCCATATGCAGATGCACATGCTCGAACGGACGGATGCGAAGATCACCTGTCAATTCATCATCGAGGACACCGGTCTGGGCATGTCCGAGGATTTCATCAAAAACCATCTGTTCAATCCGTTTGAGCAGGCGGACGAGTCCCCCCGCTCAAGCTATATGGGTACCGGGCTCGGCATGTCTATCGTGCATCAGCTCATCGAGCAAATGGGCGGCACCATTTCGGTGGAAAGCAAACTCGGTGAAGGCAGCCGGTTTACCGTCGTACTGCCTTTTGAACTCGATCGTGACGCGACCGCAGCAGCAGCTTCGCCGCAGACACCGTCAGATATTTCCGGCGCGCGGCTGCTCGTTGCCGAGGATAATGAGCTCAATATGGAGATTGCAATCTTCCTGCTGCACGACAGCGGTGTGCAGACCGTGCCGGTGCAGAACGGCAGGCAGGCGCTTGCAGCCTTCCGGGATTCCGAGCCGGGCAGCTTTGATGCCATTCTCATGGACGTGATGATGCCCGAGATGGACGGTCTGGAGGCTGCAAAAGCTATCCGGGCACTCGACCGGTCGGACGCGAAAGCCATTCCGATTATCGCCATGACAGCCAACGTCTTCAAGGAGGACCGCGAGAAGTGTCTCGCCGCAGGCATGAACGCGCATCTGTCTAAGCCGCTTGATGCCGAGACGATGAAACGAACCATCTCTGAGCAGCTGAAAAAGCTGAATTAAATACAAAAAGTGGAAGAAACCAAGGTTTCTTCCGCTTTTACTCTGCAAATCTTACTCTATTTCCTCATCGTGCTCCATGGCTCCGACAAGCGGCGCTACCATCTGCTTCTTGCGGCTGACGACGCCGGGCAGGACGACCGAATGCTCGCCGCAGTCGGTCTTGAAGGCCGCACGAACCAGCTGCTGCGCGCCCTTGCCGACGTAGAGCAGCTCTGTCTTTTCCTCGATAATGTTGGTCAGCATAGCGAACAGCATGGACAGACCGCTCGATGCCAGGCAGCTTTCCATGTACTCGAGCATTTTATCACGGATGCCGGACAGCTCGTTCTCACTGACACTCGTCACCTGCGAAATCGCAATCTTCTGATTCTGCGCCTGGAAATACTTGAAATCCATGTGGAACAGCTCATCCATCGAGCGATCAAGCAGACGCGAGCTGGAACGGAACATTTCTGTTGCATACTGCTTGATGTCCAGACCGACGATTTTCGCCAGCTCTTCTGCAGCCATGCGGTCAAGCGGCGTACACGTCGGCGAGCGGAACATCAGCGTGTCCGACAGGATTGCCGAGCACAGCAGACCCGCGATTTTCGGCTCGATCTCCACGTTGTGCTCATGGTACATCTGCGTGATGATGGTCGCGGTGCAGCCGAGCGGCTGATTGCGGAAGTAGATCGGTCCGCTGGTCTCCACCGAGTCAATGCGGTGGTGGTCGATGATCTCAACAATATTGGTCGAACGAATGCCTTCGGCGGCCTGATCGCGCTCGTTGTGATCGACCAGAATGACCGACGGACGCTCCAGATCCAGCAGGTTGCGCTGTGAGAACATACCGACGTATCGTCCCTGTTCATCCATCAGCGGGTAATAGCGGATACGCTTTTTGGAAACCGTGCGCTTTACATCCTCAACCGTTTCCTCCGGCTCGAAGGTGATAAGACCCTTTTTCCGCATCACATGCCGCACCGGAACCGCCTGACCGATAACCTTGACACAGGTGTAGGTATCATACGGGGTGGCGATGATGGAAACGCCGTTCTCCGAGGCCAGCTTTCGGATGGTGCGCGAAACCTTGGAGCCGAGGCCGATGACTATGCAGCCGGCGCTCATCTCAATGGCGCACAGCTGGCTTTCGTAACGGTTGCCGAGAATAACCATATCGTTTTTGCCGATGTAGTCCTCGAGTACGTCCGGATTAGCCGCCGCAACGACCACGCTGCCCTGCTCAAACCGCTGGTCAATGTCGCCAACCTCGAGCGTGCCGTCCAGCACATCGACCAGATTCCGATAGCTGGTCTTGGCCTCCGCCAGCGCATTGGCGTCCTGATCCTCGATGTAGAAGCGCGCGATATCGCCCAGCGTCAGCAGACCCTTCAGGCGGCGATCCTCATCAACAACGGCCAGCGTCTGAATATCATTTTCGTTCATGTAATCCCACGCACGGTGCAGCGACAGCTCCTCGCTGATGCCCGGCACCTCGCGGTACTGCACATCGCTCAGGCGCGGCTCAAACGACTTAATGTAGCGCGGCGGCTCCACGCCGAAGCGTTCGAGCACAAATTTGGTCTCCGCATTGACGTGACCCGCGCGGCAGGCTATGTATTCTCCGCCGGTCAGTCTGCGCTTGAGGTGCGCATAGCAGATTGCAGAGCAAATGGAATCCGTATCCGGATTGCGATGCCCGATAACAAAAACTGGGTTCATGCACTGATGCTCCTTTATGTGGTAAGGGATGGCTTCCCTTCGGAATCCGTTTGATGGAATGAAACCTTGTGGTTTGATTGTATCATTTAACCGGGGAAATAGCAAGGTACGGAAGAGGAATCCAACCCCAAACCATCTGCAACCGCATTGCGTATGCGATGGAGCTGACCGTACGGATTCCGCCGCTGCACCGAAAATCCTGCCGAAGTCCGCTTCTCCGTCTGCTCGCCTACCTTTTGAAAAACCGAAAATCGCAGCAGTCACCGCCGCAGCCCAGCGTTTTTGTGCGCGAAAAGCCGAGCTTGCGCAGTCCGCCGTAGGTCACGTCATCCACGTCGCAAAACAGCGGACACAGCTCCGGACAGCCGTTTTCCTGGCACGCCGTGTGCCAGAGACACTTGGTAATCGACGCGGAAAAGTGCGTTTTGTCGTGTTCCTGTGTACTCTCCCACAAGTCGGAGGTGCGCATGACTTTGAGAAAACAATAGCTGTAAATCCGATAAAATCCCGGCACAAGCTCCATTTTCGCCGTGAAAGCGTGCTTTTCTGCCGCCACCCAGTCCATCATGTACGTCCGCATATGCGCAAAGGTTTCCTCTGCAGGCAGCTCTGCCTGCAGCACCTTGTACAGCGCAATGCGCGGCAGAATGGTCTGCACCAGTGCTTTCATCTGGCTTTTGGACCTGCTTGCTGCGATTTTGATTAACATATCCAACGTTTTTTCCTGCCGTGAAAACAGCAAGCCGCCCCTGCTCCCGCCGAAGGTCTGTACCAGAAACTCCTTAATTTGCTTTTGCTGTTTGCTTTGCATAATTTCTTCATCTCTTTGCTTTTGCGGGATTCCAGTGTCAATCGTCAGTTAGTTCATCCTAACTATATCACACCGGCTTTCAATATGCCACCTTAATATACGAAAACCCTGCCGTTAATCGACACGGGATTGCTTTTCGCCAGTCTCGTTTGCTTTGTTATTCCGCGCAGAAATACGCAGTCTGCAGTTTCCCAGGGGGCTTATACCGTACCACTCTCGTTCCGCGAGCATGGCAGAAATGGAAAACTACCTGCAAAAAATTGAAGGAAATAGAAAGAAAGGAGCGTCTGGCAAGTACAGCAGACGTGACAAGGAGAACCTGCAGATTGCAGAGAAGGTGGAACAGCTACCTATGCAGCATCCGGACAAAGGCTATCGCCGTATCCGAGATGACATCGTTGGTATCCTGCTCAGTGAGCCGGCACTCGACGGCAAGGCGTCTGCTCTACCCACCGAAGCGTTTCAGTGAGATCGGTTTGGGTAATCTTCCAAAATCATTCGTACACCAAGACAATCCCATTCCTGTATCGTCAGCCTTTTGTCTCCCCGTGCGCGATACTATCCTCAAATTTCATCCATATTGTTAAAACTGCGAAAAATGCCTTGCATATTCCACACAAAAAGTGCTATAATCATTGCGAAAAAATAAAAAGGAGGCAAGCCCTATGGACAGTTGTGACAGACGAAATGTACATATGACGATGGATACAGACTATACTGCTGTTTCGAGTGTCCGTAAGCATCCTCTTTTGAAATAAGCGCTGAGCCTTGCTCCATCGTGATGAACAAGTCCACAACTGATGTTTGTGTCACTGTATCTGTTACGGTGGATTTTTTGTGCCCTTTTCCGGGCACAGAAGGAGGCTGATTATGAAAAAAGCAACATGGAAAAAAACATCTTTTGCCGAAAAAATCGTTGAGATCATCCGCACCTCCCCTTCGATCAATGAGATGCGGGAACAGCTGCAGGATTATCACGACAACGATATCGCACAAAGTCTGCAATTCCTAAACCGCGCGGAACGCAATCTGCTGTACAGCGCACTTGATGCGGAATGGCTGGCGGAGATCATCTCCTATCTGGATGATCCGGCAGAATACATTGATGAAATCGGCATTGATAAGCTGGCCGAAATTCTGAACGAAATGGACGCGGACGACGCGGTCGATCTGTGGGAGAACATCGACGAAAGCGTAAAAGTAAAGCTGCGCCCGATGATCGATGACGAAACCAAGTCAGCCATCCTGCTTATCAATTCCTATGACGACAGCGAAGTCGGCAGCCTGATCACGACCAACTACATCTGCATCAAGCAGAACCTGACTATTCGGCAGGCCATGCACGAGCTGGTAAAGCAGGCCGGTGAAAATGACAACATCGGAACGATTTATGTGGTCGATGATAAAAACCGCTTCTGCGGTGCAATCGATCTGAAGGATCTTATCGTTGCCCGAGAGAATGTTCCGCTGGATTCCATCATCAGCTACGCGTATCCGTATCTGCTCGACCACGAGAAAATCTCAGAGAGCATCGAGAAGATCAAAGATTATGCCGAAGACTCCCTGCCGGTGCTGAATAAGGATAGAAAGATCATCGGTATCATCACCGCACAGGACGTTGTCGAGGCCGTGGATGACGAGCTCGGCGAGGACTATGCAAAGCTCGCCGGTCTGTCCGCCGAGGAGGATCTCAACGAAACCACCAGGGAAAGCATGAAAAAGCGCCTGCCGTGGCTGATCATCCTGCTGTTCCTCGGCATGGGCGTTTCGACCGTTGTCGGTGCATTTGAAGGCGTTGTAGCCGTGCTGCCGGTCGTTATCTGCTTCCAGTCGCTGATTCTCGATATGGCCGGCAACGTCGGTACGCAGTCGCTGGCGGTTACGATTCGTGTGCTGATGGATGAAAAACTGAGTGCTAAGGACAAGCTGCACCTCACCTTCAAGGAAATGAAGGTCGGCACCTGCAACGACGCGCTGCTCGGCATTATGGCACTTGTCTTTCTCGGTGCATACATAGCGCTGTTCAAGGGTTATGCCGTTGGACATGCGTTCCTGATCTCCGGCTGCGTCGGCATATCACTGCTTGTAGCGATCGTGATTTCCAGTCTGGTCGGTACGCTCGTGCCGATCCTGTTCCATAAAATCAAGGTAGACCCGGCGGTTGCGTCCGGTCCGTTGATTACGACGATCAACGATCTGGTTGCCGTTGTAACATATTACGGTCTGGCATGGATTCTGCTGATTCAGCTTTTGCATATTGTTTGAGTGAAAAAACACCCTCTATATCGAATGATATAGAGGGTGTTTGCTATCTGTTTTTGCTTTTAATCGTGCTTTCTGCGGATACCGAAGTACGCCAGTCCCATTGCGGACAGACCGCACAGAGCCGCCCACAGACCGCCGATATCGCCGGTTTTCGGAACGCTGGACGTCGGAGTCTTGCTGTCGGGAATGTTCACTGTCTTCGTTTTATCCGGCGTCTTGGTCTGTGTTTCCGGCTTGGTCGTCGGAACCTTGCCGTCCGGGATGTTCTCCGTCGGCTTCAGCGGATCAAGCGGTGTAGGCTGATCCGGAATGTCAACCGGAGGCTTCGGATCGGGATCGGGAGTCGGTTTCGGGTCCGGCTTGTGGTGACCGCCGCCGCCACCGCCACCGCCGGATCTCTTGCTGTTGGTGATGGTAAAGCCATCTGCCATGCTGCCGGAAATCGAGGTATTAAAGCCGTCAACGGCCTCCTCTTCGACGGTATAGGTGTAAGCGCCGTCCAGATTTGCAAAGGTGTACGACCAGGTTTTGCCGTCCTTGTCGGTGGATCTTTCGCTCAGAAGCACCGTACCAATCGCGGTTCGCGTGCCGTCCTTCGCAATGCGGATAAGGTTTACGGTAACAGCGGTCGGATACGCGCTTGCGCCGCTCCAAACCTTGTGTACGGTGAGGGAAACCGGATTTTCCAAGGTGTCCTCACCCGGAATGATCACTTCGCCGTTTGTGCCGACACCGCCGCCGCGTTCTGCGGTATTGCCCATAATCTTGAGCGGTGCGGTTTCAGCCAGTGCCTTGCTCTTTGCGGAAACAACAGCCTTGAGACCGTAGCCCTTGATCGCACCGGAAGCCGGTTCAACCGGAGCACCCGGATTCGCTGCATCGTAGCGGTCGCCTCCGAAAGCGCCGTAGTTTGGATCACCCGCGGCGATTGAGGTATCGCGGTACCAGGTTACCAGTCCGCCGCCGTACATCCTGCCGCTGAAGCTGGTGGAATACGTCTTGTCCCACTTAAGCAGGAATGCCGCATCATCAGCAGATTTGCCTGCCGTGTTGCCAAATACAGCTGCATCCGTGCCAAGGCTTACCGTGCCCACCGGGCAGGACCAAATGCCGCCGCCCTGAATGGCTGCCTTGTTTGCGGTGATAAGCGCATTCTTAATCGTGATCGACCACGGTGCATGGCTGACGTAAACGCCGCCGCCCTGTCGATACGCTGTATTGTTTACAATATTGCCGCCTTCGAGTACAACGCGGTCTCTGCCGGACCAGCTGTATACACCGCCGCCGCAGGATGCCGTATTGTCCGAAATCGTGCCGCCGGTCATGTGGAATCGACCGCCGCCAACCGTGTCATCCTTGCTCAGAACAGCCGTTGCAACACCGCCGCCCATGCCGTTGGTCTTATTGCCGGTAATCGTGCCGTTTGTCATTTCAAACGATGCGTTGTCCTCTACGAAGACACCGCCGCCGCCTGCATTCGGCTGCTGAATTGTATCGGAATCGACTGCCGTGCTGTTGCCGGAAATCGTACCGCCGGACATGGTGAACGTGCCGTTCTCACGCACGCATACACCGCCGCCGCGCTTTGCCGTGTTGTCGGCAATCGTGCCGCCGCTCATGGCAAGAGACGAAGTGCCGTTTACGAGTACGCCGCCTGCCGCGTTATACTCCGATGCGGTATTGCCCGAAATCGTGCCCTCGGTCATCGTCATGTTGCCGCCTGCGAGGGCAACCGCGCCGGAATACTGGTTCTTGAACATACATCCGGTGATTTTGCCGCCGTTCATGGCAAATGTACCGCCGTTCTTCACATAAACCGCGCCGCAGTTTGCGGACGACGAAGCGGAAATGCTGCTGAGTTCGCCGTTCCCCATGGTGAAGGAGCCGCCGTCCACCGTAATCGCACCCATGTTCGAGCCGCTCAGGCTCATGCGGGTGATCGTGCCGCCGTTCAGCGTCATTGCACCGTTTACCTCAGCAAACGAGCCGTTAGCGATGCGGAAGCAGGAGAAATTGAAGCTGCCGTCCAGAATCAGCGCCGCGCCTTGCTCCACGCGGAAAGCCGGACCGGCGAAGCCGTTCTTGAACACAACCGAAAGGCCCTTGCCTGCATCGGTCAGCGTGATGGTCTTGCCGGACGGAATCGTAACCGTGCCGTCTACAATGAAGCTCTTGTTTGCGGTAATGGTGGTGTTTCCCTCTGCCGCTGCGTCAACGGCCTGCTGCAGCGTGCTTTCTTCGCCTTCGCGGATGTTTTCGCCATCGACAGTGACCGCAAACTTTACAGCAACACCGGCAGGAATCGTCAGCGGATTCGAGTCAATCGCAACATCCGCCGAGCATGCTTCAATATAGAAGTAGGTGATATTGGTATCTTTGTTAAATGCCTTACTGCCGATGGTCTGCATCTGGCTTTTGCCCTTGCCCTGTTCGCCAATCTGCACGGAAGTCAGCTTGGCGCAGGTGCTGAATGCACCGGCCGAGATGGTCTGTACGCTGTCGGCAAGCTCCAGCTTTTCGATACCGGTTTGCGTGAAGGCTGCCTTACCGATGGAAACAACCCCTTCAGGGATGATCAGCGTGCCGGAAAGATGCGAGCATCTGTAAAATGCGTAGCTGCCAATATTTTTCAGCGCACCCGGGAACGTAACACTGCTGATGGCAGTGCCGCGAAATGCAGAGGTACCCAGAAAAGTCAGCGCATTCGGCAGAACCAAATCGCCCTCAATCTTGACATTCTCAAACGCATTACTTCCAATCGAAGTAATCGAATTCGGCAGCTGTAATTCTCCGGTCAGACCGCTGCCGCTGAATGCGCTTTCGCCAATCGACGTAACAGAATCCGACAAGTGCAGCTCGGTCAGACCTGCACACTTTCTGAACGCACCCGTGCCGATGACCGTGATATGAGACCAGTCAACGCCGGTAATTCCGGTGCTCGAAAATGCGTTTTCCGGAATTTCGGTAATGCCTTCCGGCAGAACGACCGTGCCGGTGATACCGGTCATATTCGCGAACGCGCGGATACCCAAAGACTCGAGCGCATCAAAGGTATGCTCACCCAGCTCCAGCGAGAAGGACTCCATATTATTGAAGGCGTCCTGTCTAATGCTCGTCAGTGCGGAGAAATTCAGGCCTTCCAGCGTAGTCAGCGAAGAACAGTTCATAAATGCCTGAATACCGACAGAAGTAACCTTGGACAGATCAGCGACCGAAGTCAGCGCCGAGCATGCCGTGAACATATAGTTGCCGATTGCGGTAATATTATCCATGCCGTCAACAGTCGTCAGCGACTTCTGACCGCGGAAGGCATACTCGCCGATTTCCAGCGACAGACCGCCCAGATCAACGGTTTCCAGTGCGAGACTGCGGTGATTTACCCAGTCAAACGCATGCTCCTGAATGCCGACAACCTTGTATTCCTTATCGTCATAGGTTACGGTTTCCGGAATAACCAGCTTGGTCACGCTGTCTGCGCATCCGGTAACAACGGCATCGCCCGAGGAAACATCATACCGGATGCTGTCCTGCGTAAACGCGGTGACTGCATATGCCGCAACCGATGCCTGCTCGGCAGATTTTTCTTCAGCAGGCTTCTCCTCTGCCGGAACCTCAGCCGCAGGCGCTTTCTCCGCCGGTGCGGACGGTGCCGCCTCGGCCGGTGCTTCAGATGTACTCGGCGATGCAGACTCGCCCGGTGCAGACGGCTCGCTCGGCACAGACGGCTCGGCATTCTCGCCGGTGCTCTCTGTCGGAGCGGGGCTGCTCGTATCCGGTGTGCTTTCTGTATCGCTATCCTCTGCTTCCGGAGCGGATGCTGCAGGATCGCCGCTCTCGGAGTAACCGGTGTCGGTGCTGCCGTCTTCCGCTTCAGCCGCAAATGCTGCAAAAGTACCCGTGCCGAACGTCAGATTAAGCGACAGCAGGATGGACAGCAGCCTTGTCAACTTTTTGCTCATACTACTCAGTCCTTTATCATGAAATCAGGAAATATATCCTCCTCGCCGGTGGTCCGTATCCGCGACAGACGAGGTGTTTTCTCTGTATGGTATAGCTTACCATACAGAGGGTATAAAAAAAGGATATATTTTGGCAGAAAGCCTTCCATACTATATCGACAAAACGTAGAAATTATTGATACGCGATTGTGCAATGTGATGAAAAGCACGGTCAGTCATGTGAAAACAATCAAAATCTGCACGAAATATCCAGTATCAGCGCATCTGACAGATATAATTTTTTCTGTCAAACGGGAAAATATATCTAATTTTACAACTTAAATCAGATATACTATAATAATATGCAAAAAACGAGGTGAGCGTATGAAGTCCCAAATACGGACTGTGATACTGTTTTTTCTGACAGCGGTGTTTGCCGTCAGCGCATTCATGCTGGTGCGCCAAATGACGAGCTACCGTGCAGGCGATGAAGCCTACGCCGAGGCTTCCGAGATTGCCGCGATACCCGAAGTGACGGAGACGGAAACCGTTCAGCAGCCGACCGAACAGCCGCAGCAGGAAACGCAGACCGAACCCGTTCCGTCTGCCGACCCGTATGCACAGGCGCTGGAGCAGATGGATCTGCCTGCTCTGCAGCAGGTCAACAGTGATGTCATCGGCTGGATTGCCATTCCGGGCACCGAGATTTCCTATCCGCTGGTGCAGGGCACGGACAACGACTATTATCTGACACACACCTGGAACCAAAACAGCAGCGCAGTCGGCGCGATTTTCATGGACTGCCGCTGCTCTGCCGATTTCAGCGGCTTTAACACCATCGTGTACGGTCACCGGATGAACAACGGCTCGATGTTTGCCGCGCTGAAGCACTACAAAAAGCAGGATTTCCTGCAGGCACATCCGCAGATATATGTGACCAATGCAAGCGGAACCCATGCGTACAGCATCTACGCGGCCTATGAGGCAGCGCTTGACGGAACCGCGTATTACAGTGCGTTTTCCGACGAAACGATCAAAAAAACCTTCATTGACGAAGGCATTTCCCTGTCGGTGATCCGCACCGGCGCAGCACCGACCGTAAACGACCATATCCTCACGCTTTCCACCTGCACCGGCAACGGGCACGCAACCCGCTGGGTAGTGCAGGCGGTCATGGAATAAAAAACATCCCACTTGCTGTGCTTCAACAAGTGGGATGTTGTTATATGCTCCTATTCTTCCTCGTCCGCCAGCTTGGCCACGCGGACAAATTCATCCATTTCGCGTGTGCGCCATTTCTCCTTGTGGCTGAAAATCTGGCGGTAGAGCGAAATATAGCAGTCCTCGACCGATAAACGGATCAGCCTTCCCTCTTTTACGCTGTTCTCGACCGCGTACCACGGCAGAAAGGATACACCGCGGTCAATCTCAAGCATGCGAATGAGCAGCGAGGTATCGCCGCACTCGAGCGACGGTGTAAGAATGGTCCGCCGTGCGGCAAGACGGCGGTTGAGTACACGGCGGTAGTTATCCTGCTCGGTGAGGAAAAACGGCTGCGTAAGCAGTTCCTCAATCGTCAGCTCTTTTCCGCCCAGCTTCTCGCGCAGCGATGCAGACGCCACAAATACGATTTCCTCGCGCTGCTCCATCAGCTTGTTCCAGTTGTTGCTGTACAGTGGCTCATCAAGCACATAGATCATGTCCAGCTCGCCGCGTTCCATATGCTCAATCAATTCTTCCGGCTCACCGACCGTGATACGGATAGACACTTTCGGGTTGAATTTACGGTACAGATGCAGCACCGTCGGCAGCTTGAGACATGCAAGCGACTCAATCGTGCCGATATGCAGCGAACCGCGCAGCTCTGCCGTGGATGTGACTGACATACGCGCCTGATTGACCTGATTCATCACATCGCACGCGTGGCTGAGAAAACGCTCGCCTGTGTCGGTCAGCGCGATACGCTTTCCCATGCGGTCGAACAGACGTGTGTCCAGTTCCTCCTCCAGCTGGCGTATCTGCACCGTTACCGCCGACTGTGAGTAGCCGAGGCTCTCTGCTGCGCGTGAAAAACTCTTAAACTGTGCTACCCGAATAAAGGTTGCAAGCTGCCGAAGCTCCATGGATTTCCCTCTCTCCCCTATATTATCAATATTTTGAATCGAAATGATAAAATATATGAATTTGACTTAACCCATTAAACAGAATATACTAAATCTGCAAAGAGGTCAAGAAAGAAATTGGAGGTTTACCACAGATTTTTTATTTATCCTTTTTACACAAAAACCGCGTCCTATTTTACTGCATTTCGCCTAAAATAGGCGGTTCTTTTTGTGTCCGGAGGCAAAAATCTCGGCAGACTTCCACGGCAGCAGACCACAGAGGGGCAAACAAACGGTCTGCGCCGCAAAGGGTGACACCGCATAACCGAACAAGTGCGCTTTCCGCAAAGTGCCGCAGTTCAAATTGTTTGGTGCTGCCCGCCAAAAAGGAGGAAAAAGAAATGGAAGAAAAGAAAAAATTCAAACTCGGATTACTGCCCAAGCTCATCATCGCCATTATTGTCGGCATCCTGTTCGGCCAGTTCCTGCCGGAAGGCTTCTGCCGCTTTGTGGTAACGCTCTCGTCGTTCTTCAGCCAGTTCCTGTCGTTTATCATCCCGCTGATGATCCTCGCGTATGTTACCATGGGCATTGCTAACCTCAAGAGCGGCGCGGGCAAGCTGCTGCTCATCACGGTTGCCATCGCCTACTGCTCGACCCTGATCGCAGGCTCGGCTTCGTTCTTTGTAGCCGACACCCTGTTCCCGCACTTCATGAGTGCAGATGCGCTCGACAAGATCGCCGCAACCGCAGGCAACTCGCTGGAGCCGTACTTCAGCCTGGAAATCCCGGCGCTGATGAACACGCTGTCCGCTGTTGTTACGGCGTTTGTGCTCGGTCTGTGCATGTCCAGCCTGCGCGGCAAGACCATCGGTGACACGCTGTACAACGGCGTTTCCGACTTCTCCGGCATCATTGACTGCGTACTGCACAAGGTCATCATTCCGCTGCTGCCGCTTTACATCTGCGGCACGTTCACCGATATGACCAAGTCCGGCAAGACCTTTGCTATCCTCGGTATTCTGTGGAAGGTATTCATCGTTGTTATCATCATGCACCTGATCTGCATCTGCATCCAGTTCGTAATTGCAGGTCTGGTCAGCCACAAGAACCCGTTCACGCTCATCCGCAACCAGATTCCGGGCTACGCAACCGCACTGGGCACCCAGTCCTCTGCGGCTACCATTCCGGTCAACCTGCAGTGCGCTGAGGCAGACGGCGTTTCCTCGGAAATCCGCAACTTTACGGTTCCGCTGTGCGCGAACATCCACATGGCAGGCTCGATGATCACCATTACCGCCTGCGCTACCGCAGTCTGCCTGATGAACCAGCTGCCCATCTCCATCGGCACCGTTATCCCGTTCATCATGACGCTCGGCATTGCCATGGTAGCATCTCCCGGTGCTCCGGGCGGCTCCATTATGACCGCCCTGCCCTTCCTGTACATGATCTTCGGCACCGAGGCCGGTGACCCGAGCGGCCCGATTTGCGCTATTATGGTTGCGCTGTACATCACGCAGGACTCGTTCGGCACCGCCTGCAACGTCTCCGGCGACAACGCGATCGGCGTGATCGTGGAGACCATCTACCGCAAGTTTATCTGCAAATCCTCCGCTCAGTAAGGAGAATCCCCTATGTCCTTTATCAGTGTTTTTGATGTGCTGGGACCGAATATGATCGGTCCCTCCAGCTCCCATACCGCCGGCGCAGCCGTTATCGCGTATCTGGCGCACAAGATGATCGCGCCGCCGCTTAAAAAGGTGGATTTCACGCTGTACGGCTCATTCTCTAAGACCTATCACGGCCACGGCACTGACCGTGCGCTGCTCGGCGGCATCATGGGCTTTTCAACCGATGACACCCGCATCCGCAATTCGTTTTCGATTGCGACCGAGCGCGGTCTGTCCTACTCATTCACGCCGTGTGAGACCGAGACCGATGTCCATCCGAACACCGTGGACATCCGCATGGAGAACGCCGTCGGTCAGGTAATGACCATCCGCGGCGAGTCGCTCGGCGGCGGCAAGTGCCGCATCGCGCGCATTAACGGCGTCGAGGTTGACTTTACCGGTGAATACAGCACGGTCATCGTCGTTCAGCAGGACAAGCCGGGCGTTGTGGCGCACATCACCAAGGTGCTCAGCGACAAGGGTGTAAACATTGCGTTCATGCGCCTGTTCCGCGAGTCCAAGGGCAACACCGCTTACACGATCGTCGAATCGGACGGTCATTTCCCCGAGGGCATTGAGGAACCGCTCAAAAACAATCCCAACGTCCACGACGTCATGATCATCGAACCGTAAGGAGGAGAGCAGATTATGGATTTCAAAAACGCATCCGAACTGCTTGCACTCTGCACGCAGCAGCAGCTCCCCATCTCCGAGATCATGCGCCGCCGCGAGTGCCAGCTGGGCGAAACCACGCGTGATGAGGTCACGCACCGTATGAAGAGAGCACTCGAAATCATGCGCTCATCCGCGCTGACACCGCTCAAAACGCCGGTCAAGTCCATGGGCGGCCTGATTGGCGGCGAGGCAAAAAAGCTGGCGCAGCACGCGGCCAAAGGCCGCTCCATCTGCGGGGATGTGCTGCACAAAGCAGCGCAGTACGCGATGGCAGTGCTTGAGGTAAATGCTTCTATGGGCCTTATCGTTGCCGCTCCGACCGCAGGCAGCGCCGGTGTTCTGCCGGGCATGCTGTTTGCCTTGCAGGACTGCTACAACATCTCGGACGAACGGCTGATTGACGCCCTGTTCAACGCCGGTGCGATCGGCTACCTTGCCATGCGCAACGCAACCGTTGCAGGCGCGGTCGGCGGCTGTCAGGCTGAGGTCGGCATCGCTTCCGCAATGGCGGCCAGCGCAGCTGTCGAGCTCATGGGCGGCAAGCCTGAGCAGTGCCTTGACGCGGCCTCCACCGTGCTGATGAACATGCTCGGTCTGGTCTGCGATCCGGTCGGCGGTCTGGTCGAGTATCCGTGCCAGAACCGCAACGCGGCAGGCGTAGCCAACGCGCTCGTTGCCGCTGAGCTCTCGCTCGCGGGCATTCACCAGTTTATCCCGTTCGATGAAATGCTCGATACCATGTACGCGGTCGGCCGCCGCATCCCCATCGAGCTGCGCGAGACTGCCCTCGGCGGCTGCGCTGCCACACCGTCTGCATGTGCGAAATGCGGACTGTGCTCTTAAGGCAACACCGCACAATTAAAGCAGCGGCATTGCCATAAATCAGATCATATCAATACTCTTTTTCGCAGGACATTCCCACCCCTCGGGAATGTCCTTTTCGCTTTTCATTTGCCAAATGAAATAATATAATGACGCATCTCTATGGGTAATGCCGGGCGGAACCGTGCAGGATGTTGCAAAAATGGTACACATCGCACAAAATATCAACTTCTACGAGCAGGATTACTATAC
Organism: Butyricicoccus sp. OF27-2pH9A; assembly: GCF_027693185.1. NCBI lineage: Bacteria > Bacillati > Bacillota > Clostridia > Eubacteriales > Butyricicoccaceae > Butyricicoccus > Butyricicoccus sp. OF27-2pH9A. Next base: position 60,359 of record NZ_JAQEXK010000011.1, read on the forward strand.
GCCGTCCAACGATGGCTTCAAGGTGTTCCGCACGCCGTTCGGCAACGTCGGCATTGTCATCTGCTTCGACCGCCATGTGCAACCGTGTCGGCACAGAAGGCGAAATGCAGTTTGCCGGCGAATCGCACGTCATTCATCCGAGCAGCAAGGTGCTTGTCAAAGCAAACGACACTGAGCATCTGCTCCTCTGCGATATCAATCTGCAGGAGGTGCAAAAAATCCGCAGGAATCCGGATTATCTGTCGCTCCGCAGACCGGATATGTACGTCATATAAGCCAAAAAAATCCCTCCCGATCATAAACCGGGAGGGATTTTTGTATCATTTGATTATCACTGATACTCCGCATTGAGGAACATGGGCTTGATGGCGACAACCTCATCGTATTCCTCCTGCGAGACGGTGACATCCGCATTCAGCGCCTTCAGGTCAGCCTTCACAACGTCGAGCGCCTGCGCAGCGGTCACTGCGCGGCCATCCATGACGGCACGCTGCATGCGGCGCAGCACAACCGGATGTGCATAGCGGGCCGGCAGCGGGAAATTCAGATAGTCCGCAAGGTAAGCCTGCATTTTCTCCTGTGCCTGTGCATCATTCTGCATGATGGAGGTACGGTTGTTGCGTGCTGTCGGCAGGACGCTGAAGCCTGCAAACGTGAATATCGCGGCAAGGCCGAACAGCGTAAAATAAATCGAAAACGAGCCGTGACGCACGAAGGAAACGATACCGTAAGCCAGCGCCGCAAATCCAAGCAGTGTAATCGCCATAGCGGCCCAGCGGTAGCTGCCGTTCGTACACTGGAAGTTCCGGCAGCGTTTTGCGGCTGCGCTCAGTCGTTCGGTCAGCTCAGGACGGCGCTCCAGATAGTCGATTGCGTTATCGAGTGCCTGCACGGTTTTCGCCGCCTGTGCGCTCATCGGCGGACGATTGCGCTCTTCTTCCTCCCGACGGGCCTTCTCCTCGGCAATGCGCTGCTCGGCCGCCGCGCTGACACACGGAATAGACGGGTACTCGGCTCGGATAACGCTCAGGAAATCATCGACCTGCTGCTCATACTTGAAATTGCACACCTTCTGTCCGCCGTCGAACTCCACGACCAGATAGGACAGCGTGGCGAAAATGCCCTTGCCGGAAAAGCCGCCCTTGCTCATCGCAACGCGCTTGTACACACGCGTTACCACGGAAAACGGAACATAATACCGCCGGTCAATAAAAAAGCTGTTCAAATAAAGGGCATGCCTGCCGATGCCGCACGGACCGATTTTCCGACAGGTTTTTTTATCCTCGGCAAGCGACGCGTCATCAATACGTCCCGCGCTGAGCGGATAAGGTTTCAACACTTTCCGTCACCCCGCAATTATCGTTATGGATGGCCGCAGCCGACCGCACAAAGGAACGGCCGGCTGCAGCAATGCTATTATATTCAAGCAGATTTCTTTGCGCCGCGCTTCTTGGTCGCACGTATGAACAGTGCGAGCAGCAGTGCCGCGAATACAATACCGATCGGGTACGCCACTGCGGTATTGTAAATTACCGTGCCGTCCGCTGTCTTGCTGTTCAGCAGGCTGCCGAGGCACTCCGGTGCAAGGATGAAATAGGTGCAGGAAACCGCACTCATGAACGTAGCCGGAACAGCTGCAATCCAGAAGTTCTTCTTTTCGGTAAACAGGTACATAGCTGCTGCCCACAGAACGATCATAGCGAGCGTCTGGTTGGTCCAGCTGAAGTAACGCCAGATAACCGTGTAGTCAATCAGACCGGTTGCATTGCCGATGCCGAGGATAGCGCCGATACCGAGTACCGGGATGCACAGCTTCAGGCGGTTTGCATACGAACTCTGATCCATGTGGAACCAGTCGGACAGTGTCAGACGAGCGGAACGGAATGCGGTATCACCGGAAGTGATCGGGCAGATAACAACGCCGATCATGGCCAGAGCAATACCAACGCCGCCCATAGTCTTGGAGCATACATCATAGATCGCTGCGGACTGACCGCCTGCCAGCGCTTCCGCCAGACCGGTGTTGAGACCGCCGGTGACCTCATACAGAGCACAGCCGGCTGCCGCCCAGATCAGTGCGATAATGCCTTCGGCTACCATTGCACCGTAGAATACGAAGTGACCCTGCTTCTCGTTCTTCATGCAGCGCGCCATCAGCGGCGACTGCGTGGAATGGAAACCGGAAATTGCACCGCATGCAACCGTGATGAACATGAAGCTCCATACCGGCGTACCGGACGGGTGCATATTGTACAGGTGAGACCAAATCTCCGGAATGGTGTAATTCGGGTTGGTGAAGATACCGATGATAACACCGACCGCCATGATGATCAGGCACATGCCGAACAGCGGGTATACCTTACCGATGATCTTATCGATCGAAATAAAGGTTGCAATAAAGTAGTAAACCAGGATGAGGATCAGCCAGAACAGCGTGGTCGAAAGCACACCGGACACACCGTTGTTCTTGCACAGCGTAACGATCAGACCGGCCGGACCGACTGCAAATACCGTACCGACCATGATCAGCAGTACGACCGAGAACACACGCATGATATTCTGCATGGTGTGACCGAGGTACTTGCCGGTAACCTCTGCGATGGACGCGCCGTCATTTCGCTCACTGATCATGCCGGAGAAGTAATCGTGTACGCCGCCGGCAAAAATGGTGCCGAATGTGATCCACAGGAATACGACCGGGCCCCATAGAGCGCCCTGCAGTGCGCCGAAGATCGGGCCAAGGCCGGCGATGTTCAGCAGCTGTACCAGAAACAGCTTCCACTGCGGCATGACAACGTAGTCAACGCCATCGTTAATGCGAACTGCCGGCGTTTCCCGGTCATCCGGACCAAAGGTTTTGTCTACAATTTTACCATAAGTAAGATAGCCGGTGATCAATAATAATAAGCATACGATAAAGCTGATCATATTATCTCCTCCTCTATACCGGCTGCGAAAGCATGGCTTTCGCACGAAAATCACCGAAAAGCCTACTTTTTTAATTCCTCTTTTCCCTTTCGGCAATCTCTATTATGAACCTATGATATAAAAACCACCAGGACAATATGTTATAATTTTAACAAGAAAAATTTGCCGAAATTTGTTTCCTTTAGAAAAAACTATCAGAGCAATAAAATCCCCCGACCAATGGCCGGGGGATTCGTTCGCCCTTACAGGAAAGTATTTACTTTTCCAGTTCGGTCCAGTCACGAGTTTCGCGCAGCTTGCTCCACTTCTCGTGCTTGTTTCCCTTGATGTCGTAATAGTGGCTGTTCGTAGCCTCCTGTACGGCCAGGTAATACCATGCGGAAGTATCGGAGTTGTCGCTCCACTTGATCATGTCGTTGTGCAGGTCCTCTGCAGTCTCCGGAAGGCGCTTGAGGACGCGGTTTACGAGCGTCATCGCCTCGGCACGGGTGATCTTGTTATTCGGACGGAAGGTGCCGTCGGTATAACCGTTGATCCAGCCGTTGTTGGCAGCGGCGCTGATTTCGTCCTTTGCCCAGTGGGATGCAATGTCGCTGAAGTCAACAGCGGTCGTGTTGGCCTTGTCGTCAAAACGAGCTGCGATCGCAGCGAACTCCGCACGGGTGATCGGCGCATTCGGATTGAACTTGCCCTGGCTGTCGCCCTTTACGATACCCATAGCGCTCAGCGTAGAAACCGCGTGGTTGTACCATGCGCCGGCTGCTACATCGGAGTAGCTGTTGGTCTTCGTAGAGTTTGCATTGCGGGTCTCGTCGGTCAGCAGACGGAAGAAGATGGTTGCTACCTCAGCACGGGTAATGCCGTTCTGCGGACGAACGGTGCTGTCCGGATAGCCTACGATGTAAGCATAGTGGTCATCGCCGTTCAGGCCGGTCGGTACATCATCCGGAATGGTAACGGTGGGCTTGTGGCTGCCGCCGCCACCGCCGCCGGAAGAAGATCTTCTTGCGTAGGTGTAGGTGAATACGGTGTCCTTCTCAACCTTTGCATTACCGACAGGAGTCGTATCCCAGGAACCAGCACGGTAGCCGGAGTTCGGCTTGTCGCCAACGGCCGGGATACGGGTGACCGGAACCTCAACGTATTTGAGCGTTTTGCCGGTTTTATAGTCCTTGAACGGAACGTAAACAACGATGTCAGCGCTGCCGCCGTTGTTCCACTCGCCGTTTACAACCTTGAATGCAAGACGGTACTCCCATGCGTCCGGGGTGCCGTTGCCGGTCTCGTCCGGCTTCTCGCCGCCCTTGACGTCAAGGTAGTAGTACAGGTCGATGGTAACGTCCTTGGTCAGCTTTTCAAGGTTATCGGTAACCTTGGTCAGACCCGGAACGTAAACGTAGGTCTTACCGTCAACGGTCTGGTTTACTGCATCATCCTTGTAAAGCTCAGCAACCAGTGCATACTCATTGCCGGTCTTGGTCTCGCCGTTCTCTGCCTTAACCTCAACATCCTTCTCGTTGTAGAAGTGCTTGTTGATGGTGTAATGCTGCGTATTCTGTGTAAAGAAGCCTTGGATGATAACGTTGCTCTTGATTTCAAAATCCTTTGCAGCTTCGCTACCGATCTTCCAGCCAGAGAACGTATGGCCTTCCTTAACAGCGTTGCCACGAATCTTTACCAGAGTGCCGTAGTTATAAGTCTCCTCGTCACCCTGCTTCTCGCCGTTAACGTAGTAGGTTACGGTGTACTGGCGGGTAATCGACTTAAATACAGCTTCATACGTCACGTCTGCGATAACTGCGATCGTGTTCGGGTTAACCAGTGCGTTACTGCCGTCCTTTACCTTCCAGCCAAGGAATTCATAGTCGAACTCAGGAGTAGACTTCTTCTCAGGGGTGAAGGTCTTTTTCGGCGTCTGGTTGTAGACAACCTTCTCATCGTCAAGTTTTGTACCTTCGCTTACCCAAGTCACGGTGTACTGACGAGTAATCGGCTTAAATACAGCGATGTAGGTTACATCCTTAACCACTGGGATAGTAGTCGGGTCAACCAGTGCAGTATCTTCAGTACCCTCAGCGCCTTCTACCTTCCAACCAACAAATTCGTAGTCGAACTGCTCATTGGAAGCCTTGCTGACCTCAGGATTCGACTTCGGCGTATCCTTGTAGTTGACCTCAGCCGTGCCGACAACACTGTCGTCATCGTTCTTCCAAGTAACATTGTACTTGTTAATCTCGAACTCAGCGTCAAAGCGGACATCCTTCTCAGGCATGGTGAACGTGCCGTCGTTTTTAACGGTTACGTCGTTTGTCTTCCAGCCCTTAAAGGTATAACCTTCCTTTTCAGGACGGTCATTCTTTACATTTACCACGGAATCAACCTTGTAGGTTTTCTCCTGCTCGTACTTGGCGCCATCAACATAATAGGTTACGTTGTAAGCATTCTTAACCCACTTTGCATACAGATGCAGGTCGCCGGTCAAAAGATACTGAGAATCAACGTCGTACTTAGTGCTGCCAACATACCAACCAGCAAAGGTGTAGTTTTCCGGACGTTCAAAATCAGTGAAATCAATGTCCCGAACGGTATACTTGTAACCGCTCTTTACACCGTTGTTATCTACCTTGGAATTCTCCTCCATACCGGTGATTCCATTATTTTCATAGTTGGTATGATAGGTAACCGTAATCGGCACACCTCTGAGGTAACCGTCAACATGGATACCGTCATACTGATCCTTAATGGTATACCATACGATTTCAACACCATCTGGAGTGAACGTAAAATCGTCGGTGTTGAGCAGAGCATTTCTTGCAGTCTCAACGGTATTGGTCGGCTGTGTATAAGAACCATTGACCCAGTTTTTCGCAGTGAAGAAACCGAGATTTTCCGGTACTTCCAGATAGTCGGTGTCATTAAGGCCATTCTCGTTGTCAAATCCGTCAATAGCGTTTTGGTAGGCAAGTTTCCTCATAGCCTTCGCAGTTACATAACCACGGTAACCAGTAGACGCACTCAGACCCTCTACGCCACCGTCACTGCCCGTGATACCGGCAGCCGTGTCATCGCTGCTCGGCAGATAGTTTTCCTGACCCTGGTCAGCGTTGTTCTTCGGCGTACCGCGCTTCGGCAGAAGGATGAAGTACATGGCTTCCGTCTTCCGATACCATGCGCGGTCGCTTTGGATCTCCTGCAAGCTAATTGTATTCGCCGGAGAATTGCTTACTGCATCATTATTCTGAGAATCATTTTCATTGGAATTGCTATTATTGCCAGTCTCCTCGATGTCCGTACCGCCGGACGGTGCCTGTGCAGGATCCTGAGCCTCAGGCTGTCCTTGGGTCTCGGCATCGGGAGTTTGAATGGTGTCTTCTGCGGGAGTACTGTCAACAACCGACATCTGGTCTTCCGGTGCCGGAAGGGTAGTGATGCCTTCATCGTCGGCCAGCGCCCAGGTCGGGCACATGGTCAGCGCCATGATAGTCGCAAGTGCTCCTGCGAGCAGACGTTTACGCATATTCTTTTTTAACATAGGAATACCTCCTTGGTCAGCGTGCATGCTGATCGAGAGGGATTGCAAATGTATTTCTGGCAACCGGCTGCCATGCGGAAAGAGACTTTCCGTTTAGGCCCTTGGCTTTGCGAGACCGGCTTTCACCGATGGTGCCTTTGTCTGTACAACTTGCTCCTCAACGAGCCGCACAGATCATGTGTTTGTGGGTTTGCGATAATCTCAGAATACAGTGCAGTTTCAACCTCCAAATAAAATACCCCCTTTACAGCGCGCATAGCTCTGCAAGGGGGTAGCAAAGTACCTTTGGCAACCGGCTGCCATGCGGAGAAAAAACTCCGTTTAGGCCCAACTGGCTTTGCGACACCGGTTTTCACCGGCTGTGCCTTTGTCTGTACCTGTATCCCTTTACGGAAGTCATGCACAGAATTTTACGATCTTTTCTGTCGGCAGACACGCCGGACTGCATACACAGTCCTTTGCCCGCGCAGGACAGAAATCCTCCGGATCCTCTTCTTCAGTATACCATAAATGCCCGCGAACAACAAGCAAATACTGTCAAAGCGAAGAAGAGTTTCAATCCGGAATCGTTTTTTATGCAAGAAATCGCCGCTGATTGGGCATAAACATATCCAATCAGGGCCATTTGCATACAAAATAAAATGAAAAAGTGTTAAGCCGCAGCTACTGCAAGCGCATCGCTGGTGTTGGTGTAGGTCAGCGGAGATACACAGTCATGCAGGGTTTTTGCGTTCTTCACGCTGCGGGTAACCGCGTAGGTCAGGTCGATCTGATACCACTTGCCGTTCAGGTTTACCTTGTTCCAAGCGTGGTAGCTGGAGCCGGCGTAGCCCTTGGTCAGTGCGCACGGGATGCCCTGGCTGCGGCACATTGCTGCAAACAGCGAGGAAAAATCGTAGCAGATACCGGTGGTGCCCTTCAGGGTAGCGGCGGTATCCGGGATGTACTTGGTAATCTTGCCGCTGGTGATCTCATTCGCCAGCTTGTTATCATAAGTATAACGGCTTGCCATATAGTTGTAGATGGCGATAACCTTAGCCTCGTCGGTCTTGGCGTTCTTGCAGAGCTCAGCAGCCTTAGCGGATACCGTGTCGCCCTTGGAGAACTGAACCTCGGAAGTGGAGACCAGATACGGAGCGTAGCTGTCCTTAACGGTTACGTTCACGGACTTGGACTCGACCTGCTGATAGGACGTACCGGAAACGTTGCGGTACAGCGTTACGGTGTACTTGCCGTTGCCCTTATCGAGAGAGAAGGAAGCATCCTTGCCGCTCGGGCAATCATGGAATACGGTCTTGCCGTCGTTGTACTGAATACCAACCTTGAGCCTTGCACTCGAGGAGTAGTTTACGGTAACATAACCGTGGGTGGAATTACTCATATCCACAACATCATTTGCTGCTGCTGCGGTAATGCCCATCGAGAGGGCAGCTGCTGCAAAAACTGCGCATGCAATACGAAAAAGCCACTTCATATCCGGCGATCTCCTTTCGGTAACTGGCTGCCAGCCCTCTCGATGAGGGGTAAGGCCCTATAGCTTTGCGTCGCCACCTTTCGGTGGGTTTGCCATTATCGTTTGAGATGCGGTCAAAGCGACTGCATCATCTTCTTTTATCCACACTATAGCGCATCTGTCGTGTTTTGTCAACAGGGTTTTACAAAAAAAGAAGAAATTATGACACGTTGCCGCAAAGTTACCGAAACTATGACATTTTCCCCGTTTCTCCCGCTCTTATTGCAGCGGTTTGTCCGGGAATACAGCTCGCTCCGCAGCGTGAGATGGCGGCAAAAAATCGGTAAACAGACGGCGGCAGGGGTATTCCCCTGCCGCCGCTTTCCATCGGTTGATTTGCTTATTTGGTGCCGTACATTCTGTACAGGAACGTGACGATCTGTGCACGGGTGCAGGTCTCATCCGGACCAAACAGCGTGCTGCTAATGCCCTTGGTAATACCCTGCGCAGTTGCCCACTTGACCGCATCGGCGTAGTAGGCGCTGTCGGCCACATCGGTAAATGCCGATGCACCGACCGAAGCCGTCGCCTTGGCCGCACGATACAGGAAGGTAACACCGTGAGCACGGGTGCAGGTGTCATCCGGGCTGAACGTGGTAGCTGTAGTGCCTACCGTAATGCCATTCTCGACTGCCCATGCGACTGCCTTAGCGTAATACTTGTCAGAAGGCACATCGTTAAAGCTGCTCAATGCACTCGGCTCGGGCGAGCCCGCCGCGCGCCACAGGAAGGTTACAATCTGCGCTCTGGGGCAGGCAGCGTTTGGAGCGAACAGCGTGTCGCTCATACCGCCGGTAATGCCCTTCTGCGCCGCCCAGAGGACTGCGTCATAGTAATAATCCTCCGCGTGCACATCGGTGAAGAAGTTGAGCATGGTGTTGTCGTCCATAAAGACCGCCTTCACCGTGACCTTGCCCGCCGGCATGACGAAGGTGTACTTGCCGCTGCCCTTGTCGGTCAGCTCGAGCGCCTTGCCGTCCTTGTCCAGCACGGTCAGGCTTTCGAGAGTGTAGCCCTTGTCGGGTGCTGCCGTGATGGTCACGGTGTCGCCCTTGGACGCGGATTTGGGAGATACGGTGACAGTGCCGTGCTTTACATCATCTACAGATACCGAATAGCTAGGTGCGGAGAAGCCGCCTCCGCCACCGCCGGACGAGCCGCCGCCGGAGGTGGAGTCTGTGATGCGAATGATGATCTTCTTTTCCACGATCACATTGGTGTCTGCGTTGACCGCAGCACAGATCAGGGTCATCGTGCCATCCTGATCACCGAAGCTGAGTGTATTTCCGCTGATAACGGCGTGCGTATCATTCTTTTCCATCGTCCAACGTACAGAAGCCGGATAGGCCGCCAGCTCTTCCGGAGTAAAGGCCTTGCCGAACTGATCGAGCGTCGTTACCTTAGCTGCAGACAGATCCAGCGTCGTGTTTTTCCGAACGGACGACAGAATGCCGTCTGCGGTGATCGCAGTCAGCCGTCTCGGGGCATTGACCGTCAGCGTAATGTGGTTACTCTCGATGTCACCGGAACGGGCATAGATCTCGGTAGAATCCTCTTTCAGTGCCTTGAGCGTTCCGTTTTCGAGCGAAACCACATCCGGCTTGGAGGTAACCCATTCAAAGCTGCCGCCGGTCATTTCTCTGCCATACTGATCGTAGCCGGCAGCGGTAAACTGATCTGCAAGAACCGCATTTTCATCCAGCCGCAGGACAAAACCGTCCTTCATGTCGGCGCGGATTGTCTTGAGGGTCGGCTGCTGCTCGACCTTAACAACGACATTCTTTGCAGTCTTGCCGGCAGAGGCAGAGGAGGCTTCCAGAATCACATCCGCATAGGAGGCATCCGGGACACTGCCAACCGCAACGAGCAGTTTTCCGTTTTCAATCGTGGCATTGGTCTGATTGGTGTCTGCCAGCGTCCACTCGATGTCCGACGGAATTCCACAGGGATTGCCGTGCTGATCGCGCGCCAGCAGCGGAATGCGGGACAGATCATACTCTGCGCCCTCTACTGCAGCGGGAGCGCCGTCATTATAATACAGCTCATTCAGATACGGCTTTGCCGTCACCTGTACGGGCAGCGGCTGTGCCGTCCGATAGACCGTTTCGCCCTGCTCGTCCTGTCCGACCGGATAATACAGGGTAACGGTATCCGTGCCGACTACAAGGCCGGTAATTGTGCTGCCGCTGATTGCGGCATAGCCCTTATCCGAGGCAAGCCGCCACTCGAACCGGTCATTTTGGAGCGTCATGTCCTCGCCGTACTGATCCTTGGCCTCCACATCGAGCGTGCTCAGGTCAAAGGTGTTCGCCGTATCATCGTTATAGATCAGATCGGGAATCGTGCCGTTCACGGTCAGCGTATCGAGCTGCCGCTCGGGCAGAACCTGCAGCGGTACACGGTTGGATTCCGTGCCGTTCACTACGGCATAGATCTGATAGGTTCCCGGTGCGGTGAACGCAATGCTGCCCGTGGTTTCGTCAACCGTAATGTCATCGTTTGCTTCTGCATACCACTTGACTCTGTCGGTTACGTTGAAGTCGTTGCCGTCCTCGTCCTTAGCGGTCACGGTCAGATTCGAAACATCGGCGGTGTTGCTGCCGTCGTTGAAGTAGAACGGCTCAAAGCTGCCCTCTACCGTAACCGAGGAAAGCACAACGGGCAGGATGGTCAGTTCAATCAGCTCGCTGTTGAAATCATCCGTTATTTCGATCGTATCCTTCGGCTGATAGCGCAGGAACAGCTGTACTCCGTCATTCGGCTTGAGTGCATTGAGGACAGGGTAGCCGTTGCGGTTTGTCGTGACCTCGGCGTACTCCGAAGCGTCGTTCAGCCCTTCGTCCACAACCGTCCATTCGCCGCTCAGGCGGGGATTGAAGCCGTACCAGTCCACGTCGTGTTCGTTTTTCGCCTCAACCTTAATGCTGTCCAGACGCAGGCTTTGCTGCTCGTACAGCGAGACCTGTTCGGTATCAGGCACCAGACGATCGAGCGCATAGATCGGATACACCTTCTGCGGGGTGATGACGGTGTTCTTGGAGGTGTAATGGAACAAACCGAAGTACGGCGCGACCGGCTGACCGGAGCGCAGCTGATCGGCTGCCGTCTTGAATGCTCCCTGATACAGAGTATTCATGTCCAGCTTGTCGGGGTCGTAGCCGGAGACATTCCGGTTTTCGATGCGCGCATCCAGATCTTCAATCGCGCTTCTGCCGTCTCGGCCGAAGGTATACTGCCTGAACTCCCGGCCCTTCCAACTGTCTATTGACCCCTTGGTTCGATGATAACCGGTAACCGAGAGGAGCATGGTCTTATACTTGATGTACACCGCGCCGGTATAGGGGATGGTCGTTTGCAGGTCGGTCACATCGACATTGATGTCAATGCCCGTATGTGCCGGCAGCGGTACGGAGATGGTATCCGTAATGGACTGCGCGTAGGACTCCTCCTTGCTGCTCTCGTAGGTCTTTTCCATGCCGTAGGAGTAGGAAAAGCTCTGCTCTACCTTGGCAGTGGGCGAAAGCGCGGCCAGCACGGGCACGCTGAATTCAACGCCTACCGTGGTCTCCTCGGTCCAGTTCTGCGAATAGGTATTGGAGACCGTGGTCGAGGTAGTGGTGCTCTTTTCATAGGTATAGCTTTTTTCGACCGTGTTTTCAAAGTCGTTGCGGTTTTCCGCCGTCACCTTGTAGCTGTCCGAGCTGCCGCCCAGATTAAACTGGTAGCCCTTCTGCTCGAGCGACGCCGTTGTGTCGTCCGCCGCGATGGAGGGCGTTTCAAACCGGTCCGCAATGCCTTGAATTTCGAAGTCGTAGAACGCCTGCACATAGTAGCCGTAGCCGGTGCCGTGGTAGCCGTTGTACTGGCCAGACTGAGAGGAATATCCCTGGGTTTCATAAGTGGAGGCATAAAATACGGGAAATTCCCCTTCCGGCAGCTTGTCGATGACTCCGGAGCCATCCCGAAGACCGGAATTGTCAACCGCCTTAGTTACTGCATCACGCAGACCCTTGTCGGTGTATTTCAGATTGTCTGCGCTGTAGCTGTCCGCTGTAAAGTCCTTGTAATCAAAGTATTTTCTGCCTACATCGTCATCCGCATAAAACTGTGCAGGCAGAATATCGTTCGCAATAGCCGCCCACTTCTCCGCAAATTTGGGATTCTGGATCATCTCCTGCAAAATCTGCTCCTGTGTGCCCGGCAGATTGTAGGTGTCTGAGGCATCAAAGATCTCCCAGTCGTTTTCTGCCGTCACCGCCGCCCCGGCCGTCGGGGGCATCACCCCTATACACATCGCCAGCGCCAGCAGTCCGCACAAACCTCGCCGTCGTATTATCTGCTTTTTACTCATGCCATTCTCCTCCTTTTCTGTTTCAGTGCTCCTGCTCGGCCATGGAAAACAGCTCGTTATGGCTCATCTCCACATCGCCGAAGCGGACAAAAATGCCGTTTGTCACCGCGCTGTTCCACACCTGCGGGTCGGAAAGTGACCGGAATCGGAATTTATCCAGATAGGGCTTCATATCCAGCAGCAGGCGGCTGCCGGAGATAAAATCGACCTGCAGAACGTGGTCGGTCAGCGGTTTGACTGACTGAATGTATTTCCGGTCCAAATGCGTACCTCCTCTCGCTTACACAAAATGAAAGGTTCACCGTACCTATAGGATACGGTGAACCTTTCAAAAAAACCATTCACAAGTTGTTAGTTTTTATCCGCAAGCAGGTCGAGCAGCAGCTTGCGCTTTGCGCGCGGCTCTCCTGCTATCTGCAGTTTGGTGTAAATTTGATTCACATACTGCCGGATACTGCCCTCGGACAGATACAGCTTTTCCGCGATCTCACGGTTATTCAGCCGCTGTGCCATCAGCCGGACAATCTCATATTCCCGCTCGGTCAGCGCATGACACAGATCGTCGATCAGAAGTCCGCCGCTGGCTCCGTCGGTCGGACAGTCGTACTCCCGCAGAAAGGCAAAGCCTGCACGCGCAAAGGCATCCTGCACACTTTTCCAGAAAATCGCAAGATTGCCCGAGTACACACTGATGCGCACAATGTACGGCGCTTCGGCTCTGGCACGTTCCGCGAGATACCACTCCACCGCCGTCGTTTTGCCGTAGCCCATGGGGGCAACCACGGTCGTCATGGCACAGCGCGAGATTGGCCGCAGGCTCTCCTGCAGTCGCTCGGATATGTAGATCGTGTTCAGGTTCCATTTCGATTTTGGCATGGCGCACCTCCGAATACTGTAATGTGCTCTCCTGTCCGTTATACTGTCTAAATTATACGGGATTTCAGAGCGGGTGTAAACCGTGTATGCTGTTAAGGCAGCGTGCATAAATAAGGGAGCCGCCTTCCGGCAGCTCCCCTGCAGCTGATGTTTTTATATCTTAAATATACGGTGCAGCAGCGTACCGCCAGCAGAGCATGCTGAACAGCAGTGCGTATATATGCCCTCAATTTGAGCGTCAAGCCGCTTTTCCAACCGGCAGTGTTACCAGAATAGTCGTTCCCGTATCTGCGCTCTGTTCAACGCGCACTGTGCCGCCATGCAGCCGGACAATCTCCTGCACGAGCGCCAGTCCCAGTCCCACGCCGCCCATTGCGCGGCTGCGCGACTTATCCACGCGGAAAAACGGCTGAAAGATGCTGTCCCGGTACTCCTCGGCAATGCCCGGGCCGGTATCGCGCACGCGGATTGCCGCCTGACCGCCTTCCCGCTCGACAGACACTTCCACCGAACCGCCCGTGCGGTTGTACTTGATCGCGTTCTCTGTCAAATTGAACAGCAGCCGATACAGCAGCACATCGCTGCCGATAAACTGCACGTTTTCGCCTGCTTGCGTCAGTGTAATACCGTTTTTCTGTGCCAGCGGTGTCAAATCGACCAACACCTCCTCAACCATCGGTGCAAGGTCGATACGGTCGGTGCGCGGCACCGACCGCAGGTCGCTCATCTCAAGCAGGGTACGCACAAGCGCACTCAGGCGCTCAACCTGCTCCTGCTGAAAATGCAGCAAATTCGCAGTTTCTTCGCTCATCTGCCGATGTTCCGCCGCAAAGAGCTCCAGCCTTGTCTGCATCAGCGCCAGCGGTGTCCGCAGCTCATGGGCGGCGTTGCCCGTAAACTGCCGCTGTGCATCGAACGCCTGCGCCAGCCGGTCCAGCATGCCGTTCACTGACTCGCTCAGCTGCCGGAACTCGGCAGTCGTATCCTCCGGCAGACGGGTGTCCGTCAGGCTTTCTTCATTGATCTGTTCGGTCTGCTGTGCAAAATCCTTCAGCGGCTTCAAAGCCTTTCCGCTGAAGAAATACGCGATAATGGCACTCAGCAGTGTCACCAGCGCGGTGATGTACCAGCCTATGCGCTCAAAACGCACCTTTTCTTCATTGACCTGCTGCGAAAAGTCACTGAAAAATGCCTGCATATTCTCTTTGGGTATCTGAATGGTCATTTCCTGCTGGTTTTCCGTCTTGTATTCCACCACAAAGCCGTTCAGCGCATCCATGCTGCCCGAGCCTGAGTAAAACAGCAGTAAATTCAGGCTCACACACGCCGCCGCGATAAGCAGCGCGGTCAATATCGTAATGCGCCACTGGACAGAAATTCGTTTGCTCATTCGCCCGCTCCTATCTCGTAGCCCTGACCGATCTTGTTGCGGATCGGATCGTATCCCAGTGCTGCACGCAGTTTTTTCCGCAGCATGGAGATATGCACACGGATGGAGTTGCTGAAGCTGTCCACGCTGCTGTCCCACACATGCTCGATCAGTTCCTCCTGGCTGACGGGCCTGCCGCGGTTGAGCAGCAGATATTCCAGAATGCCGCTCTCCTTGCGCGTGAGCGAAAGCGTCTGTCTGGCTGCCGTGGCCGTGCGGCTGCGGGTATCAAACATCAGCCCGCCGCACCGCAGGCACACGTCCTGCTGCACAAATCGGCGGCGCGTCAGGCTGCGCACACGCGCTTCCAGTTCCTCTAAATGGAACGGTTTGGACAAATAATCGTTCGCGCCGGCATCCAGTCCGTCAACCTTGTCGGATATTTCACTGCGTGCCGACAGGATGAGCACGCCGGTCTCCTGATCGTGCTCCCGCAGAGTACGCAGCACCGTCATACCGTCCACCTTAGGCAGATTCAGGTCGAGCAGCACCAGATCGTATTTTTCTACCGCCAGCAGCTCCAGCGCCGCTTCTCCGTCAAAGCAGATATCCGCCTCATAGCCGGACAGACGCAGTTTTTTTGCAATGTCCTCACACAGATCGCGCTCATCCTCTATCACCAAAAGACGCATGGTCCTTCCTCCTTGCCGTTTCGTTACCTTTATTATAGCAGATACGGATAAAGTTTGTGTTAACGAGACTGTCGAAAAACTTTATTTTTCCGAGCAGCCTTTGAACTTGCTTCGCAAATTCTATTTTATGCGCGCTTCCGCGCGAAACGAAACACTGTATGCTCGAAGAATTGACTTTATCGGCAGACTGTATGGCACTCTCGCAAAAAAATTTTCCGCATTTCCAGCCTGTTAACAAAGATTTTATATCGTCCGCTGTATACTGTTTACAACAACTGTGAGAGGAGCACGACTATGCCGCGTTACAAAACCGCCGCTCAGCTGGTGCTGCTGCTGAGTGCTGTTGCGATGATCCTTCTGGGCATCCGCCTCGGCGAAGCCGAAACCGTATTATCAAAGGCGATCCGCCTGTGTATGGAGTGTGTTGGCATTGGATAAGAAAAAAATCCCCTTTTTAGCCCGTTTTCGCGGTTGGATACAGGCGGCAGCCACCCTGCTGACCAATATCCACCTGCCGAATTTTGTACAGGGCAAACTATATCAGGGAAGCGGCAAGACCGTCTGCGTGCCCGGACTCAACTGCTATTCCTGCCCCGGTGCGGCCGGCGCGTGTCCGATTGGCGCGTTTCAAGCGGTGATCGGCTCATCAAAGTTTAAATTTTCCTATTATATCACCGGAATCCTGATTTTATTCGGTGTCCTGCTCGGACGGTTCATCTGCGGTTTTCTGTGCCCATTCGGTTGGTTTCAGGAGCTGCTGCACAAAATCCCCTCGCCTAAGCTGTCCACCAAAAGGCTGAAGCCGCTCCGCTATGTAAAATATGCGGTGCTGCTGATCATGGTGGTGCTGCTGCCCGCACTTGTCACAAACGAACTCGGCATGGGCGATCCGTTCTTCTGCAAGTACCTGTGTCCTCAGGGGGTGCTCGAGGGCGCGCTGCCGCTGGCGGCGGTCAATTCCGGTATTCGTTCCGCGCTCGGCGCGCTGTTTACATGGAAAGCAGCCGTTCTGCTGACCGTTATCGTGTGCAGCGTGCTGTTTTACCGTCCATTCTGCAAATGGCTGTGCCCGCTCGGCGCCTTTTATGCCCTGCTGAACCGCGTTTCACTGTTTCAAATGCAGGTGGATACGCATAAGTGCGTATCCTGCGGCGCGTGTGCCAAAGCCTGCAAAATGGATGTGGATATCACGAAAAACCCCAATCATGCCGAGTGCATCCGCTGCGGCATGTGCATGAAAGCCTGCCCGACCGATGCTATCTGCTACCGCTACGGTCTGGGCGATAAAACCCAAACGCATAACAAAGGAGAGACCATCTAATGAAACGAAATCGACTGATTGCATTTGCCCTGTCCGTAAGCCTGCTGCTCGGCGCATCCGCCTGCGGCAAACCGGCAAAAACCGTCTCCGAGCTGATAGCGGAGGAAAACGCCATCCTCGACCAGCATCAGGAGCTGTGGACAACGGCTCTGAATTCGCTCGACAAGGACAATCTGTCGCAGAGCACCCAGAGCACCAACTACGCCGATGTACTCGATCTTGCGATTAAAAACGTCAAGGACCAGCTCTCGGCCGAGGACTACAAGACACTGACCGACGATGCCGCCAAGGTCCGCAAGCTGGAGCACCAGCTGCAGGAACTTCCGCCCGAGGAAGGCACCACCGCATCCGACGACAGCACGTTCCCCGCTTTCGAGGGCAAAGACCTGGACGGCAACGCCGTGGACAGCAGCTTGTTCGCTAACAACGCGTTTACGGTCGTGAATTTCTGGTTCAGCGGCTGCAAGCCGTGCGTGGCCGAACTTGGTGATCTGGACAAGCTGAATCAGACCGTCAAGGCTCAGGGCGGCGAGGTTATTGGCATCAATACAGAAACACTCGATGACAATGCGGATGCCATTGCTACCGCAAAACAGATTCTGCAGACCAAGGGGGCATCCTACCGCAACATCACCTTTGCATCCGGCAGCGAGGCCGGTCAGTTTGCACTGAACACCATGGCATTCCCGACCACCTATGTTATCGACCGGAACGGAAAAATCGTCGGTAAACCAGTACTCGGCGGCATCACGAACGAAAGCAGCATGAAGCAGCTGCAGGAGAATATTGATACCGCGATTGCAAACGACGGAAAATAACACCCACGGGTAACTGCCGCTGCAATCTGCATCATAAACATACACAGCGCAGATTGTGCCGAGAAAGGCAACGAAGATTAGCAGTGCCAGGTAAACGTAAACGAAGCCGCAGACGAAAGTCTGCGGCTTCTACGTGCCTGTGGAAATATCCACGAAGATATGCACAAACCTGTGGATAAATTTGAGGACGGAACTTTTCCTCGTTTCTCCTATATGGTATACTAAAATTATACAAGCGAAAATCGCAGGAAAAAGAGAAACACGAGGGATAAACATGGGACTGTTTTCAAAACCGGAGGTTGTGATTGCGAAAGAATCCAGCAACGCAAAGGAGTATCTGCGGCAGCTGGAGGAGCTGGTGGAAAAGGCAACCGGAGAAAACGCGAAAAAAATCGCAAAAGAGATTGCCGTGGTGAAAGCCGGTATTATCGGTGAGGATAATATTCTGTTTGAGCTGAAAAACAGCGGTATGGATATGGTTGTGCTGCACGATTTGTATATTGAAAGCGTGTCCGGTGCCTCGGCACAGATTGACTTTCTGGTACTGACTCCAAAGATTAACTTTGTGTTGGAGTGCAAAAATCTGTTCGGCAATATTGAGATCAACAGCAAGGGCGATTTTATCCGCACAATTCGCTGCGGCGGTCGGTACTATAAAGAGGGAATTTATTCGCCGATTACGCAGAATCAGCGGCATTTGCAGGTGCTCAAGGAACGAAGGAGCGAAAATGACGGCAAACTCCTTGCCGCATGGAAGAATTACTTGTTTAAGGACTTTTTTAGGGGCTTAGTCGTGCTTGCCAACCCGAAAACTGTTGTCAACGACCGATATGCGAAGAAAGAGGTCAAGGAACAGGTCATTCGAGCAGACCAGTTGATTGAAACGATAAAACGGATGAATAAGGCGTCCAAGGAATCAGCTTCTTCCTTGAAAGATTTGAAGGAGATGGGTGAGCGGTATCTGCTGATGCACATTGAAATGCCAATCACCTATATCGAAAAATTCAAGCAGGAGGAGCTGGAGGACCAGCCTGCCGCCGAGCGGCCTGCGCCGTCGGAGGGAAAATACTGTCCGAAGTGCGGCAAGCCGCTTGTTATGCGGGAGGCCAGACGCGGCACACATATCGGCGAAAAATTCTGGGGCTGCACAGGATTTCCTCAATGTCATTTTATAAAGAAAATCGTGAAAACCGAAAACAAATAAACAGAAAAGCGGCATGACTTGCATCAAAGTCATGCCGCTTTATGGTTACTTAAAACACCAACGCCTCGCTCTGCTCGATCTCAATCCCGCAGTCCGCGATAACCGTCTGATACTGCGCGTAAACTTCAGCTTCCATGCGCCACGCGATGCCGCATCCGGCGGAAAGCCTGCGCGGCACCGGCACCAGCCGGCCGGCAATACCGTTCTGCTTGCAGAACGACTCCATCTCCATGGCGGCATCGGTGGTGTGGAAGGTGAACACCTGATACGGCTTTTTTTCTCGCATTACGCCTGAAAAACGATCTCGAAGCACCCGTCCGGACGCACGGTCGTCTGACCGGACTTATTCTCATACTCGAGCATTTTCTCGATATTCTTGCGGGTGTGCGCCTCGTCACCGAGCACACGAATCAGTTTTCCCGGGTGATCCTGCATCGCGTCCATCGCCAGCAGAACCGGCTCCGGACAGGACAGGCCGCGAACATCTACTTCAACATATTCAGCCATTGCACATTCTCCTTTTCCGACTTACTTTGCCGTCTTTTTGCGGCGCAGATTGGTGCCCGCAATGACAAACAGCACGATAATGCAGACGATCACGGCGATTTTGCCGGCTGCCGCCGGACCGCCTGCGACTGCAGGCTCGGTTTCGGTTGCCGCCTTGGCAGCCGCGCCAACCAGACCGAAGTTATGCGCAAATGCCGCGCCGAGCAGCATGCCGAGGAAGGTGACCGCGCTGTCAGACGAGCCCTGACCTGCCAGAATGAGCTGACGCAGCGGGCAGCCGCCAGCCAGCACAGCCGCAAAGCCTACAACATACATGCCAAGAATGTTCCACAGGTGCTGGGAATGCGCGATCGGCTGACCGGAAAAACCGAGGTGGAAGCTGCCGGTTGCCGCATTGTAGACTGCCATCACTGCAAACAGAGCCGCGATAATGCTGATCAGGTCGAAATTCTTCATCAGAATGATGTCGCGGATGCTGCCCGCAAAGCACATGCGGCTCTTCTGCGCGAGCGCACCGATGATGAGCGCAACGACCAGAGAAAGAATGATCGGCGCATGCTTGCTGCCCGGGCCCTCGGTGCTGACCGCGTAAGCGCCGGTCGCCACGCCGATTACGAGCAGCGCCGCCAGCACAACCGGCAGAACGGCGCCGCCAACCGGCTTGGCCTCATACGCACGGCCGAGCGAGAAACCCTTCTTGAGGAAGAACGAGCCGGTCGCCACACCGCCTGCAAAGCCGATAAGCGCGACCCACGCATTCAAGTCACCGGCGGCCATGCGAAGTACCATGCGGAGCGGACAGCCGAGGAACACGAGGGCGCCGATCATCATCGCAGCGCCCAGAATAAAACGCACCATCGGCGAGGAACCGGCGGTGGACTTATACTCCTTGGTCAGCAGCGCCAGCAGGAACGAGCCGCAGACAAAGCCGACGACCTCCGGGCGGAAATACTGCACCGGAGCCGCTGTATGCAGCTTGAGCGCACCCGCTGTATCGCGGATGAAGCAGGCAACACAGATCGCCATGTTGGCAGGGTTGCCGTAAATTGCCAGAAGCATGACCAGCAGCCCGATTACCGCACCGGACACTGCCAGCTTCCATGTCTTGTCAAACAGTTTCATGATTTTCTCCTTTTTGTGAAATGAGGGAATTTTATGCTGTATTCAGTATATCATGCGGTATTTTCAATGTGAAATCGATTCTATTGATAATCCGATTGAATCTATTGATATAATCTATAAATACAGCTATAATGGAGAAAACGAAAGGAATGCCGCCCATGGATATTCGTCAGCTGGAAGCCTATGTCTATACCGTGAAGTACCGCAGTTTTTCACTTGCTGCACAGAAGCTGTATCTGTCGCAGCCGACCGTCAGCGCGCACATCTGCAATCTGGAAAAGGAGTTGCACACGCAGCTGCTCAAGCGCACAACAAAAACGCTCTCGGTGACACCGGCCGGCCAGACGCTGTATAATTATGCTGCAGAAATCCTCGATTTGCGGCACAAAGCCATTCTGGAGCTGTCCAACGGGCAGGAAACCATGCTGCATATCGGCGTATCGTCCGTGCCGTCGCTGTATCTGCTGCCCGAGCTGCTGGCAGCGTACCACGAGAAGGCCCCGGAGATCCGGTTCCGCACTAGCTGCTCGGACAGTCTGGATGTGATAAACAAGGTCGCAGACAGCTCCTGCGATATCGGTCTGGTCGGCACAAAGACCGCAGAAGCCAACTGCGAATTTCTGCCGGTCACCTCGGACGAGCTGGTAATCGCCGCACCGAACACACCGCATTTCCGTGCCTATCAAAGCCAGCCGGACCCGCTGACAGCGCTCCTGCGCGAACCGTTCCTGCTGCGCGAGGACAACTCGGGCACCAAGCAGGAAACACTGTATTTCCTTCAAAATCACGGTCTGTCGCTTGATGAACTGAATGTCATCGCCGTCATGGATGACGCGGCAGCGCTCAAGCGTTGCATCGCACTTGGCATGGGCATTTCCATTCTGTCGCGCGCAACTGTGCAGACCGATGCACAGCAGGGACGACTGCTGCTGTTCCCCCTCGGACGGTCAGCGTTCCTGCGCCGGCTGTACATTGTGTATCCGTCCATACGGCGTATGTCCGAGCAGGCTATTCACTTTCTGGATTTTATGAAAAGGTATTATCGGATTGGATGACAGCCGTGCTGTCCGGTTTGATATAGCCAATCGGGCAGGAGGCTCTCCTGCATAGAAAGCCGACCTCGCACACCACCGTGCGAACCGACCGGTACACGGCGGTTCTATCCGCAAGATCAAAACGGACAAAGCGGATTCCTTAAGGCAACACCGGATTATATGGAGGCGGGAAAGGCATCCATTCTGTGTTCCTGTGAACCGGCTGCAGCAATGGTATTTGGCTTTTTCTTGTTTAGAGAAATTCCTGCTATGCTCGTACTTTCTAATAAAAAGCCAGAAATTGTGGAGGAAAATGATCATGTCAAAAGATGAGTATTTGATTACCGATGCGCCGCTGAAAGCGCTGACGGTTTTTGCCATGCCGATGATTCTCGGCAGCTTTTTTCAGCAGGTATACAATATGGCCGACTCCATCATCGTCGGTCAGTTTGTCGGCTCTTCCGCTCTTGCAGCGGTCGGCGCCTGCGCTGCCCTGACCAATGTTTTCATTTGTGTGGCACTGGGTGCCGGTGTCGGTGCAGGCGTGCTCGTAAGCCGTTATTTCGGCGCCAGAGAGTATGGCAAAATGAAAACCATTGTATCTACCTCCTTGATCAGCTTTTTACTTCTGAGTATCATCCTTGGCGTCTTTGGCTTTTGCTTTTCCCATGCGATGATGAGCGGATTACAGACCCCTGCCGATATTCTGGAGAAGGCGGTACTGTACTTGCGGGTCTATTTTGTGGGTTTTCCGTTTTTGTTCATGTATAACATTCTCTCTACCATGTTCACGTCCATCGGTGAATCGAAAATTCCGCTGGGACTGCTGATCTTTTCATCAATCCTGAATATTGTGATGGATCTTTGGATGGTAGCCGGTCTGGGACTTGGCGTGTTCGGTGCGGCGCTTGCAACGCTGATCGCACAGGGCATTTCGGCTGTATTTTCACTTTTGATTTTCTTTTACCGGATGCAGCGGTATAAGAGCAGCTTTGTCTGGTTTGACGGGCAGGAGCTGCGTTCGATGCTTCAAATTGCTGTTCCATCGGTTCTTCAGCAGTCTACCGTATCCATCGGTATGATGATCGTACAGGCGGTGGTAAATCCCTTCGGCACACAGGCACTCGCGGGATACGCGGCGACGATGCGGGTGGAAAATGTCTTTTCTCTGATTTTTGTGTCCATCGGCAATGCAGTTTCGCCGTATGTTTCCCAGAACCTTGGCGCAAACAAAACCCAGCGCATCAAAAAAGGCTACCGCGCAGCATTGGTGCTGGATGTATGTTTTGCTATTCTTGCCTTCCTTGTCATTGAAACGCTGCACACACAGATTTCCTCGCTGTTCCTTGGAAAAGACGGAACCGCCCTGGCTTATCAGGTGTCCGGGGATTATATGAGATGGATTGGTTTCTTCTTTGTCTTTATGGGCATCAAAATGGCGACCGATGGCGTTCTTCGCGGACTCGGAATCATGCGGCCGTTCCTCATTGCCAATATGGTAAACCTTGCGATTCGCTTGTCCGTGGCGTTGATCTGTGCACCGCGTTTTGGTATTGCATTTGTCTGGCTTGCCGTGCCGGCAGGCTGGCTTGCCAACTTCCTGATTTCCTATACGGCTCTCAGAAAATCCTGGCCGACTGAAAAAAGTGGTGTTATCTCGGTAAATTCCAGTTTACCGAAAAGATGAAATCCTTCGGAATGGCATCTGAAATATTAACAGCGAAGTAAAAAAACATCCCGAATCCTGTGTACAGTCCGGGATTGAACTGCACCCCCTCTGTCAGACCGTATATCATACTGTCTGACAGAGGGGGTGCTTTATTATGTTAAGAGGAAAACCGAAACTTACTCTCCAATCTTCACCCTCAACTCTTTACGCTTTGCACAGTCAGTCGATAATCTTAATGCTCTCAATAACCGGCTGATTTTCCGTCTTAACCGTGCCGTTATCGTCCTCGACCGGCGTATTATCGCAGATTTCATCCACAACATCCATGCCCTTGGTCACATAGCCGAAGCAGGCGTACTGGCCGTCGAGATAGGTGCTGTCCTGCTGAACGATGAAGAACTGCGAGGATGCGCTGTCCGGATTGCTTGAGCGTGCCATCGAAACCGCACCGCGCGTGTGCGACAGCTTGTTCTCCACACCGTTATCCGAAAACTCGCCCTTGATGGTGTTCTCCGAGCCGCCGGTGCCGTTGCCCAGCGGGTCGCCGCCCTGCATCATAAAGCCGGTAATAATGCGGTGAAAGGTCAGTCCGTCATAAAAGCCGTCGTTTGCAAGGTCCATAAAATTCTGAACTGAGATAGGCGCTGCATCGCCGTCCAGTTCGATGTCAATCGTGCCGTGGTCCTTGATGGTGATTTGTGCATGGTGCTGACCGATGGGCTGTGCGGTCTCCTCAGCAGTCGTCTGCTGCGAGTTATCGCTCGTGTCGGTGGCATCATCCGTCGAGGTCTGCGCGTCCGATTTACCGCCGCAGGCGGTCAGAACCAGCATCGCCAACAGGCCAAAAAGCAAAAATGTACGTTTTTTCATGTGAAATTCTCCTTTTTAGGCAATACCGCATCATTGAACAAGAGCGATTTGCGAGTAAATTTCGCATTCTGATTAGGCGCGGGTTTGCAGCAATACTTTGTGTATTGCAAAAATCCGCAACGACATCAGAGCGTAAAATTTCCGCAAAGCGCCGCAGCTTTAATTATGCGGTGTTGCCTTATATCCTGAACGGGTGGAATATGAAAATGTTCCCGCGGTACTCCCCTATTATACGGTACTGCGAACGCGAAAACCAGTGTTTTTTCGGTGTCTGCAAAAAATGCACCGCAAAACTGCGGTGCATTTTCTATCAAACGATACAGTGCGGAACCGATTTCTGCACAAACCGTGTCGTTCCGCGACAGCTTACTTCATAATGTCCTTATCGTGGGCCGCTTTGGCAACCAGACCGGACAGCGCCAACAGCGCGATCAGGTTCGGGAATACCATCAGGCCGTTGAACAGGTCGGACAGGTTCCAGACCAGATCAACATGCAGTGCGGAGCCGATCACGATGCAGACAACAACGATAGCGGCATATACCTTGACTGCCTTGCTGCCGAACATTGCCTTTACGTTCTGCTCACCGAAGAAATACCAGCCGATGATGGTAGAGAACGCAAAGAACAGCATGCAGATCGCAACAAAGATCATGCCCGCCGAGCCGAGGGAAGCCTTGAAGGCTGCCTGTGCCAGCTCGGTGCCCTGCAGACCGTCCGGTGCGCCCGGATTGAGCATACCCGAGGTCAGGATGACCATAGCGGTCAGCGTCAGTACAACAAAGGTATCGATGAATACGGAAACGATAGCAATTTCGCCCTGATCCTGCGGACGCTTTACCTTAGCCAGTGCGTGTGCGTGCGGGGTGGAGCCCATGCCGGCCTCGTTCGAGAACAGACCGCGTGCAACGCCGTAGCGCATTGCCTGACGAACCGTGATGCCTGCAGCGCCGCCGAGGATAGCCTGCGGGTCAAATGCTGCAACAAAGATGGACTTGAACGCCGGAATGATTGCCGCGTGGTTGATGCACAGAATGACAACACAGCCCAGCATGTAGAACATTGCCATGATCGGAACGACCTTTTCGGTAACAGCCGCAATACGGCCAACGCCGCCAAGGAAGATAAACGCTGCAATAATCGCGCAGATGATGCCGACAACGATCATCGGTGCGCCGAACGCGGTGTTGAACGCTACGCTGATCGAGTTTGCCTGTACCATGTTGCCGGTGAAGCCCAGCGCGAAAATAATTGCAATCGAGAAAAAGCCGGCGAGGAACTTGCCGAATTTACCGGTAAAGCGTGCGCGGATGTAGTAGATCGGACCGCCGGTAACGTGGCCCTTGTCGTCCGTGGTCTTGTACTTCTGCGCGAGAACCGCCTCGCCGTAGATGGTGGACATGCCGAAGAATGCACTCAGCCACATCCAGAAAATCGCGCCCGGGCCGCCGGAATACAGTGCGGTAGCCGCGCCTGCGATGTTGCCGGTGCCGACCTGCGCCGCGATCGCGGTGGTAAGCGCCTGGAACGGACTCATGCCGTCCTTGCCAGCCTTCTCACCGTTGAGCGAGAAATGGCCGAACAGATGCTTCCAGCCTGCGCCGAACTTGCGCACCTGAACGAAGCGCGTGCGGATGGTAAACACGATGCCGGTGCCAACCAGCAGGTACAGCAGCAGGCCGTTCCATACGACGTTGCTGACCTTGCTTACCCAGTCTGCCAATACTTCCATTGTCATTTTACATACCCCTTCTTTGTTTTGCGGCAAACAAAAAGCCGAACCCAATCAGCATCGGGTTACGGCTCCAAAGAAACGGAAAGACAGCAAACAGACGGTACACCCTGCACCGTGAGAAAACATTTGCTGTGGTTCCGCGGAACTTATTTTTATATCCTAACGTCTATAAAAACAGGTTCATCTCTGTCCTTTTGCCTGAGAGATTGGCACGCAAACCCCTTTGCGCGCGTTGCACCTTCGGCAGTCCCCTTGAGGAACGTTCTCCAGAGCCACATCCATTTACAGTCCTCATCCGGAAATCCGGACGCCTGAGAGTTTTGCTCCTTCGGCAAGTCTTTGACTTTTTCCTGCAAACTTCGTTTGTCGCGTATGTAGTTTATGGATTCAGTGTAACACCGTGACAACATTCTGTCAATGTCAATCAAGATATTCGTGAAAGTTTGTGAAAAACGGCGAATTTCTTGACAACCTATGCTATAATAGATAGGCTATACTGGTAGTATTATTGGTAAATCCAAGTAATCAACAGCATCCCTCGAAAGGAGGAACTTTACATGAATGATGCTTTGCAGCAGCTTCTCGACAGGCTGACGGCTCTGCTGGCGGAAAAACCGCTCATCGGGGCGTGGTACACGACCGTTGTGCGCTTCGTGTTCCCGCTGCTGGCGCTGATGATCCTTGTCGGTGCGATCCGCTCGCTGTGGAAGGTCAAGCACCCGGATGAGGTCTGGGACTATCTGGTGCTGCGCAACGGCGTGCGCCTGCCCATCACCCACTGGGAGAACATCATCGGACGCGCCCCCAGCTGCGATGTGCAGCTGGAATATCCGTCGGTATCGCGTCAGCACGCCGCGCTCATCCGCGAGGATGACGGCAGCTGGACGATATACGACCTCGGTTCCAAGGGCGGCATCAAAGTAAACGACCTGCCGGTGGACGAGTATGCGCTCGTCGAAGACGGCGACACGGTCACCTTTGCGGGTATTCCCGCTATCATGGAGCCCATTACCGCTGAGGAGAAGCGCACACAGATGGTCGAACGCCGCATTGAGGGCAAGCCTGCCGGCATGTGGGGTTCGCTCGTACTGCTGACGCTGTTCCAGATCCTCACCGGTCTGCAGCTCATTATCGCGCAGGGCGACAAGGCGACCACCACCATTCCGCTCACCTTTTTTGTCTTTACGGTAATCTGCTGGGCGTATTTCATCGTTATGCGCCTGTTCCGCCGCATCGGCTTTGAAATGGAGACGATAGCGTTCTTCCTATGTACGCTGTCACTCGCCGTCACCGGCTCGACCGTGCCGGACGAGCTGCCCAAGCAGCTGATTGCGATTTTGATGGGTCTTGCCATCTTTATCGTGCTCGGCTTCTTCCTGCGCGACCTGACCCGGGCGCAGAAGGTGCGCTGGTTCATGAGCGCAACGGCGGTCGGACTGTTGGCCATTACACTGCTGATCGGCTCGTCGCAGGGCGGTGCGAAGGCATGGCTGCGTCTCGGCCCTCTGTCTCTGCAGACCTCGGAAATTGCGAAAATCTGCTATATTTTCGCCGGTGCCGCAACGCTCGACCGCCTGTTCAACAAGCGCAACCTGTGGATGTTCATCGGTCTGACCGCCATCTGCGGCGGCTGTCTCGCGCTGCAGAACGACTTCGGCACCGCACTTGTGTTCTTCGTGACGTTCCTCGTCATCGCGTACCTGCGTTCGGGCGATTTTGCCACCATCGGCCTTGTGTGCGCCGGCTGCTTCGGCGCCGGCATGGTCATGCTGACCATCAAGCCGCACGTTGCCGCACGATTTGCCTCCTGGGGACATATCTGGGAGGACGTGTACGACAAGGGCTTCCAGCAGACGCATACGCTGACCGCAGCCGCCTCCGGCGGCATGATCGGCGTAGGCGCAGGCAAGGGCTGGCTCTCGAATCTTCCTGCCGCGGATACCGACATCGTGTTCGGTATGCTGTGTGAGGAATGGGGTCTCGTCATCGCCGTGCTGACCATCCTGTGCATCATTACGCTGGCCGTGTTCGCTGTCCGCGCCTGCCGCGCCGGACGCTCCAGCTTTTACACCATCGCCGCATGCGCGGCCACCAGTCTGCTGGTGTTCCAGACCTGTCTGAACGTATTCGGTGCGGTCGATATTCTGCCGTTCACCGGCGTTACGCTGCCGTTCGTATCCAACGGCGGTTCATCCATGCTGTCGGCATGGGGCATGCTCGCCTTTTTGAAGGCGACCGACACCCGACAGAATGCATCGTTCGCGGTTCGTCTGCCCAGCCGCCGCGAGCTTAGAGGGGAGGAGTAACCATGCGGAAAATCGAAAAACGCAGTATTTTCTGTCTGATCCTTGCCGCGCTGCTCGGTCTGGGTCTGGCGTTCTTCTGCTTCCGGTTTGTCGTGGACGGCGGCGACTGGGCCTCCTACCCGTACAACCGTCATCTCTATAACAACTCCGGCCAGCTGAAAGGCGGCACTATCCTCGACCGGGACGGCGATATGCTGTCCACACTCGACGAGGATGGCAACCGCATCTACAACGATGATGCAGCCGTCCGGCGCGCCACACTGCACGCCGTCGGTGACAAAAACGGCAACATCGGTGCGGGTGCGCTCACCTCGTTCGCGGATAAGCTGTCCGGCTATAATCTGCTCACCGGCGTATATTCTCCGCTCGGCACCGGCAACAGCCTGTATCTGACGATTGATGCCTATTTGAACAATATCGCCTATCAGGCTTTGAGCGGAATGAACGGAACGGTTGGCGTTTATAACTATAAAACCGGTGAAATTTTGTGCATGGTGTCCACACCGACATTCGATCCGGCCAATCCGCCGGACATTGCGGCGGATGATCCCGCATGGGACGGCGTTTACGTCAACCGACTGCTGTCCGCAAACTCGATTCCGGGCTCCATCTTCAAGGTTGTGACCATCAACGCCGCTATCGAGAACATCCCCGACCTGTTCCAGCGCAAGTGGACGTGCACCGGCTCGGTCAACATCGGTGGCGAGGAAGTCACCTGCCCGCACGCTCACGGCGAACAGGATATCGAGGAAGCGCTCGCCAACTCGTGCAACGGTGTGTTCGGTCAGCTGGCCGTCGAACTCGGCGGCGAAACCATGCAGAAATACGCGGATGCGGCAGGACTGACCAAGTCCATCAAGGTGGACGGCATCCAGTCCTCGGTCGGCAAGTTTGATTTCTCGGGCAATGACAATCAGCTGGCGTGGTCGGGTGTCGGTCAGGGTCAGGATACCCTGTGTCCGATCAACATGCTCCAGTATATGGGCGCGATCGCCAACGGCGGCAAGGCTGCCGTGCCGCGTCTGATCGAAAAATCTACCACAGATTACGGTCTGCCGACCGGCATTTACTATCCGCACAAGTCGGCGCAGCTGATCGATGAAAAGACCGCCGGTACCATCGCGGATATGATGCACAACAACGTCATCGAAACCTACGGTCAGGACCGTTTCCCGGGCATGGATATCTGTGCCAAGTCGGGCACCGCCGAGGTCGGCGCGGATAAGTCGCCGAACGCATGGTTCACCGGCTTCCTGCGCGATGAAGCTACGCCGTATGCCTTCATCGTTCTCGTCGAGAACGGCGGCGGCGGTTCGTCCGTTGCGGGCACGGTTGCGTCGCAGGTATTGCAGGCGGCGGTCGAGAAAGACTATTAAGGAGAGAGAAATCATGGCGCAAAGCACCGAAATACTCCCTAACGGACTGCAATTATTACAGGACGACCGTTTTTTTAAGCTCGGTCAGGACAGCGTGCTGCTCAGCGCGTTCGCCAAGCCGAGACGCAATGCCAAACTGCTCGACCTCGGCTGCGGCACAGGCGCACTGGCGCTGCTCGTATGGCGTCCGGATCTCAAGATCACCGGACTGGAACTGCAGGACGGCCCGCTCGACCTGTTCCGGCAGTCCATCGCGGCAAACGAGCTGGAAAACGTAACCGCTCTGCAAGGCGACCTCCGGCAGATGCGTACGCTGCTGCCGCACGGCAGTATGGATTACGTCATCTGCAACCCGCCGTATTTCGACCGCAACGCGGGCGCGAATGCGCCGACCGCCGAAAAGCGCACCGCTCGCCAGGATGCCACCTGTTCGGTCGAGGAACTGGCGGTTGCGGCCTCGTTCGTGCTGCATACCGGCGGTAAAGCCACGTTCGTATTCCGGCCGGAGCGGCTGTGGGTGCTGCTCGAAGCGCTCTCGCGCGTGCGGCTCGTGCCGAAAAGAATGCGGTTCGTACACCAGAGCGTGCAGGCGGCGCCAAGCGTCGTCATGGTCGAGTGCCGAAAAGGCGGCAGCGCGGAAGGACTTGTTGTTGAGCCGCCACTGATCGTTGAGAGTGATGAATATTTCCGTATTTACGGAATTGAGAATTAGCGCTATCCTTGCGTGAGTCCCGTCCGCGCTGCGCTGATACGCGCAATGCGCGATGATTTAGCCGCACCTTCATTTCCCATTCTCAATTATCCATTCTCTATTCTCCATTTAAGAAATTCCGGAGGGATTGAATTGTCTACATTATACTTAGTCGCAACGCCGATCGGCAACCTGAGTGATTTATCGCCGCGGGCACGCGAGGTGCTCAGCACAGTGGATTTCATCGCGGCAGAGGATACCCGCGTGACGCAAAAGCTGCTTAACGCCTGCGAATTGCCCAAAAAGCCGATGATCTCGTACTACGAACACAACCGCCGCGCACGCGGTGAAGCGGTTTTGGAGAAGCTGCTCGCCGGTGAGACCTGTGCGCTCGTAACCGATGCGGGCACGCCTGCGGTTTCCGATCCGGGTGAGGATCTGGTCGCGCTGTGCGCCGAGCACGATGTGCCCGTTATCCCGATTCCGGGCTGCTGCGCGGCGGTCTGCGCGCTGGCGGCATCCGGTCTGCCGACCGGACGCTGGTGCTTTGAAGGCTTCCTGTCGGTCAACAAAAAGGCCCGCAGAGAGCATTTGGACGCACTGCAGGGCGAAAAACGCACGATGATCTTCTACGAAGCACCGCACAAGCTGTGTGCAACGCTGCGTGACCTGCGCGACGCCTTCGGCGGCGACCGCCGACTGTCGCTCTCGCGCGAGCTGACCAAGCTGCATGAGCAGACGCTCCGCATGACGCTCGATGCGGCGGTTGCATACTTTGACGCCAATGCGCCGCGCGGCGAGTTCGTGCTCATCCTCGAGGGTGCGCCGGACGAGCCGGAGACCGAGCAGGACGAGGCGGACCGTCTTGCCTCTGCCGCCAAGGCAGTCCGCCGCCGCGTGGAACAGGGCCAGACCCAGAAGGACGCGGTCAAGGCGGTTTCCGCCGAAACCGGCGTAAAGAAAAACGCGCTGTACCGCTATGTACTCGATCACGAAGAATAACGAAAAAACCGTTGCAAAAAGCAACGGTTTTTTCGTTTTCTGCACCTATTCGAGATGTTTCGGACAGCCGCTGCGGCAGCAATGTCCGCGTCCGGGACACTGTGCATGACGCTCGCACAGCGCAACATCGCCGCCCTCGATCACCAGTCGTTTGCCGTTTACAAGGCAATCCGCCAGCTTGCGGCGGGCGTTGTTGTAGATCAGCTGCACCGTTGTGCGGGCCACGCCCATCTGCGCGGCTGCCTGCTCCTGCTGCAGATTTTCCAGATCCAGCAGACGGATGGCTTCATATTCATCCAGCGTCATTTGCACGCACTCTGTCGTACTTTCCTGCGGGGAAAACTCGCTGAACGTCGGCAGACCGCAGATTCTGCGGCACTTTCTTGGTCTCGACATGAATTATTCGTGACAGTGACCGCCGCAGCCGTGGCTGCCGCAGGAATGGCCTTCGCCGTGATCATGGTGCGTGCAGTGCACATTGGGATCAAACGCCAGCGTACCGTTCAGGAAAGCCTGTACTGCCTCATCTGCATTGCCCTGCACGCCGCCGATCAGACGGATATTGGCCTCCGCAAGCGCTGCCTGTGCGCCGCCGCCAATGCCGCCGCAGATCAGCGTATCCACACCAAGCTGTGCCAGCAGGCCGGCCAGCGCACCGTGACCGCTGCCGTTCGTATCCACCACCTGCGCATGCAGCAGCTTACCGCCGGATACCTCGTACAGCTTAAACTGCTCCGTGTGGCCAAAATGCTGGAAAACCTCTCCGTTTTCATAGGTAACTGCGATCTTCATAACCATTTCCTCCGAATCATTTATGGCATATGCCAATAACATTACTTATAGTCTATCACGTTTTTGGCATATGTCAATAATAAGTTTTGGCATACCGCTATCCCATTATATAGAAAGCAGACGCCAATATCCGGATAAAGCAAAAACCCTTCCGAAAATCGGAAGGGTTTTGGAGCTTGTGGCCGGACTCGAACCGGCGACCTGCGCATTACGAATGCGCTGCTCTACCAACTGAGCCACACAAGCACTTATGCGTCCTGCGACGAATCTTTGCCTCGTTCACAGTGTTTTCAGTATATCATGCTTTTGAAAGTTCGTCAATATTTTTTTGAAATTTTTCTTGACATTCTCCGTGTATCCGTTATAATGATATAGTATCCTTGCTCACATCAAAGGATGTGGGCCAAAAGTCCAAAAGGAGGTGCTAAGAATATGGCAAAGATTTCTGGCAAGTACGAGACTATCTTCATCGTTAACCCCAAGCTGGAAGAGGCAGCGGCTACCGCTGTTGTGGACAAGTTCAAGTCTCTCGTTGAGGCGAACGGCACGAACGTAGAGGTCGAGGACTGGGGCAAGCGCCGTCTGGCGTACCCGATCGAGGATCAGACGGAGGGCGTTTACACGCTGGTTCGTTTTGAGTCCAAGCCCGATTTCCCGGCTGAGCTGGACCGTATCTACAAGATCACGGACGGCATCATGCGTTCCATCATCGTCTGCCTGGACGACTAAGGCGGTGAACACCAATGCTCAATAAGGCGATTCTGATGGGTCGTTTGACCCGCGATCCCGAATTGCGCCATACCCAGTCCAACATGGCTGTGTGCTCGTTCTCGCTTGCGATCGACCGTGGTCGCAAGGATCAGAACGGCGAACGCCAGACCGACTTCATCGACTGTGTCGCATGGGGCCGTCAGGCAGAGTTCGTTGCACAGTGGTTCACGAAGGGTTCTATGGCAATCGTAGTCGGCCGTATCCAGTCCCGCCGCTGGCAGGATCAGAACGGCAACAACCGCACTGCAATCGAAGTAAATTGCGACGAGGTTTCCTTCGGTGAAACGAAGAAATCCCGCGATGCCTACAATGCAGGCAATCAGGGCGGTTTTGGCGGCTATGACAACGGATCGCAGATGCGGCCCGAGCCTGCCGCGTCCCAGGTTGCTCCGGCTTTCGATCTCCCTGCAGGAGATTCGGATTTTCAGGAGCTTGCTGATGACGACGGCGATGTCCCATTCTAAACTGAAGGAGGTTACGTGATCATGGAAGAAACCAAGAAGGAATTTACTCCCCGTCCGGAGCGTGCAGAGCGCCCGCAGCGCGGCCGTCGCCGTCGCAAGGTATGCGCATTCTGCGTAGATAAGGTTGCACACGTTGACTATAAAGATGCCGGCAAGCTGAAGAAGTACATGTCCGAGCGCGGCAAGATCCTGCCCCGCCGCATGACCGGTACCTGCGCTGCTCATCAGCGTCAGCTGACCGAGGCTATCAAGCGTGCACGTCACATTGCTCTTCTGCCCTACACCGCAGAGTAAGCAATTCGTTTTTTATAATCAAGGATACGCAAAGCGTCGTTTTCGCAAGAAAGCGGCGCTTTTTTTGCACCCTTGTTTCTCGTTTGCGGCAAACAAAAAGGACGCCTGATGCGTCCTTTTTTCGTTATTCCTGTGTTCAGTTCATCAGATCGAGCAGCTTATAGCAGCGTGTTTTGGTGTAGCTCTGCTTAAAGCTGTAGGATGCAAGCTGCTTTGCGGTGTCATCCTCGGTCTCCTTTGCGGCATTTTCCGCACCGGAATCCCGCTCCTGCACCCACTGCTTGTAGCTTGCCTCCTCGGAAGCGTACTGATCGGCGTTGAGCACGGTCGCAAGGTAGTCGTACATCTCACCCAACAGGTTATCCCATTGCTCAAACGAGCTTGCGGTCATGGCCAGCTCATCCTCCTGGTTGGCTGCCGACGAAATTTTCAGATCGTCACTTTCCAGCTCATCCATCTTTTTGCTGAATGCATCGCGCTGCTCGGCCTTTTTCTGGCTGTTCTCTTCCTGCTGCTTTTCCTGCTGCTGTGCATCGGAAAGCTGCTTCTGCAGCTCCTTGACCTGCTTTTTCTGGTCAGCGGTCAGCGAATCATCATTTGCCAGAGAATCCAACTTGCCGCTGGCGGCATCGTACTTTTTATCGTCCAGATAGCTCTGTGCCTCGTCCAGATCGGAATTGAACTGATCGTCCGACTGAGCAGACTGCGCCTTATCGAGCAAATCCTCGATGGCCTTGTACATCGCGGAATCCGGGTCGGTGACACGGTTCTGCAGCTGCTTGAGCGCCGCAATGGCCTCGGTGTACTGGCCGTTTCCTACATAATCCTCAGCGGACTGATAGTCCTTGATCAGCTGAATGGTCGCATCCAGAGCAGCCGGATCCTTAGCCTCCTCCTGCGCCTTCTGGTAATACGTAAGCGCCTTGTCGAAGTCACCGTGATCCATGTACTTTTCGGCCATGATGAGGTTTTCGTCGGTCTTGTGCGAATTTGCAAAATACCACACACCGCCGCCGATCAAAGCCGCCACGATGATGACCACCAGCGCAATGATCAGGCCGCGTTTTCCCTTGGACGGCTTTTTGTAAACGCGGTCCTTCGGATCAGCCTCGCCGTTGTAGTAGGTCGTGCGGCGCTCGGGCATGCCCGCAGCACGGCGGACCGGCGGCGTGTCGATCGGACGCATGGTATCCTGCGTGGGAATGTTCGGATTCGGGATATTGGGATTGGTGTCTGCCAGCGGATCGGCAACCGTGTCGTCCACCGGAAGCTGCTGCTTTTCATCCCGCATAGCCGCGTCAAACGCGCTGGTGTCAATCGGACCGGTCTCGACAGGGTCCTTCATATCATCCGGCAGGGTGGTAAATACAGCGGTTTCGTCGTTGACACCGGTCTGCTCGACAGCTGCGCCGCAGAAGGGGCAGAATTTGCCGGCGATTGGCAGCTCCTTGCCGCAGTTTTTGCAAAGCATGAGTGATTTCCTCCTTTGAAAAAGGGTCGTTTTTATGCTTATTTTATAGTATAACATGCTGTATTCAGATTGTAAAGCGTGGATAGCTGCTCCCGGCATTGGGATTGCCGCTTGCGA
This sequence comes from Butyricicoccus sp. OF27-2pH9A, assembly GCF_027693185.1. Taxonomy (NCBI): domain Bacteria; kingdom Bacillati; phylum Bacillota; class Clostridia; order Eubacteriales; family Butyricicoccaceae; genus Butyricicoccus; species Butyricicoccus sp. OF27-2pH9A. Next base: position 95,183 of record NZ_JAQEXK010000011.1, read on the forward strand.
AGCGAGGGACGCTTGCTTACCCTCTTGCCCTCTCGGCGTGGGTACGCCGCCCCCAGCGGGCAGCGAAATGTTTCGGAACTGAAACCTTACTCATCTTGACAAGCTCTGGTCCGGAACGTAAAATATAGGTAATAAAGTAAGGCAGAATGTCCGCATTCTGCAACTGTCAAAAAGGGGATAGTATTTTGAAGTTGACAAAACGCATTTTCAGCGGTCTGCTGGCCGCCATGATGCTGTTCACCACTGCTTTTGCCGTAAATGATTCGGCGACAACCACGGCTGCAAACGCGCTGATGTTTGCACTCAAGCCGATCACCGGCAGCGCGTACGACAGCACTGCTCTCCAGACCGATCTGGCAGCAGCGCAGAAGACCATCTCGCAGCGCATGCAGCTTGAGGGTCTGACCGGCGCGTCTGCCGCCGTTTCCGGCGATGTGATCACCGTTTCCATTCCGAAAACAGCTACCGGCAGCACTGCCGCTTACTGGGCCGCTCGTCTGGGCGACCGCCGTCTGTGCAGTGTAACCGACTTTCTGAACCATGAGTGGCAGTTTGACCGTGCAGATTTTGCCTCTGCCAAGGCAACCACCGAGAACGGCGCAGAAGCCGTTGAGATCGACCTGACCGACTCCGGCAAGACCAAGCTGACCGAGGCCCACAACAAGGTAAAGGCATACCTTGCGGACAGCAAGAACGACGCTGGCAAGGCGCAGTGGCTCATCTTCCACTGGGGCACCACCACCTTCCGCATGCTGGTGGACGACAGCTTCTCCGACAGCAAGCTGGTGATCGGCGGCGATTCCGATCCGCTGCGTGCCGGTGCATCCAAGTACATGCCGCAGTATCTAATGCTCGATCCGCTCCCGTTTGCACTGGAGCAGACCGCCGTTCCGACGACCACCGAGCCGACGACTCCGACCACTCCCACCGAACCCACGACTCCGACTGACCCGACCACACCTTCCGATCCGGCGACCACGGATTTCCCGGACATCGACGGCCACTGGGCTGCCGCTTCGCTGCGCAAGGGTGTTGAGCTGGGTCTTCTGAAGGGCATCAACGGCAAAATTATGCCGAACAACTCGGTCAAGCGTTCCGAAGCTATCGTTATCCTCAACCGCGCACTTGGCGCAGCGCAGGCCGACAGTGTATCCGGTCTGGCTGCCAGCCAGCAGTCCGCATGGTACAGCGCGGATCTGGGCAAGGCCATCCACCTCGGCCTGATTACCGCAAACGACAACCGCAACTTTGACACTGCAGCTACCCGTGCTGAGGCTTTCGTGCTGATGGCTCGTGCGTTCGCATACGACCGCGCAGAGACCGCTGCCGATGAGCTGAGCAGCTTCACCGACACCTCCTCCATGACCACCGAGCAGAAGCAGGCAGCTGCCGCTCTGATCAGCAAGGGCGTTGTAAACGGTACCTCTGCTACCAAGCTGTCTCCGTCGAACAAGCTGACCCGTGCACAGTTCGTCACCATGATTGTGCGCATTGCCGCTGCCACCAACGCAGACAGCGCACCGACCAAGCTGGCCGGCGGCACCGTACTCACCAATCCGAGCATCACTCTGACCGGCGCTGTCGCAGACGGCGACTGGATCTTTGCCGCTCCCACGAATGAGATTTCGCTCGATTCCGTCAGCAGCTCGCACCGCATCGTCCTCAAGGGCGAGGAGCGCGCTGTACTGAATGCTACCAAGCAGACCAGCATTTCCACGCTTGCTGTTGACCCGGCAGGCACGGCGGATGTTAAGATGGACAACACTTCGTCCGTAAACACGCTCGTTATCGCAGGCAAAGGCGGCTCCGTTGGCTACAGCGGCGCAGTCTCCAACATCGAGATCACCGCTTCCGGCCGCACGATCGTGCTCGAAGGCATGACCTCGGATGCCATCACCATTACCGGCAGCAACAACACCATCCTGCTCAAGGGCGACGCGGATACCGTTTCCGTACTGCGCGGCTCCGGCAACCGCATCACGCTGTCCGGCACGGTCGGCACGATGGTTCTGGCCGGCAAGAACACCACGGTTGACGGCACCGGCAAGATCGGCACCGTAGACACCCGCATGGTCGGCTGCACGGTAACGGCTAAGGCCGACCACACGATCGACAACATCGATCCCGGTCTGGATGGCGTTCAGATCACGATGACCGTTCCGGATAAGGTTAAGGCCGGCGGCTCGCTGACTGCCAAGGTCAGCTTCTCCGGCGTAAAGGAAGGCGTTACCTGTACTGCAATCTGGTATCAGGACGGCTCCGCGATCAAGGGCTGCACGAACAACAGCTTCGAGCTGACCAACGGCAAGACCTCCAGCCACACCAGCACTTTCACCTTCACCAAGAATATGAAGACCAGCACGGCGATTGGCTTTAAGCTGCTCTACAACAACCCGTCCACCGGCGAGACCGAGCAGGTTTACGCCCAGAAGACCGTTCCGATCGAGAATTACTCTGCCGAGTGGTATGCACAGCGCGATGCTGCCGCCATCCTCAAGCAGGTATCCTCGGTTTACCGCGGCAACTACACCACGTCCTACGCGGCCAACAACGATTACTCCAAGACCACCAAGGAGGTCTGGATCAACGCCAAGGGCTACTCCAGCAACACCAATTATCTGGTCTGGATCAACCGCGCATACCAGCATGTAAACGTATTCACCGGCTCCAAGGGCAACTGGAAGCTGACCAAGAGCTTTATCGTCGGCACCGGCGCTTCCTCCACCCCGACTCCGGTCGGCGTGACCACCGTCAGCTACAAGCTGAAGGCAGGCTGGACCACCGGTACTTACACAGTTCGTCCGGTTGTAGGCTTCTACCCGGGCACCGGCTACGCGTTCCACTCCCGCCTGTGCTATCCCGGCACCGATACCGAATACGACTTCAGCAGCGGCTATCCGGTTTCGCACGGCTGTGTACGCATGAAGCACAACGACATCAACTGGATTTACAACAACGTACCGATCGGTTCGACTGTCGTAATCTACTAAACCGCAGCTGCAAACACCGATATTCTCCGTTTTTCCGGAGAGTATCGGTGTTTTTTTGCCGCAAAACAGTGTGTACATCATCAACATCCTGTCCTGCACCGCAACGATAAATTCTCACCCTGATAGTGCAATTCGTCATTTTATACGCATTTTTCGCAAATGCGATTGATTATCGTTGTGACATTTTAATGTTGACACCGACAACATCAAGGACTATAATAAACCCATTACAACAAACAACGAGGTGAGAAAATGGCCGATCAGTATCATCACGGAAATCTGAAAAGCAAGCTGCTGGAGGAAGCGGTCACGCTGATCTCGCAGGACGGCCTCGAAAATCTTTCTCTCCGGCGGCTGGCAACGCAGTGCGGCGTGAGTCACAACGCCATCTACCGCCACTTTGACAGCAAGGAGCGCCTGATCGACGCCTGCCGTGCCTACGTCATGCAGGAGCTGACGCGCACACTCGAGCTGACGCTCAGCGGTCTGGACGAAAGCCTGCCGCAGACCATGGAGCAGCTCGGCACCGCCTATCTGGATTTTTACATGCGCAACCCGACGTATTTCAGCGCGTATTTCCGCAACGCATCCCAGAAGCTGACGTTCTCGCTTGAGCCGATCGAGGGCAACTACCCGCCGTTTTCCGTTTTCCGCCGTGTGGCTGTCGCTATCGCGGAAAAGCAAGGCATTCCGCAGGATGAGACACGATGGCGGCTTCTGCGCTACTGGACGATGCTCAACGGCATGTTCGCCATGTGGATTTCCTCCAACGTGGAACTGCCCGAAAACTGGAAAACCTGTCTGAAAAACGAATTTTAAGGGGCGTTTACGATATGAAACAGATCATTCTCACGGGCGACCGCCCGACCGGCAACCTGCATGTCGGCCACTACGTCGGCTCACTGGCCGAGCGCGTGAAGCTGCAGAATTCCAGAAAATATGACGAAATTTACATCATGATTGCGGACGCACAGGCGCTGACCGACAACGCCGAGCACCCGGAGCGCGTGCGCCAGAACATTATGAAGGTCGCGCTGGACTATCTTGCGGTCGGCATTGACCCGGAAAAGTCGAACATCTTCATCCAGTCCATGGTGCCGCAACTGACCGAGCTGACGTTCTACTACATGAATCTTGTCACGGTGTCCCGTGTACAGCGCAACCCTACCGTTAAGGCAGAGATTCAGATGCGCAACTTTGAAGCCAGCATTCCGGTCGGTTTTTTCTGCTATCCGATCAGTCAGGCAGCCGACATCACCGCATTCAACGCTACGGCTGTTCCGGTCGGCGAGGACCAGGAGCCGATGCTCGAGCAGTGCCGTGAAATCGTGCACAAGTTCAACACGGTTTACGGCGAAACGCTGACGATGCCGCAGATTGTTCTTCCGTCCAATAATGCCTGCATGCGTTTGCCCGGCACAGACGGCAAGGCGAAGATGAGCAAGTCGCTCGGCAACTGCATCTACCTTGCGGATCCGGAGGAGGTCGTTCGTGAGAAGATCATGTCCATGTACACCGATCCGGACCACATCCGCGTGCAGGATCCCGGCAAGCTGGAGGGCAATTCCGTGTTCACCTATCTGGATGCGTTCTGCCAGCCGGAGCACTTCGCAGAATTCCTGCCGGACTACCAGAACCTTGACGAGCTGAAAGCGCACTACCAGCGCGGCGGACTCGGCGATGTGAAGGTAAAGAAGTTCCTGAACAACGTCATGCAGTCTCTGCTGTCGCCCATGCGTGAGCGCCGTGCGCAGTGGGAGGGTCGCCTGCCTGAAGTCTACGAGATTCTCAAGAAGGGCAGCGAAATCGCCGCTGAGACCGCTCAGGGCACGCTCGATCGAGTCCGTCACGCGATGAAGATCGACTATTTCACCGATAACGGCCTGCTCAAGTAAAAACAGCAAAATAAAGGACGAACCGCTTGGTTCGTCCTCTATTTTTACACTTTCGGGATTTGCTGGGTCACGCAGTGGATATTGCCGCCGCCAATCAGAATATCGCGGGCAGCAATCGCAACTACCTTGCGGGTCGGGAAAAGCTCCTGCAGGATAGCCTGCGCCTTTTCATCCATCGGGTCACCGAAGGCGGGCATGACAACAGCCTCGTTCGCAATGTAGAAGTTGACGTAGCTTGCCGCCAGACGCTCTCCCGGGGTGCGGGTCGGCTCGCCGTCGCACAGGTCAAGGCCGTCGCACTCCTCTGCGGTGATGGTCACCGGCTTGGGCAGCGGCAACTTGTGCACTCTGATCCTGCGTCCCTTGGCATCGGTCGCAGCTTCCAGTGCATCCAGACTGGCCTTGGAGAGCGCATACTGCGGGTCGGTCTCGTCGTCCGTCCACGCGAGCACAACCTCGCCCGGAGCCGTGAAAGCACATACGTTGTCAACGTGCTCGTTGGTCTCGTCGTTGTAAATACCGCGCGGCAGCCAGATCACCTTGGAAACGCCCAGATAATCGCACAAAACCTGCTCAATTTGAGTCTTTGTGAGATCGGGATTGCGTCCCGCGCTCAGCAGGCAGGCTTCGGTGACGAGCGCGGTGCCCTCGCCGTCCGAGTGGATGGAGCCACCCTCGCAAATGAAATCGCGTTTGTCGTATACGTCGTTGTTCAGCAGGTCGCAGAACTTGCGCGCCACACGGTTGTCCTTCTCCCACGAGGGATACAGGCCGTCCACATCGCCGCCCCACGCGTTAAACCCCCAGTCGATGCCGCGGCGCTCTCCCCTGCCGTTGATAACAAAGGTCGGGCCAACGTCACGCGCCCACGCATCGTCAGTCTCCATCACGACCAGACGAACGCGGTCGGGCAGCTGCGCACGCGCGTTGTCATACTGCCCTTCCGAGCAGAGCACGGTCATGCTTTCGCTTTCGGAAATCGTCTCGATCACACGCAGAAAGGCTTTCCGGGCCGCATAGGCGCCGTACTGCCAGCTGTCGGCGCGTTCCGGCCAGATCATCAGGCAGCCCTCATGCGGTGCAAACTCCGCAGGCATATAAAACCCGTCCTGCGCGGGTGTAGTGTGCAAAATTTTCATGGTATCTCTCCTGTTCGGTGGTACATCAAGAGTACAACATTTTGATTAAATTTGCAATGGTCGTAGGCGGTTTGAAATGAAAAATTGAGAATGGAGAATGGAAAATGAACGTAATATTTAACGGTATGCGGGCGGTCACTGACCGGTCCCTGCGATTACACGATTGCCGATGTTTGAGAGAACGCCATTCTTACCTGATAAATACACCGATTTTCCCCTCACCTGCATTCTCCATTCTCAATTATTCAACTTTCTCTTTATCAACCCCGCAGAATATGGTACACTAAAAATGTATCAACCCATTTCCAAAGGAGAGGTGCATACCATGAATTACGCTTACACCTATACATACACACCGCTTTTCTCAATGATTCTGCCGATTCTGGCACTTTTACTGATTCTTGCGGGCGGCATCGCGCTGTACACGCTGTTTGTCCGCAAGCCGAATCACTACCACGGCGCGGCAGCAAAGCTGCATGATTTTCTCAATTTCCGGCACGCATACACCGAGGGTCTGCTGAAAATCCTGTACTGCATGACGGTCGCTGCGCTGGCTGTTTACAGCGTTATTCTGCTGTTTTTCCACTTTTTCTGGGCGATCCTGCTGTTTATCGTCGGAAATATTGCTGCACGGCTCGGCTATGAATTTATTATGATGCTGTTCAGCATGCACCGCACCCTGCGCAGCATTGACCGCAAAATGCCCGAGCCGCAGCCGTTCGAGCAGCCGGCTCCCGCACCGCAGCACGAGCCGCAGAATACACCGGAAAATCCGCTCCCGCCCGATCAGCCGTAACACAAGCCGCTGTTTCCGCTTGAAATTTGTTCAACGCAGATTGCAAAAACACGCAAGTCATGATAAAATAGATATACTATTACAGAATTTCGCGGCAGGACCAACCCATGTGCTGCCCTACAGAAAAGTGTATCTTAGAAAAAGGAGGTCCGTGCATTGAAAATTCAGGAAAGCGCGGAAAACTACCTGGAAGCCATCCTGGTTCTGACGCAGAAAAATGGACAGGTGCGCTCGATCGACGTTGCGCACTACACCGGCTTTTCCAAGCCGAGCATCAGCCGTGCCGTTGGCCTGCTGCGCGATAACGGTTACGTTTCCATCGACCAGAACGGTCTGCTGGGACTGACCGAATCCGGCATGCAGATTGCCACCAGCATTTACGAGCGCCACACCGTGCTCACCGCGTTCCTCACCGCTCTCGGCGTGGACGCTGAGACCGCCGCTGAGGATGCATGCCGCATCGAGCATGTGCTGAGCGAGGAAACCTTCGACAAGCTTAAGCAGCATGCGAAGGCGTATATCGACGCACAGGGTAAATAAGACCCGTTGAAAATCCTGCCTGAAAAGGCAGGATTTTTTATATCAAATTTTATCGAACAAATTTTCGATAAAATCATTGCATTCAAATCGGCACCCTGTTATAATGGGTGTATCGAATCCGAATACACCGCCGCTCTGCGGCTTGCATATTTGTAACTTTTTCAGGAGGAAATGCTATCATGGCTACCAAAAAGCAGTTGGAACCGGTCGCTCCTGCGGCTGATAAGAAGAAAGCACTTGCCGCTGCGCTCGGTCAGATCGAAAAGCAGTTCGGCAAGGGCTCGGTCATGCGTCTGGGTGAAAACACCGGCATGAACATCGAACACATCCCGACCGGCTCGATCGGTCTGGATCTCGCACTCGGCATCGGCGGTCTGCCGCGCGGCCGAATCATTGAGATCTACGGACCGGAATCCTCCGGTAAGACCACGGTTGCGCTGCACAGCGTTGCAGAGGCACAGAAGCTGGGCGGCACGGCTGCGTTTATCGATGCCGAGCACGCGCTCGACCCGGTTTACGCCAAGGCACTCGGCGTTGACATTGACAGCCTGCTGGTCTCCCAGCCGGACACCGGTGAGCAGGGTCTGGACATTGCGGAAGCGCTTGTGCGCTCGGGCGCGATCGACATCGTGGTTATCGACTCGGTTGCCGCGCTGACACCGCGCGCCGAAATCGAAGGTGAAATGGGCGATTCCTTTGTCGGTCTGCACGCCCGCATGATGAGTCAGGCGATGCGCAAGCTGGCCGGCTCGATCGCCAAGAGCCAGTGCGTAGCCATCTTTATCAACCAGCTGCGTGAGAAGGTCGGCGTCATTTACGGCAATCCGGAGGTTACCACCGGCGGCCGTGCGCTCAAGTTCTATGCGTCTGTCCGCATGGAGGTTCGCCGCGTGGAGCATCTAAAAAACGGCACCGAACTGATCGGCAGCCACACCCGTGTAAAGGTTGTAAAAAACAAGGTCGCTCCCCCGTTCAAGCAGGCTGAGTTCGATATTATGTACGGCGAAGGCATTTCCCGCACGAGCGAGCTGGTCGATCTCGGCGTGGAATTCGGCATCCTCAGCAAATCCGGCGCGTGGTTCTCCATGGGCGATACCCGTCTGGGTCAGGGCCGCGATGCTGCCAAGCAGTATTTCAAGGATCATCCGGACATCGCGGATGACGTACAGAAGCAGATCATGGAAAAGGTTGCCGAGGAGCGCAGCAAGTTGGCGCAGAGCCATGCGGCACGTCCTTCCGCTGCTGTGCCGACCGAGAAGGCCGAAAAGCCTGCGGATAAGGCACCGCGTCCATCGTCCTCCAAGGCAGTCTCCATCGACGCGGACGATTTTGACGACCTCGACGAAGAATAATGAGCGAGGATAAATACCGCGCAGCCCTCGATATGGCGGCAAAACAGCTGTCTTACCGGGCACTGAGTGCGAAAATGCTGCGCGACAAGCTGCTTGCCAAGGGTCATGATGAGGAAGCCGCCGATTACGCGCTTGCGTGGCTGACCGAACGCAGCATGCTCAATGACGAGCTTTTCGCGGAAAGCGTTGTACGCGGCTACACGCGCAAGGGCTACGGCGCGGCACGCATCCGACAGGAGCTGACCCGCCGCGGCATAGACCGCGACGCCGCAGAAGCGGCTATGCAGACCTTCTCCCCGGATGAGGCGCAAATGCTGGCTCTGCTCGAAAAACGCCTGCACGGTGACGTTTCCGATCGAAAAGAGGTCGAAAAAGCCGTTGCGACACTCCAGCGGCGCGGTTTTGCATGGAATGATATCAAGCGCGCACTCGAAACCTACGGCAGTTCGCTGCCGGAGGAAGAATAATTTTTTATTCAAGGGTTTCTATCCTCAAGCGAATCTTTTCGCGCGATAGCGCGCATGAAATAGAATTTGCTGTGCAAATTTCAAAAAAGTCAGGGCATGTACCTGACTTTTTTGACTTATAGAGGGAGAAAGTTTCTGCACAGGAACTTTCGGACGACTCTGGAACGGCCCACGGTCCGTTCCTCTTGTCGGCAAAACGGTAGTTTTGCGACAGGGTCTTGCATGAATCCCGCGGTTGGAGTATCATAATAAGAGGAGAAAACTCTACCGGAAAGGAAGTATTTCCATGGAAAACAATAAAATTCCCGCCCGCGCAGATGTGCCCGCAAAGGACAAATGGGCGATTCAGGATCTGTTTGCGACCGACGATGACTGGCGTGCCGCGTTAGCGAAGGCCAAGGAGTTCATTCCGCGCATCACCGCATTCCGCGGCAGACTGGCCGAAAGCGGCGCTGTTCTGCTGTCTTTTTTCCGTCTGGATGATGAAATCAGCCTTGCATTTGACGCGCTTGTACACTACGCCCAGCGCCGCAGCGATGAGGACACCCGCGTCGCCGCCTATCAGGAGATGGTCAGCCAGGTGACGCGCTTCGCGGTCGAAATTCAGTCTTCCGCCGCGTTTGAGACCCCTGAGCTGCTCGCCATCAGCGATGAGGACATGAACCGTCTGTACGCTGAAGTACCCGAGCTGGAGCTGTACCGCCTGAATATCGACCGCATTCGCCGCCGCCGAGAGCATGTGCTGTCCGACAAGGAGGAGGCAATCCTCGCCGCTGCAGGCGAAATGGCCGCCAGCCCGGATGACATTTACTCCATGCTCAACGACGCTGACCTCAAATTCCCGGACGCAGTGGACAAGGACGACAATAAGCATCCCGTCACGCACGGCACGTTCATCCCGCTGATGCAGTCCTACGACCGTGTGCTGCGAAAGTCCGCGTTCGATTCGCTGTACTCGGTGTACGGCCAGTTCCGCAACACCTCGGCGGCAACGCTGTCCGCGCAGCTCAAGCAGCTACTGTTTTTCGCAAACGTGAGAAAATATCCCTCGACACTGGATGCCGCGCTCGACGGCAACGAGGTGCCGACCGAGATTTACCGCAATCTGATTGATGCAGTACACCGCTCGTTTGCGCCCATGTACCGCTATGTCGCGCTGAGAAAGAAGCTGCTCGGCGTGGACGAGCTGCACATGTACGACCTGTATGTGCCGGTCGTGGACGGCGTGGAAATGAAATTCACGTTCGAGGAGGCCAAGGAGATCGCACTGAAGGCGCTTGCGCCGCTCGGTGAGGACTACCTGAATCTGCTCCGCGAAGGCTTTGCCAACGGCTGGATCGACGTGTACGAGAACGAGGGCAAGCGCTCGGGCGCGTACTCGGCAGGCGCGCGCGTGCACCCGTATGTACTGCTCAACTTCAAGGGCACGCTCGACGACGTGTTCACGCTCGTGCATGAGATGGGCCACTCCATCCACTCGTACCTGTCCAACAAGACCCAGCCGACCGCATACCAGGACTATGTGATCTTTGTTGCCGAGGTTGCATCCACCTGCAACGAGGCCCTGCTGATGGAATACCTGCTGTCCGTCACGACCGATAAAAAGGAGCGCGCGTACCTCATCAACCACTTCCTCGAGCAATTCCGCGGCACGCTGTACCGTCAGACCATGTTCGCTGAGTTCGAGCTGGCCGCCAACGAAATGACCCAGCGTGGCGAGGGCACGACCGCCGAAGCGCTCTGCGCGATGTACAAAAAGCTGAACGAGCAGTATTTCGGACCGGAAATGAACGTAGACGAGGAGATTTCGCTCGAATGGGCACGCATCCCGCACTTCTACTACGATTACTATGTTTACCAGTACGCGACCGGCTACGCCGCTGCCATCGCACTGTCGCGCCACATTCTGCGAGAGGGTGAACCGGCGGTGAAGGATTACCTCGGCTTCCTGTCCGGCGGCTGCTCTGCCGACCCGATCACGCTGCTGCGCGGCGCAGGCGTGGATATGGCAAGCCCGAAGCCGATCGAGGACGCAACAAAGCTGTTTGATGAAATGATCTCGGAGATGGAAAAGATTCTGAATTGAGAATTGAGGATGGAAAATGAAGAATGACGTTTCTTTTTGCATTTTTCATTGTCTGTAACACTCGATTAGAGTAAAGAAAAGGCACAGCCGTCTGAACAGCACCCCATTTGTTAGACAGTATGATATACTATCTAACAAGTGGGGTGTTTTGCTATGCCAAAAGGAGTACCAAACAAACGATATACGCCGGAATTCAAAAAACTGGTGATTGAAACCATGCAGGAAGAGAAATTGAGTTACAGCGAAACCTGCCGTAGATTTGAGGTAAGCAGCAGAGATCGAATCAAATCATGGGAGCGAATCTACCTGGGGGAAGGGCCGGAAGGCTTTGCCGTTGAACGGCGCGGCCGCAGCAGTAAGGGCCGTCCGCCAAAGCGGCTGCCGAAGGAGGTAGCGGAAGATCTGCTGGCAGAGGTTCAACGGCTGCGTGCGGAGGTAGACTACCTAAAAAATTT
>NZ_JAQEXK010000012.1:0-103520 GCF_027693185.1 Butyricicoccus sp. OF27-2pH9A
CCCTGGCGCTGCTCACAGAATACCCATACGCCGGAGAAATCGGCGAGGTTGGTGTTATTAAAATCAGCCATTGTTCTGTTCTCCTTTCAATCAGATAATATGCTTCTTCAGCAGTTCAGCCGCCAGAGTCTCACAGGTAGCCTTGTCAGCGCCCTCGAGCATCTTGCCCTGACCCTTCTGCGGGGGAGTGAAAGACTTGAAGATATTGGTGGGAGAACCCTTCAGACCAATGGTGGTCGGATCGATCAGCGGATCGTCCTTCAGGGTGTTGTAATCATATACGGAAACCGGAGCGGAGTAGCAGTCCATAATGCCGCTGAGGGACATGTAACGGGGCTCGTTCAGCTCCTTGATGCAGGTCAGCAGGCACGGGGTCTGGGTCTCGATGGTCATGTGGCCGTCCTCGAGCATACGCTTAACAACAACCTTGTCGCCATCCTTCTCGATGCCGGCAACGTAGGAAACCTGCGGGATGTCCAGCTTCTCAGCGATCTGAGAGCCAACCTGAGCGGTATCACCGTCGATAGCCTGACGGCCGCAGAATACGATGTCGTCCTTCTCCAGGCCAACCTTCTTAACAGCAGCAGCCAGGATCTGGGAAGTAGCAAAGGTATCGGAACCGCCGAACTCACGAGCGGAAACCAGAACGCCTTCATCAGCGCCGCGAGCGATCAGCTCACGCAGCATGCCCTCTGCCGGGGGAGGACCCATGGTGATAACAACGACCTTGCAGCCGGTAGCGTCCTTCAGCTTCAGAGCAGCCTCTACAGCGTTCAGGTCGTCCGGGTTGGTGATGGTCTGCATGGATGCACGATTCAGGGTGCCATCGGGATTAACAGCAACCTTGCCGGAGGTATCCGGAACCTGCTTTACACAAACAATTGCCTTCATAGTTCAGTTTTCCTCCTTTTCTTAGCGCAGAACCTGACCAGCGATGACCATTCTCTGAACCTGAGAAGTGCCCTCGTAGATCTCGGTGATCTTAGCGTCACGCATCATGCGCTCCATCGGGTACTCACGGATGTAACCGTAGCCGCCGTAAATCTGTACGCACTTGGTGGTAACGTCCATTGCAACCTCAGAAGCGTACAGCTTAGCCATAGCAGCTTCCTTGGTGAACGGCAGACCAACATCGTGGTTGAATGCAGCACGGCGAACCAGCAGACGAGCAGCGTCGATCTGGGTTGCCATGTCAGCTACCATCCACTGCAGGCCCTGGAACTTGTCCAGAGTCTTGCCGAACTGTACGCGCTCCTTCATGTACTGGATAGCCTTATCCAGAGCGCCCTGTGCGATGCCCAGAGCCTGAGAAGCGATACCGATACGGCCGCCGTCCAGAGTCATCATAGCGATCTTGAAGCCGCCGTTCTCCTTGCCCAGCAGACGGTCTGCCGGCAGATGAACGTCCTCGAAGATCAGCTCTGCGGTCTGAGAACCACGGATGCCCATCTTGTGCTCGATCTTGCCGATGGAGAAGCCCGGGTCGTCCTTGTCAACGATGAACGCAGAAATGCCCTTGTTGCCCTTGGTCTTGTCGGTCATAGCAAATACAACGTAGGTATCTGCACGGCCGCCGCCGGTGATGAACACCTTGGAGCCGTTCATGATGTAGGAGCCGTCCTCCTGCTTAACAGCCATGGTCTGCTGTGCAGCGGAGTCGGTACCTGCGTTCGGCTCGGTCAGGCCGAATGCACCGATCTTGGCGCCTTCCTTCGGCTCGATCAGCGGACGCAGCCACTTCTCCTTCTGCTCAGGAGTACCGAAAGCGTAAATCGGCCAAGCACCCAGGGTGCCGTGAGCGGACATGATGCCGCCGGTGGTACCGCATACGCGGCTCATCTCTTCGATAGCGATAGAATAGCAAATATAGTTACCGCCGGAACCGCCGACTTCCTTCGGGAACTGAATGCCCATCAGTCCGTACTTCATCAGCTTCTGAACGGTTTCCTCCGGATAGCGCTCTTCCGCGTCGATCTCAGCTGCGATCGGCTCTACTTCGTTCAGAGCGAACTCGCGGCACATCTTCTGGAACAGTGCTTCTTCTTTTGTAAGCCTAAAATCCATGCCATAAACCTCCCAAATAAATAAGTAATGCGGATACGCACAAAAACACAGCGCACACGGTCAGTGGCCGCAGCGCCGCGTCCAGCGATACCCTTGTTTGGAGCATGTCTATCTCTATTATATCGTCCGAAAACCATTTGTCAAGGATTTAACATTCTTTTTACTGATAAAATCCTGCCGCCAAATTTTGTGCGTTTCTTCCAATACTCGGCATAAATGAACGCAGATCGCACGCAAACCGCGCATTTTTCCGCCAACGCTTTCCTTTTTAAGAAAATTTCGGATTCCACCTCATATTTCCCGTTTCGAGTGCATATAAAAGAAAGAAATCACTATTTTCAGGAGGAACTGCCTATGTGTGGTATCGGCGGTTTTGTGGATTTTGAACGGGATGCACGCCGCGGCGGACCCATCCTGCACGGCATGAAGCGCACGCTCACGCCGCGCGGCCCGGATGCCGAAGGCACCTATTTTGACGAGGACGCAGCGCTTATCCATCGGCGGCTGATCGTCATTGATCCGGAGGGCGGCAAGCAGCCGATGCACTCTCCCGACAGGAATACTATTATTATATATAACGGAGAGTTATATAACACACCGGAATTGCGTACAGAACTTATGTCGCGCGGGCACGAGTTTGTCGGACATTCGGACACCGAAGTGCTGCTGCACGCCTATCTTGAGTGGAAAACTGACGCATTTTCGCGGCTGAACGGCATTTTCGCCTTTGCTATCTGGGAGAAACGCGAACGCCGACTGACGCTCTGCCGCGACCGGCTGGGCGTGAAACCGCTGTTTTTCGCTCCCATTCGCAACGGTCTGACCTTCGGTTCGACCATTGACACCGTACTCTGCCATCCGGAGATCGAGCCTGCGCTCGACGAGGATGGTCTGCGCACGCTGCTGCTGCTCGGTCCGGCTCGCCCGCCGGAATCCGGTGTTTTTCGGCAGATAAAGTCGCTGCTCTCCGGACATTTTGCCGTTTTGACTCCGGAAAACTTCACCGATCACGTTTACTGGCAGCTCGAGGCGCACGAGCATGAGGACGACCTGCCGACTACCGTCGAGCGCACGCACACGCTCATCTGCGATGCCGCCCGCCGTCAGCTGGTCAGCGATGTGCCGCTGGCGTGTTTCCTGTCCGGCGGACTGGATTCGTCCATCCTGTCCATGCTGGCGGCGAAAGATTACGCGGCCCGCGGCGAAACGCTGCATACCTGGTCGGTGGATTATCGGGACAACGATAAATATTTTACAAAGAGTATATTTCAACCTAATAGTGACGATTCGTATATTGATCAAATGGTGGATTTTCTCGGTACGCACCATCATCGCGTTGTGCTCGAACCGGAGGCACTGTGCGCGGCCCTGCTCCCCGCGACGGATGCGCGTGCGCTGCCCGGCATGGCCGATGTGGACTCCTCCCTGCTGCTGTTCTGTGCGGCCGTCAAGCGCGGCGGAACCACCGTTTGCCTGTCCGGCGAGTGCGCCGACGAGTTATTTGGCGGCTATCCGTGGTACCACCGTGAGGAAATTCTGTTTGAAGATACGTTTCCGTGGTCACGGTCGGTCGGTCTGCGGCTGGGTCTGCTCACACCGGATGCCGTTAGAAACGGCGAGGAGTTTGTGCACCAGCACTACCGCGACACCTGCGCCCGCGCACCCAGACTGCCGTCCGATGACAAAAAAGCAGCCCGGATGCGTGAAATGTTCGTGCTCAATCTTGACTGGTTCATGGCGACCCTGCTCGACCGCAAGGACCGCATGAGCATGTACTCCGGTCTTGAGGTTCGCGTGCCCTTCTGCGACCACCGCATTGTCGAATATGCCTATAATATGCCGTGGGACTTCAAATCGCTCGAGGGACGTGAGAAGGGCATCGTGCGCCGCGCGTTCGCCAATGAACTGCCCAAAGAGATCGTTTACCGCAAGAAAAGTCCGTATCCGAAAACCTTTCATCCGGTTTATACCCGCTTGTGCGCGGACTATGTCCGCCGTATTTTCGAGGATAACACCTCGGTCGCCGCTTCCCTGTTCGACCGGAATGCCGTACAAAAACTCATGCAGCGACCGGAAAGCCTTGCCGAACCGTGGTTCGGACAGCTGATGCGCACCCCGCAGATTTTCGCGTATATCATCCAGCTTGACCGATGGTTCCGGCATTATCATGTCAAAATAGTATAAAAATAATGGAGAATGAAAAATGATACGTTCATCTTCCATTCTCCATTTAAAATGCTCAATTATGCGAAATACTCCGCCAGTGTGTTAATGATAAGCTGATGATCATCCACATGATCCGGATAACCGGAAACGCAGATGGAACCGATCACGCCGGTACCGCGCAGCCGGATCGGGAAACCGCCGCCTGCGGCGTACTCGTTCGGGTCGAGCTTGCGGTCCGCGAAGGTCTCACCTGCGTCCTCCAGCTCTGCGAAAAACCGCAGCGAGGACGTTTCCATCAGGTCAACCGCGTTGCGCTTGCGCGCGAGCCACAGTTCGCTGTCCGGCTTTGCGCCCTCACCGAAGCAGCGGAACACGACCAGACCGTTCACCGTAATCTCAACCGCAACCGGCTGCTCCTTTGCGTTTTCATGCAGCTTGAGGCCGATTTTCAGCGCATCCTTGCGCGAAAAATGCTCAAACTGAAACTTCTCCTCCTGCTCTGCACACATGGAGATCATCGTTTTGTAATCCTGCATACTGTCCCCGCCTTTCGAGATTTTGCCGCCTTTGCGGCTGTTACCTTTAGTATATCTGTTTTTCCACCTGCTGACAAGGAGGTTTTTTCATGGCTGAACTGACCGACGGCACCGCCGAGCTGCGTGTACTCGTCACGACCGCGTTAGGCGCGCTGCCGCTTGAAAACGCCATCGTTTCCGTCTCCACCGCGCCGGATGAGACCGGCATGCGCACGCTGCTTTACTCGGTCACGACCGACTCCGGCGGCATGACGCCGTCCATGGTGCTGACAACGCCGCCGCGCAGCAACTCGCTGAGCCCGGGCAGCGGTCCGCCG
The DNA here is from genome assembly GCF_027693185.1 of Butyricicoccus sp. OF27-2pH9A. Lineage (NCBI taxonomy): Bacteria > Bacillati > Bacillota > Clostridia > Eubacteriales > Butyricicoccaceae > Butyricicoccus > Butyricicoccus sp. OF27-2pH9A. The sequence goes on from NZ_JAQEXK010000012.1 coordinate 5,084, forward strand.
TTTGCGGTCTACACGGTCGAAATCTCCGCCGAGGGCTACACGCCGCTGACCGCGCTGCACATCGCCATGTTCTCCGGCGTGCCGACCATGCTGCCCGTGGCGCTTACACCGCTCGCGGAAAACCAGAGCTTTGCGCAGACCGACCTGACCGCCACCGGTGCGCCGCAAGCACTCGATCCCGAGTTGCCGGAGAATCCGTAAAAGGAGGGATTGCTTTGCCCGAACCCTATGTTTCCATACCGGAAACCATCACGGTGCACCTCGGTGCGCCGTCCTCGAATGCGCAGAATATCACCGTACCGTTTGCCGATTACATCAAAAATGTTGCCTCGTCCGAGATTTATCCGACCTGGCCCGAGCAGGCCATCCGCGCCAACGTGTATGCACAAATGTCCTATGTGCTCAACCGTGTATTCACCGAATGGTACCGCGCGCAAGGCTACGATTTTGATATCACCAATTCCACGCGGTATGACCAGTCCTTTGTGCCCGGACGGGATATTTTCGAGAATATTTCCACCATTGTAGATGATATGATCGGCACTTACCTCACCCGCGGCGATGCGGTCGAGCCGCTGTTCGCGCAGTACTGTAACGGCACGACCGTCACCTGTCCGGGCGGCCTGAGCCAGTGGGGAACCGTGCCGCTGGCCGAGCAGGGACTTTCCGCCGAGCAGATCTTGCAGTCGTTTTACGGCAGCGACATCAATTTCGTCACCGGTGCACCGCTCTCGCCCAACCTCGGCGGGTCGTTCCCCGGCGTGACACTGCGGCTGGGCGACTTTTCCGAGGATGTCCGCACTGTCCAGACCCGCCTCAACCGCATTTCGACCAATTTCCCGAACATTCCAAAAATCTATCCCACGGACGGCGTGTTCAGCGCGGACACCGAACGCGCCGTGCGGGCGTTCCAGCGGCAGTTCAACCTCACCGAGGACGGCCTTGTCGGCCCGGCAACATGGTACCGCATCGCGTTCATTTATAATAATGTCAAGCGCCTGAGCGAGCTGAACAGCGAGGGACTGACACTCAGTGAGATCTCCCGCCAGTACCCCGAGCGGCTGACCGAGGGCATGAGCGGCCCGGGCGTACAGCTTTTGCAGTATTTTCTTGCCATTGTCGGCGAATTTTACGATGCGCTGCCGCGCTGGCAGGCGGGACAGATCGACGGTATTTTCGGTCCGCAGACCCGCGAAGCCGTGGCTGCGTATCAGCGGCTTGTCGGCCTGCCCATCACCGGTGTGGTGGATCGAGAGACGTGGTATGCCCTGCTTTCCACCTACCAGTCCGTACTGCTCGCCCAGCCTGAGCAGGAGTGGCTCGAGGAATTTATCGGCCTGCCGGAGACCTTTCTTGTCAAGGGGATGCGCGGCGAAGCCGTGCGGCAGGCGCAGCAGCTCATCAACATCATCGCCCGCGGCTACGCCGAAGTGCCCGCTGTCACGGTAGACGGCATTTTCGGAGACGCGACCGAGTCCTCGGTGTCAGTCATCCAGTCGCTGCTCGGTCTGCCCACCACGGGCGCTATCGGTCCGCTGACCTGGGAAGGCATGGCCGATCTCGCCGAAACCGTGCTGGTCGGCAGCCAGAGTGCCAGAGGACAGTATCCCGGCTATCCCGTCGGAGAGGAGGCAACGTGATTGTACACCGATGCACAAAAATGCAGCCATATTTTCGATTTGCAGACCTTTCTGCGGCGTATTCAGCAGGCTGAGGGCAGCGCTGCACCGCTCGTGCCGGACGGCATCTGGGATGCAAAGACTGCCGCTGCCGTGCGCGAATACCAGCAGCAGAACTGCCTTCCGGTGACGGGCATCGCCGACCAGCGCACATGGAACGCCATCTATGCTACATATGCCGCGCTTATCGCCGCCGATGCACTTCCCATGCAGACGGCATTCTTCCCGCCGGAGAGCGATGCCGTGCTGAAGCCGGGCGCGAAAAGTCCCACGGTGTATGTGCTCCAGCTCATGCTGGGCGAAACTGCGCCGCATTATAACCGGATTGCCGCCGTGCCGCTCACCGGCGAGTACGATACGGATACACAGTCCGCTGTCAGACATGCACAGAAAATTTTTCAGCTGCCCGAGACCGGCATTACCGATCGAGCCACATGGCAGGCGCTGACAGGGCTGCACAATGCTTTGTTCCGGCGAACGCCGCTCGGTTGGCAAATCAATGGAGAATTGCGATTGGAAAATGAAAAATGAACATAAAAAGACCCCGAAACCAGGTTCCGGGGTCTTTCTATTCGCCTTATTCGCTGAGCAGCATACGGTCGCTCTCGATATTGAACTTCTCGAGCAGGTCGCGGACGGTGAGGTTCTTCTTCTCCTCACCGCGGATATCAACGACAACTCGACCGGCATCCATCATAATCAGACGGTTGCCGTACTGGATGGCGTTCTTCATGTTATGCGTTACCATCAATGTGGTGAGGTTGTCGCGTGCGACGATCTCCTCGGTGATCTGCAGCACCTTATCTGCGGTTTTCGGATCGAGCGCTGCGGTATGCTCGTCAAGCAGCAGCAGATCCGGCTTGCGCAGGGTGGCCATCAGCAGGGTCAGTGCCTGACGCTGACCGCCGGACAGCAGACCGACCTTACTGGTCATGCGGTTCTCCAGTCCCAGACCGAGCGTTGCCAGCTTTTCACGATACAGCTCGCGTTCCTCGTTCGTGATACCGGAGCCGAGGCCGCGCTTCTGACCGCGGCGGTATGCCAGCGCCAGATTCTCCTCGATACCCATGGTAGCGGCAGTACCCATCATCGGGTCCTGAAATACTCTGCCGAGGAAGCGCGCACGCTTGTGCTCGGGCAGACCGGTCAGGTCGTAGCCGTTCAGATGAATCATGCCCGCATCCACCGGATACACGCCTGCGATCAGGTTCAGCGTGGTGGACTTGCCGGCGCCGTTGCCGCCGATGATGGTGACAAAATCACCGTCCTCAAGGGTCAGGTTCAGGTTGTCAATGGCACGCTTTTCGTTTACCGTGCCCGCGTTGAAGGTCTTGTAAATCCCTTTGAGCTGCAGCATGTTACTTGGCCTCCTTCGCATCAGTCTTTGCGGCGCTCTTGGCTGCACCGCGGAAATACTTGCCCTTCCAGTACGGAACAGCAAGGAAGATTGCAACGACGAAAGCCGAGATCAACTTCAGGTCGTTGGTATTCAGGCCGAGGTTGAGGACCACCTGAATAACCAGATAGTACACAACCGCACCGAGCGATACGCCGAGCAGACGCAGCGCAAAGTTGCGGAAAATACGGCTGAACAGCACCTCACCGATGATGACAGCGGCAAGGCCGATAACGATAGCGCCACGACCCGCGTTGACATCCGCGAAGCCCTGATACTGGCAGTACAGCGCACTTGCCAGCGCAACCAGACCGTTGGACAGCATCAGGCCGAGCACCTTGACAAAATCAACATTGATGCCCTGTGCACGGCTCATGTTCGGGTTTGCGCCGGTCGCACGGATGGAGCAGCCGAGTGCAGTACCAAAGAACCAGTACAGCAGTGCGATAACCACAATCGTAAAGACAGCCGCAACGAAAATCGGATTTTCGATAGTCAGCTTCTTGACGTTGCGCAGCGATACAAGCAGCTTGTAGTTGTCCGGATTGATCGCTACATTTGCTTTTTTGTCCATAATGCGCAGGTTAATGGAGAACAGCGCCAGCTGTGTCAAAATACCGGCCAGAATCGCCGGAATACCCATACAGGTATGCAGAATACCGGTAATAAGTCCGGCCAGCATGCCAGCAAGGAAAGCGCACAGCATTGCCACCCATACATTCGCGCCGTGCGTCATCATAACGATGCACACCGCACCGCCGGTCGCCATCGTACCATCGACGGTCAGGTCGGCCAGATCGAGCACCTTAAAGGTGATGAATACGCCGATCGCCATCAGTCCCCAGATCAAACCCTGCGCCACTGCACCGGGAAGTGCGGAAAGCAGGCCCGAGAAAAAGCTCACTTAAATTCCCCCAAACAATAATGTTATCTGATAAAGCGTAAAAACGCTATCTTCATTATAGCAAATTTTCGGGTTATTGCAATGATAACTTGCCGTTTTCGCGGATTATTTTGTTCCCTACCGTTTTGCTATGCTATTTTTAGCAGAAAAAGGAGATGCGAAAGCACCTCCTTTTTCTGCCTATTATTTTCTTATCACATCTGATGATCGAGCGTTACAACCGGATTATAGCGCGAGTCAATCGCTTTCAGGCTGTCATAGATCTTCATCAGCAGGTCGCGTTTGGCATCCTCATCATAGGAAAACGGCACAACAACGTCGAAAATCAGGTTGATCTGGCGTTTGCCGTCCACTACGCGGAAGTCGTGCATGGTAAGCTGTCCGTCGATCTCACGGAGCACGCCGTCGGTCTGCTCACGCAGCGCGTTGACATACGCATTATTGATATCGATCGGATCCATGTGGATGACCAGATACACACCGGTCTGCTGCCAGACACGCTTTTCGGCCTCGTCGATTTCCTCGTGCACAGCCACAAAGTCCGAGTCGCTCGGCACTTCGGCATGCAGCGACGCAATCGAGCGTCCTGCACCGTAGTTGTGGATGATCATATCGTGTACGCCGGCAATATGGTCGGATTCCATTACAATCCGCCGGATATTGCGGGCAACCACCGGATCGGCGGCTTCGCCGAGCAGCGGCGCAACCGTATCCTTCGCAATGCCGATGCCCGACCAGAGGATGAACGCGGCAACGGCAACACCCACATATCCGTCCACCGGCAGCGTAGTAAACCGACTGGCTACCATGCCGAGTACAACAACAGCCGTAGTAACAACATCATTGCGGCTGTCCTGACCGGCCGCCATCAGCACCGGAGAATCGATTCTGCGGCCGATATTGACGTTGAATGCGCCCATCCACAGCTTAACCAGCATGGATACGGCAAGAATTCCCATCAGCACCGCCGAGAACGCTACGGCAGCCGGATGCAGAATGCGGTCGAGCGAGGTTTTAAAGAACTCGAAGCCGACCAGAATGATGATGAACGAGACGATCAGTCCCGCGATGTATTCGGTGCGTCCGTAGCCGAACGGGTGCTTCGCATCCGGCTCCTTGCCGGAAACCTTGAAGCCGACAATGGAAATCAGGCAGGACAGACCGTCCGACAGGTTGTTGAATGCGTCCGCCGCGATGGAAATCGACCCTGTAAGCAGACCAATGATCAGCTTGAGTGCAAACAGGAACAGGTTGCATGCCAGTCCGACCGCGCCGGACAGCACGCCGAATTTTTCACGCACCTGCGAATCGCCGGTGTTTTCCGCATCGCGGATGAAAATATGGATAAGTGCGTTTGTCATAGAAGTCCCTTCATATACAGAATGTTATAAATACCAACAATAATTGCTCCCTGCAGAATCATAATTGCCGGTATGCCGAGCATGAAAATATGGTGCAGCGTCTTGTGACGGATGATGAGCATGGTGGCGTACACGCCCGGCCCGCCGCCGATCAGCGCCCAGAAAAACAGCGTGCGCTCGGGCACACGCCTCCAGCCGCGAGCCGCGGCGAGCTTATCGTAAATACAGACAATCGCGCCGATGACGCTGACTGCAATAAAATAGTACAGCACATACTGCACGGTCGCTGCACCTCCTTTCGGATTTCCTACAATTTTACCACAGGCATTGCCGTATTGCAAAGAAATCAGGTCAAAAATAGCCGCGACTAACAGAAAAGTAGCGGTGTCTAACAGAAAAGGCGCCTTTTTAGGCGTCTTTTGTCAGTCTGTCAAAGAAGTATTATTTTAATTTTTACGCTTCGTGCGGCAGCACGCATAAAATAGAATTTGCGAAGCAAATTCATAAAAAGTCGGGGCGTGGACCTGACTTTTTATACAAGGGAAGAAAAAATGTGCCCGTTAGGGCGCGGTTTTTCTTCAGTATTCGCTCGAAAGCGTGGTTTCGAGCGAGAGGCTGCTCGGAAAACGATAGTTTTTCGACAGCCTCACAAAAGACGCCTTTTCAGGCGTCTTTTGTCTTTTACAGTCTTTTCTGTTGCAATCGCAATGACAAATGAAAATGCACTCACATTTCATTTTCCATTATCAATTTTTTCGGGTTGCCGCTGTCGAACGGCTCATCAAAGTGATAGTGCATCAGCCAGCCTGCGTCAAACTGCGCGGCGTACTGTCCGGCGAGCGAAGCGGCACGAATACGCGCCAGACCGAACAGCTCCGGAACGGAATCCGTGCGGGTTTCGTCCGGTTTCCACAGGTTATGCCACGGCTGATGAGCCAGATTGAGCGCATCCCACGCCGGACGCTCGAGCTTCATGTGACCGGTGAGCAGGGCGCCTCGACCGAGCAGGGCTTCCGCCTTTTTCGCTCCGCGATAGACGGCGCGGCTCTCCGAATAGAGAAAACTCTCCCACGAGGTCATTTCCGCGAACGAACGGCGCAGATCATGCGTGGAAACGTCCGCTCCGTACACGGTTTTGAGCGTTGCGTGCAGCACAACCGACAGCACCGCCTGCTCGACCGGCGAAAGCCGGTAGCGTTCCTCCGGATCGAACTCAGTGATGGGGCGATGGCATGCGCGTTCGTAGATCAGATAGTCAATGTCGCTTTCAATGCGGCTGTGCACCGCCGACGCGGACAGCTTCGGATTTTCGGTGCAGAACTGCACCTGCCGGCAGTAAACATAGGGATGAATCTCACTGTCGAGCGCATAATGGCACACAAAGCCGTAGAAATACGCCGCTGCGATCTCCTGCGCGTCACCGCTCAGGTCGCGCACCGCACGCGAGAGCGCCGCAAACAGCTCGTCCGTTTTCTCCGAGTGCATGCGGTTGCCCAGCTTATGCAGCGGACTGCCGAGCAGGATTTTCCGGTAAAACAGCGGGTCCGGTCCCTGACAGCCCCAGAAAAAGCATGCCGGACGGCACGCCGCTGCCCGCTGCGCCGGTGCGGGAAACACCGTCAGCGCCTGCCTGCCAAATAGATGATGCGATACAAAATCCGCCATACTGTTTTCCTCCTCGCTGTGCTTTTCTTTAGATGACTACAGTATACCACGAAATCCGACTTTCTGCAAAGCATGAGAAACGCGCCCACCGGTAATCAGTGAGCGCGTCCTCAAACGGATTTGCAGGTAATACCACACCATTAGGCAAGAGCGGTTTGCGAGTAAATTTTGCGTACTGACGCGCCGCAGTTCTAATTGTGCGACATTGCCTTTACTTTTCTGCCATATGGTGGCCGAACGAGGTCGAATTCATCGCCTTCTGCAGCGCCGGCAGAAGCGCCATTGCAACAACTACCGCGATAATGATATTCGGAGGCGAGGTCATCAGCTTCGGAATATTGGCCACAAAAGCCGGAACCAGAGCACTGCCGCCGATCATCAGCTCAATAATGCCCTTGAGCATGTACAGCAGCGACGAGAACACCGCACCTGCAAGGCACGCCACGAGGTTGCGCGCAAACTTCTTTGCGGCAGCGGCACCGGCGTAAGCGATCACGCCGCACAGCCATGCCATCAGGAAGAAACGCAGAAAGGTGATCCACGCCTCCGGTGCGTACTCCGGCGTCATCAGATCGAAGATCATCGAGCCGATACCGGCAGCAAGACCGCCGCGAACCGGTCCGAGCAGCAGGCCGCACAGCAGCACGAACGCGTTTGCGAGCTTGATCATAGTAGTGCCTGTCGGCGTCGGAATGCGGATGGACAGGAACATGGTAACAACGAATACCACTGCCGCCATCAGACCGATCATCACGATGTCGTACAGCGAAAACGCTTTCTTCTTGGATTCCATCAAAAATCCCCCTAATCTGATGTGTTTTATTTATCATACCGCGAATATGGTCTGTCGAAAATGGTCAGTTCGTATTTATTTTACAGGGTCAGATGGATAATCCCGGAACGGCTGGGCAAACTACGCGTACAGAAAGGGGAACCTTGCATGAAACTGGATAAACAAACCTATCAACAGCTGCTCGAACGCAAAAGCCCGAATTCGCCGCTGTGGCGCGACTGCCTGCTGGCGTTTCTCATCGGCGGTGCGATCTGCACGGCCGGTGAGGGTGTGCGGCAGCTGTGGCTCTCTCGCGGACTGGATACCGAAGACACAGCCGCCGCAACCGCCATCACGATGGTGTTTCTCGGCGCCCTGCTCACCTGCCTGCATTTGTACGAAAAGCTTGCAAAATATGCGGGAGCAGGCACGATTGTACCGATCACCGGCTTTGCAAACGCCATTGTTTCTCCAGCGATGGAGTTCAAAAGCGAGGGACTGATCCTCGGTCTGGGTGCAAAGCTGTTCGTTATCGCGGGACCGGTGCTGGTGTACGGCATTTCGGCAAGCGTCATCTACGGTCTCATTCTTTTTTTGACAGGAGGCGGTTCGGTATGATAAAGCGCATCGGCAAGCGCACGCTTGCGCTCGAAAACCGGCCGTATCTGCTCGGACACGCGGCGGCAGTCGGCAAAAAAGAGGGCGAAGGTCCGCTTGGTGAACGGTTTGACTATGTGGCGAAGAATGACCGGATGGGACAGCGCTCGTGGGAGCTGGCGGAGAGCGAGCTGCAAAAGACCGCCATCCGGCTTGCGCTGCGCAAAGCCACCCTGCCCGAGCGTTCGCTCGACCTGATCCTTGCAGGCGACCTGCTCAACCAGTGCATCGGCTCGTTTTTAGCGTCCATGCACGCGAATGTGCCCTATCTCGGGCAGTACGGTGCATGCTCGACGATGGCACAGGGTCTTGCGCTCGGCGGCTGTCTGGTCGAGAGCGGCGCGGCAGACCGCCTGCTTGCGGCAGCTTCCTCGCATTTCTGCTCGGCAGAGCGGCAGTACCGTTTTCCGCTGGCCTACGGCGGGCAGCGCACACCAACCGCACAATGGACAACTACTGCGGCAGGCGCGGCTATTCTCGGCAGTGCGCCGGTGCCGAACGGCGCGGAGCCGTGCGATGTGCGCGTGACGCATGTCCTGTTCGGCAAAATGGTCGAAATGGGCGTCAAGGACGCGGCCAACATGGGTGCGGCGATGGCGCCCGAAGATGTGAATTTAGACCCATACATTTTTCGGCGCGCTGAGCGCTGTGTTTTGCATAAAATCTGCTGTTATCAGAACCATTCACTGGTATTTCCGTCCGAACGAACAAAAACAGACAATCCCCCTGATACCGGGCCGGCATCAAGGGGGATTTTATCTGCGCAAACGCTTTGCTTATCCAAACATCGCAGAGGCGAGCGGATAGACCACAACAAGACAGGCCGCAAGAGACAGCACAAGGAACACGAGGTTCGCCTTGAGCACACCGCGGACGTCATATGCCCCGGTCCGAAGATGAGCAGTGCCGGCGCGCACGCGGACGGCGTCAGAGATGCCATAGATGCTGCGACACCGATGACAGCGGCGAATGCTCCAGATGCATGTTGGAACCGGAGAGCAGCACTCTCGTCCGTCCCTATACGGCCTGCTATATGATTTCTGTTCGTCGGTTTTGGAGTTTTCCGTCAGTTGTTGGCTGGTAGCCGGCTTCCTTGTCGCTGCCATATCGAACGCACTGCAAAAACCAGGTTGCGGCTTAATGCACAACCTGGTTTTCCTCATATCAAGCAAAAATTACTTGTTCTTATTCTTAATGTACTCGTCCATTGCAGCGGCAGCGCGCTTGCCTGCGCCCATGGCAAGGATAACGGTAGCCGCACCGGTAACAGCGTCACCGCCGGCGAACACGCCGTCCTTGGAGGTGATGCCGTGCTCGTCATCAGCCACGATGCAGCCCTTGCGGTTGGTTTCCAGACCCGGAGTCGTGTGACGGATCAGCGGGTTCGGGCTGGTGCCGATTGCCGCGATAACGCAGTCCAGATCAAGCACAAACTCGCTGCCTTCGACCGGAATCGGACGGCGGCGGCCGGATGCGTCAGGCTCACCCAGCTCCATCTGCTGGCATTTGAGACCGGTGACGTTGAAGTTCTCGTCAGACAGCACCTCGAGCGGCGCGGTCAGGAACTTGAACACAATGCCCTCTTCCTTCGCGTGGTGAATCTCCTCGAGACGAGCCGGAAGCTCCTTCTCGGAACGGCGGTAAACAATGTAGACCTCTTCCGCGCCCATGCGCTTTGCACAGCGGGCAGCGTCCATTGCTACGTTGCCGCCGCCGACAACAGCGACTTTCTTGGCGTGGTAGATCGGGGTGTCGGAGTTTTCCTTGTACGCCTTCATCAGATTGATGCGGGTCAGGTATTCGTTCGCGGAGTAAACGCCGTTTGCGTTCTCGCCCGGAACGCCGATAAAGGTCGGCAGACCGGCACCGGAGCCTACAAAGATGGCCTCGTAACCGTCACCGAACAGCTCGTCGATGGTCTCAGAACGGCCTACAACGAAGTTCAGAACAAACTCAACACCGAGGTCCTTCAGCGTGTCGATCTCCTTCTGCACGATAGCCTTCGGCAGACGGAACTCCGGAATGCCGTACATGAGTACGCCGCCTGCGGTGTGCAGCGCCTCGAAAACGGTAACCTCGTAACCCATACGAGCCAGATCGCCTGCGCAGGTCAGACCGGCCGGGCCTGCACCAACGATGGCAACCTTGTGACCGTTGGACTCCGGCTTTACTGCCTTCTCGGTGCTGTTTTCGCGCGCGTAGTCGGCAACGAAGCGCTCCAGACGGCCGATGGCTACCGGCTCGCCCTTGATGCCGCGCACGCAGTGGCACTCGCACTGGCTCTCCTGCGGGCAGACACGGCCGCAGACAGCCGGCAGTGCGGAGGTCTCCTTGATCTTGGCAGCGGCCTCGAGGAACTTACCCTCTGCAACCAGAGAGATGAACTCCGGAATCTTGACCTGTACCGGGCAGCCGGTCATGCAGGGCTTGTTCTTGCAGTTCAGGCAGCGCTGTGCTTCCTCGATCGCCATTTCAGCGGTGTAGCCGAGCGTTACCTCTTCAAAGTTCTTATTGCGGACGTCCGGCGCCTGCTCGGGCATCGGACACTTTTTAGGATTCATATTCGGCATGATTACTTGACCTCCTTCTTGAACAGATTGCAATGCTCCTCGCGGCGCTCTACTGCCGCGCGCTCCTGTGCCTTGTACATGGCACCGCGGCGCATTGCACTGTCAAAATCAACGAGGTGACCGTCGAAATCCGGGCCGTCAACGCAGGCGAACTTGGTCTCGCCGCCAACGGTAAGACGGCAGCCGCCGCACATGCCGGTACCGTCAACCATGATGGTGTTCATGGAAACGATGGTCTTAATGCCGTACGGGCGGGTGGTCTCGCAGACAAACTTCATCATGATCATCGGGCCGATGGCAATAACAGCATCGTACTGGTTGCCCGCGTCGATCAGCTCCTTGAGCACCTGTGTAACCAGAGCCTTGCGGCCGTTCGAGCCGTCGTCGGTCACGATGTGCAGGTTGGTGCAAGCGTTCTTCATCTCGTCCTCGAGGATGATGATGTCCTTGCTGCGGAAACCGGCAATCAGGTCAACCTCAGCGCCCATTTCGTGAAGCTTCTTGGCCTGCGGATATGCGATAGCGCAGCCCAGACCGCCGCCGACAACAGCGACCTTCTTGAGACCCTCAAGCTCGCTCGCCTTGCCGAGCGGACCGACAAAATCATGCAGGCAGTCGCCCTCGTTCAGCGCGCCGAGCGCCATCGTCGTTGCGCCGACCTCCTGAAAAATGATGGTGACAGAACCCTTTTCGCGGTCAAAATCTGCGATCGTGAGCGGAATACGCTCGCCCTCTGCGCTGACACGCAGGATGATGAACTGACCCGGCTCTGCCTTGCGGGCAACGTGCGGTGCCTCGATCACCATCAGCTTGGTGTTTGCGTTCAGCGTTTGCTTTTTCAAAATCTGATACATTGGTCAAATATCCTTTCGCCAAACCGAATCGGGGTATAGGAAAAGCCGCATAAGCGGCTTTTCCAGCAATATGAGAAGAAAACTTATGGGTTAGTTAAAAGAGAGAGAATAAAAAATATTAGAGAGTATGTCTTAATGACATGAAGAATGGGAAGAACATTGGAGCGTTTTCCCAAGTGCGAGAGTGAGATGAGGGATCAGAAAATGATGCTTATACCAGGCTCTTCAGCTTGTCCAGATACTCCTGTGCATTGTCCGGAGTAATAACCTTACAGCCGGTGTCGATGAAGTCATCCAGCTTTTCGCCTTCTACAACGTCGAGCAGGCTCTTAACACACTGGTAGCCCATGTTGTACGGGTCCTGTGCAACGGTGCAGGAGATTTCGCCGTCAACAACTGCCTGTACGCCGGAGGAGATGCCGTCGAAGCCGCATACGATGATGCCGTCACCGTCACGGCCTGCCTGCTTGATGGCACGGGATGCGCCGAGCGCAACATCGTCTGCGCAGCATACGATCGCATCGATGTCCGCGAAGGACTGGAGAACGCCATCGGTTACGGTAACAGCCTTGTCGCCTACGCCGTCGGTGTACTGCGTGGAGATAATCTCGCAGCCGCCTTCTTCCAGTGCCTTCTTGTAACCGGCTACACGAGCCTCAGAGGTGGACTCGCCCTGGATATTCGCCAGAATAACAACCTTGCCGCCCTTACCGATCTTCTCGGCTACATACTTACCGCCCTGATATGCAGCGTCCTCGTGCGCCGTGCCGATAAAGGTTTCCGCCTGATCGAAATTGGTGTCGATCGCCAGCACCGGGATCTTGACGCCGGTCAGTGCATTTGCGATCTGGTCTGCCTGCAGCGGTGCAATAGCGATCGCCTCGCACATATCTGCGTTTACAATGGTCTCTACCATGTTCAGCTGGCCGTCGAAGTCGGTATCGCTGTTTGCACCGCGTACGTCAACTTCTACGTTGCCGAGATCCTTTTCCGCCTGCTCAATGCCTGCGATAACGTAGCTCCAGTATTCGGAAGAGGTGGTCTTGAGCACTACGCTCAGCTTATGGGTGTCGCCGCTGCTGCTTGCCTGGGAATCGCCGGAGTCATTGCCGGATGCGCTGCTGCCGCCGCATGCACTCATGGAAACTGCCATCAGTCCTGCCAACAGCATCGCTGCGGAACGCTTAAAAAGGTTGCTTCTCTTCATCTTTCTTTCCTCCTGTTAGACAAGTTGTCTATTGGAATCATATTACCGGGTAATATGACCTTCTTTATATCAACAGGGGCGGTTTCACACCTATTCCCGCCCCTGCTGTATACCATTCGCGGGGGGATTATGCCTCTACCTTTTCCCACTGACCGGTGGTCTGTGCCTTGATCAGTGCGTCGGAGATCTTGCATGCCTCGTAGCCGTCCTCAGCACCCGGGCCCGGAACGTCGGTCTTGCCCTGCAGGTAATCTACCCAGTGCTGCAACTCTTCCTGATAAGCAACTACGAAACGGTTGGTCCAGTCCTCCGGGATTGCCTGACCACACTGCAGGTAAGAACGGACGATCGGCTCTGCCGCTACCGGCAGGCGGATGGTGCCCTTCTCGCAAACCAGCTCGCACAGGATCTCATAGCCGTAGTAGCTGTTGCCGGAAACCTCAACGTCGATCAGTACGCCGGAGTCGGACTGCATAAGTACCAGCTGCGGGTCCTGGCAGGTGCCTTCTGCGAAGCAGGTAGCACGCGGGAAACGAACAGCGACTTCGTTCAGGTTCTCACCCAGCAGCCAGCGGCAGATGTCGATCTCGTGGATGGCAATGTTGGTGATGTGCTGCTCGGTGGTGTGGTTCTTCGGATGGCTGCGGGTACGGCTGATGCAGTGCGCCATCAGCGGAGCACCCAGCTCGCCGGAGTCGAGGATCTTCTTCATCTTGATGTAGTCCGGGTCAAAGCGACGCATGAAGCCGATCTGCAGCAGACGCTTGCCGGAAGCCTTCTCCGCCTCTACAACCTTCTTCGCGTCCTCAAGGGTGGTAGCCAGCGGCTTCTCGCAGAATACCGGCTTGCCGGCCTGGATGCACTTTACCGCCAGATCAGCGTGAGTGCCGTCCCAGGATGCGATAACAACAGCGTCGATTTCGGGAGAAGCGATCAGCTCCTCTGCGCTTGCCATTACCTTTGCGCCGTAGGTCTTAGCGACCTCCTCGGCACGCTCGGTGTTCAGATCGTAAACAGCAGCCAAACGAGCGCCGTCTACATAGGTTGCAATGTTCTGAGAATGGGTGTGGCCAATGTTGCCGCCTGCGCCCAGTACGCCAATAGCGAGTTCCTTCTTGCTCATGATGTGAATCTCCTTTTTTCCTTTATCTAAAAAGCGGTTGTAATTTACTTCTTCTTACCGTCCAGATATGCCTGATGCAGCTGCAGACAGAACTTCAGGCTCATCGTGCCGTCGTGTGCAGTGGTCTCCGGCTTGCGGCCGGTGCGTACACAGTCAACGAAGTCGTCGATCTCCGCCTGGAACGCTTCGCCCCAGCGGGCAAGGAAGCTCTCCTGGCACTCCTCTACGAAGCCGTTCTCGGTGAACTGCGAGAGGTAGTTCTTGCGCGGTACCGAGTTGACACGCAGCGTGCCCTTGGTGCCGACGATTTCGCTCTCAACATGGCTGCAGGTTGCGGTGCGGCCTACCTGAATGTAAGCGGTGGTGTTGTTATCGAACTTGGTCAGCGAGAAACCGTTGTCGTAGTCGTTGTAATCTGCCAGACCGGTGCAGACATAAGCATCGCCGGTTGCAAAGGAATCGACCGGATCACCCTCGAGGAACCAACGTGCAAGGTCGGTGTCGTGGCTGCCCATCTCGATGAACCACGGAACGTAAATGCCCTTCTTAACGCCCTCCAGATGTGCCTCAAGCACGCTGGACGGGTCGAGCGATACGCCTTTGAACAGGATCGGCTTGCCGATCGCGCCGGCGCGGATCTTCTCCTTGGCCTCTGCGTAGGACGGGTCGAAGCGGCGCATAAAGCCAACCGTGAAGCACTTGCTGCCGTTCTCGGCAACTGCCTTCTCGATCTCCTCGCAGTCCTCGATGGTCTTAGCCAGCGGCTTCTCGCAGAAGATATGCTTCTTGGCCTTGCAGGCTGCCAGACACGGTGCCTTGTGGGCATCTGCGCCGGTTGCAACAACGATTGCGTCAACCTCGGGATTGTTTACCAGCTCGTCTACATTGGTGTAGCCGTACGGTACGCCGAATTCCTCCTGAAACGCCTTGACCTTGCTCTCGGTGCGGGCGCAAACCGCTACAACCTCTGCGTGAGGATTACGCTGCAGGCTGGTGGCGTGCATTCTGCCCATCATACCGATGCCAACGATACCGAAACGAATCTTCTCCATTTGTAATCCTCCTTATCAGATACCTGCGGTCTTTTTAATATACTCGCGCGCCATTTTTGCGTATTCGAGCGGATTTGCCTTTGCCGGGTCCTGCTCGGCCTCTACGATGAACCAGCCCTCGTAGTGTGCATCGTGCAGAGCCTTGAATACGCCCGGATAGTCGACGCAGCCGTCACCCGGAATGGTGAAGCAGCCTTCCAGAACCGCCTTGCGGAACTTGAAGCCCTCGGCGTAAGCCTTTTCCATCATGTCCGGACGGATGTCCTTGAGGTGAACGTGGCCGATACGCGGGCCGAACTCCTTAGCAGCCTTGACGGCGTCCTCCTTGGAGAACGTGAAGTGGCCGGTGTCGAAGCAGAGGTAAACATAGCGCGGATCGGTGTTGTCCATCAGGCGCTTGGTTTCCTCGAAGGTCTGTACAACCGTTGCCATATGGTGATGGAAGCACAGCTTGAAGCCGCGGTCGGCAGCGATCTTGCCCAGCTTGTTCAGGCCGTCGGTCAGCTTGTCCCACTCTTCATCGGTGGCGACCGGCTTGTTGTCACCGAACATCGAGCACTCCTCTGCGAACAGGCAGCGGGTCAGCTCGCATACGTTGATGCGGCTTGCGCCGACTGCCTCGAGGAAATCAAGCTGCTGGATAAATGCCTTTTCGTTCTCCTCGTACGGCGTGGAGCACAGGAAACTGGAGAACCACTGGGACGCGATCTTGATGCCGCGCAGGTCGAGTGCCTTGTTGAGCACTGCCGGGTCGGTCGGGAACTTGCCGCCAACCTCGGTGCCCTGAAAGCCTGCCAGAGCCGCTTCGGAAACCATCTGCTCGAAGGTGAGCTCACCGCCGAGCTGCGGCATGTCGTCATTCGTCCAGCCGATCGGCGCAATGCCGAGTTTTACATTATTAAACATAGCCTTGAACCTCCCTCAGCACTTTTCCCAGGTGCCCGACTTAACGGACTTGAGCACTGCGTTGATAATGCCGTCAACCTTGGCGCCCATCTCGAAGTCGCAGATGTACTCACCGCCGTGCATTGCCTGCATGAGTGCGTGAGCCTGCAAGGTCTTCATATCGTCAAATGCGATTGCGATGCCGCCTGCCGGCTGGAAGTACTTGAAGCCCTTGTGCTGCGGGTTGAGCAGTACGGTGCGGAAGCCGCAGTCACGGCCGTTGTCCTTGTCAGCGTCAGCCTTGAAGTAAACCTGAACCTCACACATGCGCTCCAGATCGTATACTACCGAGCCCTCGGTGCCCTGAATCTCGTAATAGAAGTAGTTCTTGCGGCCGGTTGCAACACGGGAGGACGAGAAGTCACCAATTGCACCGTTTTCATACTTAACGAGGAAGGTGATGAGGTCGTCGTTCTCAACCTTGCCCATCTCAGTGCTGCCTGCCTTGACCGGACGCTCCGGAATAACGATGGACTGTACGCCCAGAACCTCGCTCATGTCGCCCATGATCATCTGGGAAACGCTCAGCAGATGGCTGCACAGATCGCCCAGTGCGCCCGAGCCTGCCAGCTTGTTGATGTGACGCCATGCAATCGGAATGGACGGATCGAGCAGCATATCCTGATCGTAAGTAGCGTGTACGCGCATGATCTTGCCCAGCTTGCCGGACTTGACGAGTTCCGCAACATACTGGTTTGCCGGGTTCATGATGTTGGAGAAACCGCAGTAGTTGACTACGCCCTTTTCCTTGGCCAGATCAGCCAGCTCGCGGGACTGCTCAGCAGACAGAGACAGCGGCTTCTCGCAGAAAACATGCTTGCCGTGCTCGAGAGCAGCCTTTGCCATCTCGTAGTGCATGCAGTTCGGGGTTGCAACGTCAACCAGGTCGATTGCCGGATCGGTAACAACGTCCATCCAGTTGGTGGTGTAGCGGTTGTAGCCCATGTTCTTCGCGAACTTTGCTACTGCATCCTCGCTGACGTCGCTTACCAGCTCAAATACCGGCATATCATCGCCGAAGATCATGCGTGCGTTGTGGAATGCGGTGGTGTGGGCCTTGCCCATCCAGCCAGCGCCGATCAGACCGATTTTAATTTCCTTGCTCATAAGTTTTTCCTCCTCAAAAAATCTCAATACTCTTGTTGGATTTTATCGAAAACGCCTTGTGCGTTTCTTACAATGTGAATAGGTGAATGGTTTCCGGAGTCCGGCTCATCATCGAGCCAGACCGATCGGAGAGAACAGCGCGTAGACGCAAAGCATCAGGATGAAGCAGGTCAGCGCTGCGGGTTTTACGTACTTCCACGGGGTCAGGTCAACAGCCTTGGAATCCTCGAGGATAAAGTCGGTAGCACGGGGCTTGAACTTGCCGATGAGCAGCATCAGTGCCAGGTCTACCGGGAACAGTACCGAAAGAACATACAGGTAATGCACATTCAGCGGCAGGAACTTGGAGATCGAGTACAGGATAACGTGTACGACCAGCGTAATTTTCGGTGCGCAGGCCGGAACGCGCTTGGTGTAGAAGCCTACCAGCACGATCGCGAGGATCGGCATGGAGTAGAAGCCGAAGCACTCCTGCAGGAAGTCATACAGACCGGACGGTGCATTGCTGACGAACGGCGCTACGCAGATGGATACGATCGCAAGACCGGTACCAACGCGCTTGCCTACGCTTACCAGATGAGAGTCACTTGCGGTCTGGTTGAACAGCGGACGGTGGAAGTCCAGCGTGTAAAGTGTTACACAGCTGTTCAGTGCCGAGTTAAAGGACGACAGGATCGCACCGAACAGAACCGCTGCGATGATGCCGAGCAGCCAGTTCGGAACAACTGTGGTGATCAGAGACGGATATGCCAGGTCGCTGTTTGCCAGGCCGTCTCCGAAGAAGCGGTAAGCCAGCAGACCGCAGATGGTGATGAAGAACGGATCCAGCAGCTTGAGGAAGGCGGTGAACACTGCGCCGCGCTGTGCCTGCGCCAGATTCTTTGCTGCCAGCGTGCGCTGGATGATGGACTGGTTGGTGCACCAGTAGAACAGGTTGTTGAACAGCATGCCGAGGAACAGGACCGGCCACGGAATCATCGGAGGCAGGGCGTTCGCCGGATTGACCGCGTTGAACTTTTCCGCCGGAACATTGGTGATGAAGTCCTGAATACCGGCAAGGAAGCTGCCGTTGCCGAGGATGCAGATGGACAGGATCGGAATCAGCAGACCGCCGATCAGCAGGCCCACGCCGTTTACGGTATCAGATACCGCAACTGCCTTCAGGCCGCCGAAGATTGCGTAGATGGAACCGATAACGCCGATTGCAACACACAGGATCGCAATACTCTGATAAGTGGTGATGCCGAACAGCTGATCCAGATGGAAAATCTGGTTGAAGGCCAGCGCACCGGAGTACAGTACGGTCGGCAGGTAAGTAAGCATGTAGCCGAGCAGGAACAGGAACGAGATGATCTGCTTGGTGGTGCGGTCAAATCGAACCTCCAGAAATTCCGGAATGGTGGTGATGCCGGCTTTCAGATACTTCGGCAGGAAGATCAGTGCCAGCGCCAGCAGCGCGATACTTGCGTTTACCGACCAGCTCATGGCGCCCATGTTGGTCGAATAGCTTTGTCCGGCCTGTCCGACCAGCTGTTCGGTGGACAGGTTGGTCATTTCCAGTGAACCGGCGATGACCAGACCGGTCAGTCCGCGTCCTGCAAGGAAGTAGCCTTCCTTGGTGGACAGGTTCTCCTCCTTGGTCTTGTACCATGAGATCAAGGCCACCAGACCGGTGAAGGCGATGAATGTTAAAATGATAATCAAATGTTTCAACCCCTCTTCTGAACAAGAAAATCCTATTATATTGTAGAATTTCCTATTCTTGTTTTTTCTTTTCCCTTCGTCTTTTCAACTCAAAAGAAACTATTTTTTGTGTTTTTGTTCGTTTCCCTTTCGTTGTACCTATCATATATCAAATTCTCACATTCATCACTACACAGGATAATAATAAAATATCAAAATTTTATACTTTTTATCAGTATTATTTTTTGATATAATTGTATAAGAAAAGCGAATGACAGCATTTCCATACCATGATATGGTACAAAAAAGGAGTTGACACCAATTATGCTTAACGATATGGGTATTCTGGCAGATTCTGTCCGCTATTACCACGATGCAGATGCCTTCACCGCGACTAACCTGTACCATGTTCCGCACGCAGGCAGCTACCATTGCGACGAAACATACGGTATGCAGCGTAATTATCTGGATATCTGCCAGATGCTTATTGTAGATGAAGGCGAACTGTCGGTCACCTACCGCGGTGAAACACGCACCGCCGGTCCCGGCAGCCTGATCCTGCTTGACTGCAGAGAACCGCACAGCTATCACGCCCTCACACCGATCCGCATGCGCTGGTTCCACTTTGCAGGCAGCGGCAGCACGGCCTATACACATCTTATTCTCAATACGCATGGGTTCATCCTGCCCACCGGAAGCAATGCCGAGATTGAGGAATGTGTCCGCCGCATCATGGTCTCGGTGCACCAGAACCAGCCCAATCCGCATATTATTTCCCTGACAATCAACAAGCTGCTCGTTCTGCTCGTGCTCGTGCTCGGAGAAAAGAAAAAAAGCGATCTCGAGATCGCCATTCAGGACTCAGCCGACTATATGACGTACAATTTTGCGGACAAATCGCTCTCCATCGAACACCTGTCCCAGCGTGCTGCACTCAGCACCTGCTACTATATGCGTAAGTTTAAGGAATACCAGTCGGCAACACCGCATCAGTTTTTGCAGACTGTGCGTCTGAGCGCCGCAAAACAGCAGCTGCTCACCACCTCGCAGAGTATTGAGACCATCGCAGATAACTGCGGATTCTCCAGTGCTTCGCACTTCATTATGGCCTTCCGTAAGAGCACCGGCATTACCCCGCATCAGTACCGTACCCAGTGGAAATAAAAAGCACACTCTCCGTACTGTGTCCACCGGATGAAACGGTCGCGTGTGCAGACAGGCACGCGCAGCACAGCTGTGCTATCCGAACGGTGATATTCATCAGATTGCTGCGCGAAATATCGTTTTTATGACGCGAATTGTATAGCAGACCAATCGCGTACTTATACAAATTATGGTATAACCATCAAAAATCAGGTACATACACGGTGCCTGAGAGATAGGCAAACCCAGCGAAAGATGGGGACGCAAAGCCGGAAGAGTCTAAGGCGGCGAACGCCGCAATGACAGCCGGTTGTAAGCATCAGTGAAGACGCTGTTAACCTCTTCTGCGCTTTATTAGGCAGAAGGAGGTGTACGCCGTGGAAAAGAATCTGGCAAGCCGATTCGCGGTACAATACACTGCTCGCAGAGCAGGTAAAACCCTGCCCTTTTGTGCTGTTCCAAAAAAGATATAAAAACGCTTTCAAGTCATGAGTAGCCATGTCTTGAAAGCGTTTTTTTATTTAAATTTGAAGCCGTTAAGGCAGATAAAACAAGGAGGGAAAGTTATGAAAAAGTGATTGTTATCGGCAATAGTATCATTGTGTTTGTTGCGACAATGGCGCCGACTGTGGCGTTTGCGGCGGTCGCAGAACTCGAACGCGAGTACATCCTCCAGCGCCAGCGCGAGGGTATCGCCATTGCCAAGACAAAGAGCCAGTACACCAGACGCAAGCCGATACCGCTGCCGGACAACTACGAGCGGGTTATTTCCCGATGGCGTGCCGGAGAGATTACCGCAATCGAGGCTATGTGGCAGACTAGACTTAAACCTAACACCGAGTTCATGGAAAACGGTCTGGAGGCCGAGCTGGACGATCAGCTGGGCTACAGCCGGTATGACTACAAGAACAAGGACACGGATAACAGCCGGAACGGGCACAGCAGCAAAACCCTGCGCACCTGTTTTGGCGATGTAGAGGTGTCTGTGCCGCGGGATCGCAAGAGCGAATTTGACCCCAAGGTGCTGAGGAAAAATCAGACCAGCATCAGCCAGGACATCGAGGATATTTTCATTGCCTGTACGGATAATTTGACCGGTTTTTCTGCGGCGATCGAGGCAGTCTATCCCAAGACAGAAATCAAGAACTGCATCATACATCAGCTTCGAAATTCCAGCAAATATGTCTCCTACAAGGTTTTGAAGGCACTTATGGCTGACTTGAAAGCAGTCTACGCAGCGGTAGATGAACCGGCTGCTTTGGACGCGTTAGACACGTTCGCAGAACACTGGGACAAGAAATACCCTAAGATTTCTCAGTCGTGGAGGGATAACAAGGCAAATCTCGGCACTTATTTTAAGTTTCCTCAGGCACTCTGGCGGCTGATCTATACGACCAACACGATCGAAGGCTTCAACCGTCAGCTCAGGAAGGTAACCAAGTCGAAATCCGTGTTTCCGACCGATGACAGTCTTTCCAAAATGCTGCAGCATGAGCCGAAAACCTGTAAACGCTGCACGGCATGCGCGCAGAGACGGAGGAATAGCAAATGATTACGAACGAGTACGGTATTCATACCTTTTCACTAAAATTACAATGCAAATATTCCGAAATTCAGAATATTCTCGAACAAAACGAGTGTATTCACACCAGCAAAGGACAATTAGGTCTTTCATCGTATTACCAGATGCCGCAGTTCAAGGATATCGGCGTTGAGATACAGCTTGGTCAGTCTGTTTCGCACCCGTGCTGGCTGATACTGATTGTTAACCCGTCTTCCCTGCTCACCGGTACATATGAGCCAACCGCATTGTTTCAGGCTGATGAAGAATCAGTTCGTCAGGTAAAGCACCGTCTGCGAAATATCCTTGATAAAATCGGCGTTGACCGGCGGCTCAAGGAGTTTAAGCTGTCGAGGTGTGATTTGATCTGCAATCTGTATTACGACCGCAAGGCGGATGTTCAAGATCGTTTGGATATTTTCAAGAAATCCTTTCCTATCCCTCATTACAGCGCGGTTAAGTTTGGAAAATACGCAAATTTCGATGAAAAATTTAAGGGAGCCAATAAGCATTCATTGAGTTAACGTACTGGAAATGGTTCGGATAAAGGCTTGTTACAGGGTATTTGTGTCTGCTTAAACGGTGCGATTTGACAATCAATCGCCAACATTAGAATAAGCATACATGAATTAAAGTGAAATGCGTTTTCACCTATGTTGATGGAGGTTTTCTATGCCGAACGATGAAATCCTAACCGTCAAAGAGACGGCCGCCCTGCTCAAGACCACGCGCCAGCAGATCCGCAAAATGATCGCAAACGAAGAACTCCCTGCCGTAAAGGTTGGCAGGGAGTGGAGGGTGCTGAAGGCGGGGATTATGGGGTTTTTTGAGGTGAATTTGTAAACATACCTATTGGATCATGTAGCCGTATATTTTCCGCATCAACACATCCAGATAAAGTTTTCTTTCGCGCTGTAGAATATAATTTGATCCTGTGGAAGATGAAGAGTTTGGCTGATATATTTTCGCCGATGTTCCAGATTGGCAATCTGAGCTGCCGTCAGAGATGTGCTATGTCGCGAGATTGGCGCTGCTTTATCGGCCAATAATCAAACGGGAACATGATACAGGGACAGCATTGACTGAAACAATGCTAGATCGTTAGCATAATCTCTTTGATCCGAGCGCAGCACATATACGATAGAGATGCAATGATGCAATATATCTTTCAAGCATCAAATTCCACACACAGGATCAAAAATGATCAATCAATGCGAAATGGCAGGAGCACTTCATTCATGCGTTCAATATTCTGTACGACGCTGTCCTTGCGGCGGATAGCGAGACTGACATAAAGCGTGTCGATGAGGGAGAACTGCGCCACGCGCGGCGACACGAAAAGCTGCTCGGGCGAATACAGCTCAAGGCAGATGTCGCTGACCTCTTTGAGCGGCGTATCCGGGTAGCCGGTGATGCCGATGGTCGGCGCGCCGCACTCCTTCGCGGTACGCACGGCCGACACGATTTCGCGCGTCTTGCCGGTATGCGAGATGGCGATGACCGCCGTATCCGGGCCGCATTGGCTCGCCTGAATCTGCATCAAGTGCGAATCGGTCAGCGAAACCGCGCGGATGCCGATGCGCATGAGGCGGATGTAGAAGTCCTCCGCGATGGTGCCGGACGCGCCGACGCCGAGGATGAGGATATTCTCCGCCCGGTTGAGCACCCCCACCGCCTGCTCGATTTTCTCGAAATCAAGCAGCTGGAGCGCCCGCTCAAGCGTGTCGATATTCCGGCTGAACACATTCTCCGAAATGGTCGAAATACTATCGGTTTCGGACAGATCTTCAAAAATCGTGCGCACCGACTTGGGAGAATATTTCGCCAGCAGCAGCTTTACCTCGCTGAAGCCCGCGCAGCCGACGATCTTGCAGAATCGAATAATACTCGATTCCGCGATGTCAAGCTCGGCCGCCATCTGCTGAATGCTGATCGAGGTAATATGTACCGGATCGGCTAAGATATAGTCCGCAATCCGCTTTCCAACCTTGGATAAAGTCGAATACTGCGACTGAATTGCGGCATAAACGTTCTTGTCCATGCAATCACCCTGTACTTCCGCATCATATAGTAATTTCATTGTATCACAAAACATCGACCTTGTGAAGAATGCACAAAATTGAATATTGTTCTTTTTACAATATGATTTATTGAATTTTATTCCGCTCAGTGCTATACTTGTAGATGTTCGGTGGAACGGACTTCCACTGAAAGGGTATAGCGAGAGACGAGTCCGGACAACGTCTCAAAGGCAGACCCACTCCCGATGCGCCCGGCGCACCGGACGGTCTGTATCGCTGCAACTGAAAAGAAAAGAAAAACAAAAAAAGGACTGAGCAAAACCATGGGCAAATCCAGCAACCCGACTTTCGCGGGTGATAAGGAATTTGAGAAAATCCATCTCAAAGAAAAGTTTTCCTACGGCCTCGGCGACGTTGCCTGCAACGTTGTCTACGCCCTGACAACCTCGCTGCTGATTTACTTCTACACCAACGTAGTCGGTATCTCGGCGGCTATGATCGGTACCATCATGCTGTTCTCCCGTTTCTTCGATGGTATTTCCGACGTACTTATCGGTCATCTGGTTGACCGCACGCATTCCAAGCACGGCAAATCCCGTGCATGGATTCTCTGGATGATGATTCCGTACGGCATCGCAGCCATCCTGCTGTTCACCGTTCCGCCTGCAACCCCGATCGTCAAGGGCATCTACGTTTTCATCACCTATAACTTCTGCACCACCGTTGTCTACACCGCACTCAACCTTCCGTATGCAACGCTGGCTACCCTGATGACCCGCGACACCGACCAGCGCGCCGTTGTCAACCTGTTCCGTACCGGTATGTCCGCCCTCGGCAACATGGTCATCACCGCCATTACCTTCCCGCTCGTCACCCGTCTGGGTGACACCCAGCAGGCATGGATCGAGGTTTCCATCCTCTACGCCATCGTTTCCATCATCATGCTGTTCATCTGCTTCAAGAACTGCCACGAGCGCGTCAAGGAAGAGACCAAGACCAAGGACGGCAAGAACGTTCCGCTCTGGATGGGCATCAAGCTCTGCGTCACCAACAAGTACTTCATCATGTTCTTCATGCTCGCTGTGTTCCTGTCCTTCTATGAGGCAGTTACCGGCACCTGCAACGCATACTACGCACAGTACATTCTCGGCAACCGCGACCTGCTCGGCGCACTCGCGTCCTTCGAATCCATTCCGCAGATCGTCACCGTTCTTGTCCTCTCCCCGTTCATCGCCAAGTTCGGCAAGCGCAATGTCGCTCTCATCGGCGCAATCGTCGCCGTTATCGGCACGGTCTCCCTGTTCATCAACCCGAGCGCCCTCAATCTTGCACTGTTTGCCTGCGTCATGCGCGGCATCGGCAAGGGCTGCTTCCGCGGCGTCAAGTACTCCATGCTCGCTGACGTTATCGAATACGGTGCATGGAAGAGCGGCATCCGCGTACAGGGCCTGATGGTTTCCGCAACCACCGCCGGCCAGAAGTTCGGCTCCGGCATGACCAGCGCGATCTTCGGCGCCCTGATGAGCCTCGTAGGCTTCGCCGGCACCGCAACCATCAACGCAGCACAGTCTCAGATGCTCATCGCCATCTACATCATCGGCAACATCATCGCCTGGGGCGGCATCGGCGTTCTGCTGATCTTCTACAAGCTCGATAAGATCTATCCGCGCATTATCACCGAAATGAAGCAGCGCGAAGCTGCCGAGGCAGCAAAGGCGACCGCAAACGCCTGATTTTCCCCCGCACTCCCTCATTTTTACGCATCATCTTTTTCTTCCCTTATATGGAACAGCCGGCGGAGTCAAGCATTCCTGCCGGCTGCCCCCATATTCTACCGCAAATAAAATTCTGTAAATATCCACCATTTATATGAAAGGCGTGTAACAAATGGAAACCCTGTCCTACGAAAAACGCATCGAACTCGGTAATCTCGTCCCGGCACTCGGCCAGTTCAAGGTCATGGAAAAAATCCCGCAGTATCAGCAGTGCGAGGTGCACAACCTTGTGGATGCGCCCGCCGAGGTGCCCGAAACGCTGCGTCACGTTGTATTCAACATCGAGCGCGGCCAGACGCTTCACGAAACCATCGACTTTCTCAATATGTGCCCCGACCTCAAAAACATGGACATCATCTACGCCAACGAGCTGGATGACGGCGCGGTCCGCTCGGGCAACTGCAACGTTGCCTACGAAATCGCGAAATCCATCGGCATGAATTACGCCTACGGTCTGGAGTTTATCGAGCTGGTAAATCCCGAGGACAACAAGGGCTTCCACGGCAACGCCCTGTTCTCCCGCTGGCCCATCCGCTGGGCGAAGGTCGTCCATATGCCCGAGCAGTACAACTGGTACTATGACCGCCAGAAGCGCATCGGCGCACGTGTCGCCATCGTCTGCTCGCTCGACATCGGCGGACGTGAGGTCGGTGCGGTCAGCGTTCATCTGGAGAACCGTGCGGACAGCGAGGGCCGCGAAGCGCAGATGGCAGTCGTATATGATGAGATCAAGCGTTCGTTCGCGCCGGACACTCCGGTCATGATCGGCGGCGACCTGAACACCAATACGTTCGACGGCAACGACATTCCGGGCTTCACCGCGCTGTTCAACGACCCGGAGCGTCTCTCCAAGCACATGGAGCACGTTGAGCAGTACGAGCGCGTTCTGCCGCAGGCGGAGGAAAACGGCTTCTCCTACCGCGAGTTCAGCAGCATCGAGGGCACGCGCCGCAAGCCGATGCCGGGCGGCAAGAGCATGCTGCTCAAGCTGGACTGGCTGATGGCGCGCGGCATGGAATGCGTCGATCACGGCACGATTTCGACCGAAACGAAGGACTGCACCTGGGCCGAGCCGGGCAGCGCGCTGGCGAAGTTCACCGGTCCTGAGCTGTCCGACCATAACGCCTGCTGGGCAGACTGTCGCTTCGCAAAGTAAATACTGAAATCTATTGTAGAAAGCTGCACACGCTGCATACATATTGGCAGCGTGTGCACTTTTTATCGAGTGAGGAGAACCTACATCAAATGAGTGGAATGATACAATACCTGCGCGAACTTCATTTCGCCTCGGTCGTAGTGCGGCTCGCCCTTGCGATGCTGCTCGGCGGCTGCATCGGTCTGGAGCGCGGACGCAAGCGCCGTCCGGCCGGTTTCCGCACCTATATGCTCGTCTGTCTTGGCGCGGCGCTGACCGTGCTGCTCAGCCTGTACGAATTTACCATGGTGACAGGGCCGTGGTCGGATATTTGCGCAGAGATCGGCATAAAAACCGACGTTTCGCGTTTCGGCGCACAGGTCATCAACGGCATCGGCTTTCTGGGCGCAGGAACCATTCTCGTTACCGGCCGCCAGCAGGTCAAGGGCCTGACCACTGCCGCTGGTCTGTGGGCGTCGGCCTGCACCGGCCTTGCGGTCGGCGCAGGATTTTACGAGTGCGTGCTCATCGCATTCGCGATGATATTTCTCAGCATCCGCCTGTTCCCAATTGTGGATGCGTACATACAGGAGAACGCGCGTGACATCAATCTGTACATGGAGTTCCATTCGCTCGGGGACATCAGTACCATCATCAATCAGTTGAAAGCGCAGAACGTGCAGATCTACGACATCGATATCGAGCGGAACAAAAGTGGCGAGGCGCTGCACCCAAGTGCGATCTTCTCGATCCGCCTCAATGAAAAAATACCGCACACGCAGCTTCTCTCCGATCTGGCGGAGTTGGACTGCCTTTGCGTGATCGAAGAGCTGTAAGGAGTGGACTGCTATGTTATCTGTTTTTGACGGCCTGCGCGACGTGACGACGCTTTCCGTGTTCGTGCGTCTGGCCTGCGCGCTCATCTGCGGCGGCATTATCGGTATCGAGCGCTCGTACAAGCGCCGCCCGGCCGGCTTCCGCACGCACATCCTCATCTGCATCGGCGCGGCCATCACCACGCTGACGAGTCAGTATCTGTATCTGAATATGCACTATTTTACAGATATGGCGCGCCTCGGTGCACAAGTTGTTGCGGGTATTGGCTTCATCGGTGCGGGCACCATCATCGTTACCAAGCGGCAGCGCGTCAAGGGTCTGACCACGGCGGCTGGTCTCTGGACCTCGGCCATCATCGGCCTCACCTTTGGCGGCGGCTTCTACGAGGGCGGCATTCTCGCGACCGCGTTCATCATGCTCGCCGAGCTTGTGTTCTCGCGGCTGGAGTACCGTGTGTTGGAGCACGTTCCCGAGATCAATGTGTATATGGAATATGAGGATAAAACGTGTCTGGACGATGTGCTGCAGCTGTACCGCAGATGTGATGTCAAAGTGCTGAATATCCAGATCACCCGTGCGGCGGAAAACGGTGAGCACAATGCCTGTGCCATCTTCACACTGCGCCTGCCGCGCAGCTGCACGGTAAACCGTCTGATGACACTGGTCGGCGAGCGTAAAGGCATCGTGTCGGTCGAGGAACTGTAAAACGGCAGAACGCAGAAAGAGGCTGACGAATCTGCGCTTTCAAACGAATGAAATTCGCGTCTTATGTCACAATTTTTCGTCTCTTTTGTAAAAAACGAAGTGTACATCCCCACTTTTACGAAAATTACACAAAAATGAATTTCTCTATTGAATACGCGTTGCAGTGCGAGAACTTTTTTCTGTTTTTCCTTCATTTTTAACTATATATTATAGATGTAGAAGCTCCTGAGATATTCTCAGGAGCTTACTTTTTGCCCCAAAGGAGGAAGCAAAGATGTTCAACAATCAAAAATTTCTGACGTGCGGCGTGATGGCTGAGATTCCCTCATGGCTGATCAACCTCATGTGGCACATGGTGCTCACGATGGAGGTCGAGGGAAAAGACTGCCTGCAGGTATTCACGCTGACGAAAACACCGACCGGTCAGCACATTATCCATGAGCAGGAGCAGCCGCCCTATCGTTACGAGCTCGATGTATCGTGTGACAATGCTGTAGATACGAAGGTGTTCGTCATCGACGATTTGACGCATTCTACTATGCTGTTTTCCGAAGAGTATTGAGTTTTACCAAACGAAATGGAGGAACAGACAATGAGTGAAACAAGAATTTGTGCAAATTGCGGTGAAGATCATCCGCTCGATGCGATGTTTCGAGTCGGGAGTGACTGGCTGTGCGAAAGTTGCGCCGATGAGTTTACGGTCATTTGTGACGCCTGCGGAGAGCGGATTTACTCCGAGGATGTTATCAGGACAGCAACTACACGCTCTGCGAAAGCTGCTTTGATGCGGATTACGTCCGTTGTGCAGATTGCGACCGCATTCTGCGGCGTGACCGCGCGTACTGTGACGGAGATGACAGCGCCTACTGCGCATCCTGCTGGGATGAGCATTGTGACATTATTCACGAGTACAATTACACGCCTGACCTCGTGTTCCACGAAAAGGGTCTGCGGCACTTCGGCGTAGCACTGGAAATCGACAACGGCGGCACAGACCGTTACAATGCCGAAAAATTGTTGAACATCGCCAATGCAGACGCGGAGAATTTATACATTAAGACGGACAGCAGTCTGGACGATGGCTTGGAACTCGTAACACATCCCATGACACTGGAATACCACCTGAACGCAATGCCATGGACGGAAATCCTCCACAATGCGCAGAGCATAGACTACCTCAGCCATGCCGCCGGAACCTGCGGTCTGCACGTTCATATCTCACGCTTGGCGTTCGGCTGTACCTATGAACAGCAGGAAGCTGCGATTGCTCGCCTGCTGTACTTCGTCGAGAAATTCTGGGCGGAACTGCTGCGGTTCAGCCGCCGCACGCAGAGCCAGATGAACCGCTGGGCGGCACGCTACGGCATGAAACTCACTCCGACCGACCAGATGAGCCATGCCAAGAACTTGTGTGCGGGACGTTACACGGCGGTAAATCTCACGAACTCCGATACCGTTGAAATCCGAATGTTCCGCATCACGCTCAAACTCACCACCCTGAAAGCCACCTTGCAGATGGTCAACCATCTGGTCGAGGTGGCCGTTTCTTTGTCTGACAGCGAGGTGCAGGATATGAGCTGGTTTGACTTCTTAGACACGGTGCACGAGCCGGAGCTGATTCAGTATCTTAAAGAGCGCCGTCTGTACGTTAATGAACCTGTATCTGAAAGCGAGGAGGAATAATATGTGCAGTTTATTTGGCTTGATCGACTTTAAGGAGTGTCTCAGCACCCATACGAAAAACAAAATCTTGAATACGCTGGCTCGCGAGTGTCAAGTCCGCGGTACGGATGCAACCGGCATTGCGTATAATTTCAACGGTCGTATGAGGATTTATAAGCGCTCGCTGCCCGCTCGGAAAGTGAAGATCCACCTTCCGCATGACGTCAACGTCATCACGGGTCACACGCGCATGACTACTCAGGGCAATGCGCAGTTAAACCAGAATAATCACCCATTCTTTGGACACATTGACAGCAACAGCTTCTCGCTCGCGCACAACGGCGTTCTCTGGAACGACAAAGAACTCCGAATGGAAGAAAATTTGCCGATGACGAGTGTTGAAACGGACAGCTATGTTGCCGTCCAGCTCTTAGATAAAAACGAAACCCTCGACTTTGACAGCCTGAAATCCATGGCTGAAGCAGTCGGGGGTTCATTTGTCTTTACGGTTCTGGATAAGGACAACTCTATCTGGTTCGCAGTTGGAGATAACCCGTTGTGCGTGATGTTTTATGATAGCTTCCTGATTTACGCTTCGACACAGCAAATCCTGTGCAAGGCCATCAAGAAGTTAAAGTTGAACACACCCTCTGACATTCTGGAGCCAAAGGAGGGCGAGATATTGAAGATTGACCGCAATGGCCGTATCACTACTGGGACATTCGCACCAAGAACCAGCTATGAGCATTGGTGGCGGCGTTATCCATATTACCGCGACTACTATGAGGACACACCTGAGAACTACAACGACCTGTTCAGTGTGGCAAAAGCATTCGGCGTAACCGCCGATGAGGTGCAATCACTTCTCGATTACGGCTGCTCGGAGGAGGAAATCGAGGAAATGCTCTACAATCCTACTCTGCTGCACGAAATGACTGGTGAACTGCTATATGCGTACTGATTAGGAGGTGATTTTATGGACGCAGTAAAAATCGTTCTCGGCGTGATGACGGTCATCGGCCTGCTGGCTGATCTGCTATCAGATGACGATTGAACGCAAAAGTACCGGCTCACGCGAACCGGTACTTTTTTGAGTCTTTCATTTGGGTATACCCTTGTGAAACAGGGAGAAGTTGTGTCAATAGAGTTGCTTTCGGAGTTTTGCAATATGTCAGAATGTGCGGCGACCCTATTGATATATTTGGTTTATGCAGATGCGATAATCGTCGAACAGTATTGCTTCAAGACGGGAATATCATCGGTTATAATCTCCCATGTGATTTCGGGATCGACAGTACCATAGCTATGCGCTACGATATTGCGGTCAAGAGGCTTCATACAGCAGTACCTCATCATCATGAATGGAATCTAAAAAGCGCTGGTCTAGGCTGGTGGTTGGTACCAGATCGACCGGTCGTCCAAGAGAATCCTCTAAATCAAGGAGAAGTCCCGCAAGCTGAAAGCCTTTGATACTGCCCTTGTCAATACGCAGATCAATGTCGCTGGAATCCGTCATATCGCCGCGAGCGAATGAGCCGAACAGGTAAACACGCTTTGCGCCATACTGGGCAGCAAGTAAAGAAAGTACGGCGACCCTATTGCAATCAACCACGTTTCAACTGCTCAATAAGATTATCAAACAGAGATACAAACTCGCTCTCAATCTGCGAGTAAATTTCCTGCGCGGTTGCATCGTCATAAATGTGCGAGGTCTGGCTGCGAGCATTCAACAGTGCAATCCACGCCTGTTCATCGTCAATCAGGCCATACGAGAACGCCTTACGCATCGTTGCTTTCGGACTGTTCAGTTCAGTAAAGCCTTGGCCGAGCAAAAACTCGCGTGTGGTTTTCCACGCCAGCTCGCAGGTGAACTCAAAGCGCTGGATTACACCGTCGCGAATGATTTTAGCCGGATTCTCTTGGTACGCTTGCACACCCTCGCGTAAGCGTTCAACAGCATTGGTGAGATTTTCGAATTTCGTATTGTATTGTAACGGTCCAGCAAGCAAATCCCGTCCTTCTCTATGTTTTGAAGCAATGCGGCATCGGTGTGTTCGCTGACAAACACCAGATCAACCGAATACAGCGAGTCCAAATCGTTTTCAACAGCATCGCTGAATTGCACACGCTGCTGCGGCGTACATCCCCATAGCGCGAAATCGTAGTCACTGCGAGCGTGATGATCACCGCGGGCACGCGAACCGAATAATACCAGTTTCGGCACTCTACAACGGTGCGCTAACTGTTTTACCTGTTCAATTGTCTTATCCATCAGCGCCACCGTCCTTATTATTTTCATGATACCATACTTAAAGGAGAGATACACCATGAAAATCGGCTATATCCGCATCAGTACCGAGGACCAGAATACTGCACGTCAGGAAGTCCTGCTGCACGATCTCGGCGTTGACGAGGTTTTCATCGACAAGGCCAGCGGCAAGAATGCCGATCGGCCAGAACTCACCCATATGATGGAGTACGTCCGCCGCGGCGATACCGTGATTGTCGAGTCGATCAGTCGTTTTGCCCGTAACACACGAGACCTGCTTGATCTTGTGGAACGGCTGACCGAAAAGCATGTAGAGTTTGTCAGCCGCAAAGAGGCTATCGACACCACCACACCTACCGGCAAATTCATGCTGACTGTGTTCGCCGCAGTCGCAGAACTCGAACGTGAGTACATCTTGCAGCGTCAGCGTGAGGGAATTGCTATCGCCAAGGAATAGGGCAAATACACCGGCCGCAAGCCACTGTCGTTTCCGGACAATTTCGAGCGGGTAGTCGCACGCTGGCGTACCGGCGAAATCACCGTGACCGAGGCCATGCGGCAGACCGGATTGAAGCCGAATACGTTTTACCGGCGGTGTGCGAAATCGAAACAAACCGCAAACAACTAAGATTCCATTGTATACTTTAGTTACCGCTATACCTTAAATATTAACCGCCGAACCTCTCGTTTATGGGAAGTCCGGTGATTTTTTGTTTTATCCGTTTCGATGTTTTAAGCGAAAGTATGCGACCAAGTCTTCTCATGCCAGAATCGCTCTTCTCTGTTGCTCCACAATTTCGGACAGCCGGTTCAGCCGTTCCTCCGGCAATTCGATGTCCGAATGCAGCATGAAGCGGAAGCCGTCCAGATTTTTCAGCTCCTGTCGAATTTCATCTGTCAGCACACCGCGTGCCGTCTTGATAAAATCCACGCCGATACGCGGACGGCACTTGCCGATGTACCAGTCCGGATTGGCCAGCTGATCTTCGTCCAGATCGAACAACAGACTGCGGTTGTGGTCAAAGACCGGCGCAGGCTTCTTAATTTCCATCGTCTGATTGTCGAACAGGAAGCCGAAGTTGCCGAGATGGCGGTCCGTGTGGAAAATGAGTGCGTCCAGCACGAACATGCGGCGGAGTGCGTCCTCCGCGCCAAACCCGGCATACAGCCGCAGCAGTTCGGAAACCGTTGTCGGCCGGTCTGGAAAGTCGCTGATTTTGATGAGTCCGGCCTGCTCATCGGTAAACAGACGGCACTTGGATATCAGCCGATGATGGTAGAAATCCAGGTCGTAATCCACAGCCTGTGGACAAATCTGTGCCGCAATCTGGCACGCAAGGAATTCGGACAGCGGCTCGATTTCATAGGTGTCGCTGCCGCCCTTGTAGAGATAAATTCCGTCCGGTTCGCGCACCCAGCATTTTGCGTAATAGCCGTCCGTACCGAACTCCGGCGAGGTGGAGGGCAGGGACTCTACGCTGATCACGCCGCTGAAAGCCGCCTGCGCGATGAGGGCATCAAACTCGTTTCGATATAGGGAAACCTTGTCCCAGCCGAGCGTTTCCGACTCTTCTTTCACCCAAAACGTATCGTTGAGCGACAGCGCATGCGTCACACGAAGAAAGCCCTCCAGACCGATGCAGCCGTACTGCTCCAGAAGCTGCTCAATGTGCTTGCGGTGCTTGGGTGCTTTACGCTTCTCAAGCCACGCCGTCAGCGATTGCAGACCGAGCGGGCGCAGCTCGGTGTACCACTCCTGCAGAACCGCGCTTTCCTCTCCAAATTCGTCCTGTATACAGGAGAACAATGCCCACGGCTCGTCTTTATTCATTAAGATGTATCGCATAAGGCGCCCTCCTTTCGCACTTTGGCGAGGTAATTATAGCATATTGAACACGGAATGGCAAAAGTAGCATAGCATCCGCCAGAACTACAATGTAATTGATAAATTGTGCCATTCCGCAAAAACCTGTTTTCCTCATCAAGAACGAGGATGGCGATCTTGGTGTCATGGATTCATTCTCCGTGCGTAGCCGCTGAACTTCTGCTAGCAGATTTTCTGCGTCCTCTGCGCTCTATGGCAAATGCCTCCGGCCCTTTACTTCAAATCGTCTCGCTGTTTCGCAGTAACTCAACTTTTCTTTCATCATGTTTTGCACGACCAGTTTCTTAAGGCAATACCGCATAATTGAACAAGAGCGATTTGCGAATAAATTTTGCGTACTGATGAGGCGCGGTTTCGCAGCAATACTTGCCGTATTGCAAAAAATCGCAACAAAATCAGAATACAAAATTTCCGCAAAGCGCCGCTGCTTTAATTGTGCGGTGTTGCCTTAAATTCTGGCGTGTCCCGTTTGTTCATTTTTCCTCTTGGCATAATAAATCACTCCATCTGTTAGATAGTATATCATACTGTCTAACAAATGGGGGCAGTTCAACATATGTCACTCTTCTTTCTCATTCCTCTGCTGCAGTAAATCTGATTCATCGTTGGGTTTTCGATCAAGATCAGCAAGCAGATAATCTATAGCACTCCGAGGCGTAAAAGAACGCAGAATATCGTTTTTTAGGCATGGATGCATTTCCTTAACAGTTTCCCATTTGATATTCTCGAACATTTCTTCTCTATCTTCGTCTTCATCTTTTCGGCAATTATTTGTAAGCTTATGAACCAGCTTTTTGTAATGTTCAGGCAGCACCCGTTCCTTCCCATACAGCGGGTAATACGGTGCTGAATGAAAGAGTAACAATCTTTTCGAGTGGGAAATACCGTTCTTTTATACAGAACCAGATGTTTTACCAGTACATCCTCTACTCTCTCCAGCAAGTGCTCTGACGCTTCACTTATGACAAAAGTTTCATACACATTATCTATTAAAGAGCAGGAGGTATTGTACTTCAGCAGCTCCGCTTTATCGTGCTTATTCCCGTCTCCCTTAACTTTATATATGGCATTTAATACGAACAGCAATGGCAGTACAGGGTAAATATATGGTGTCGAAAAAACTGCGTTACACCTTGTCTTACTGCAAACTGTTCTCTTCTTTACAGGCACACCTTTATACAGTAGTTCGTTATCAAATCGCCGATAGCAATTATTGATATCCTCCGTAATTTTCTTTATTAGGTTTTTTCCATTATCCTCATAGTCATGCTATTTATCGCTCGTCTCTGAACGGCTCAGCAGATGCACCATATTACTGATCGCCTGAAACAAGTAATCATTTTCATCACGAATTTTAAACAGCAGCTTGTAAGACTTCATGTCAGCTTCATCATCATAGCTACGCATGTTAATTTTTGTAATATCTTCTTCAGTCCCAAAAAAACAAGTCTCGTATAGAGAAACTGAAGCTCATCCGAGCTCAATTCTTCTCTTTTTCCGGGCTCAGTCAGAAAATCTGTAAGAATACGGAAATTCCTATCTTTGTACCTAGGAATATTGCTGTTTTCAACGAATTCCGCAAATTCAGTCATCTGCTGTTCAATCTTATGCCGAAGTTTTTTCTTTGACAAATTAGCATTTTCAAAATCAAATGCGCTATTACAGAACTTCTCAAACACTATAACCACTGGGCCACTCCACCGCACGACGACAAGAAGGCCGCACGCCGCCGCACTATTGGCAGCGTCAACCTGTTCCTTGTCTCTTCCCTGCGTCCGAAGTTGACCAACTTTCCGATGCTGGACATCCCAGCGAGTGTCAGCGCGGTCTCTACCTGCCGGGCAACGGCACTTATCGCTTGGCGGATGGTCAGCATGTCGCTGTCTGGAACGGACGTGTCGCAGGTTCGACCAAACTCAAGATTCCGTATATGATCAAGCCGAAGGACAGCTATCAAATCGTGAACCACATAGAAAACTCGATACAGGTGCTCGTCAATGCCCTGCTGGAAAATGACGCCGCGCTGGTGCAGTCTGTGTCCTATGCCCTGCTCGTCTCGCGCCGCGATGTCCTGACTGTCGAGCAGCATCCGCTGCAGGGCGGTCTGTACATAACCGGCGTTCAGTCGAGCGGCAAGACGACGCTTGCCCGTCGTGTCTTCGGATACACCGAACGCATCGGAACCCCTGGCAAGGCGGCTCTCGTGCTCGAGGCGGTGGGCACAGAAGCATCCGTGCGCGACACGCTTTCGGAAAACCCGGGATGTGTGGCCATCATCGACAACCTCGCCAAGTCTTCCTCGCGTACCATCCAAGCGCATCGCAAGAAGCTCAGCAGAGCCATGCTCCGTCTGGCGGCCAACGAAGGGGACTCTACCAAGAAGGGTAAAACCGGCAAGACCGATCATCGCGACTGCACCGCCGGAATTACCTTGACAGCCGAGTTCGTGTCGGACGGCGTTTCCGAACTCACGCGAAGCATTTTCGTGTACCTCGGTAAGCCGCTCAATCTGACCGAGGACGTCTGCCCGGCTCTGATTGGAGCAGCCCTCGAGGAGTTCGCTGACTGGTTCGCAGACAACTACGAACATGCAATTGCGCTGCTGCATCAGATTGCCGACAAGCCGGACATCCTGTCCCATCTGTGGGTCGATGGCTCGGATGAGTTCGCTGATCTACTCACGCGCGAACGCCGTATCCAGGCCAATCTCGCTCTGCTTCGGTGTTCTTTCTTATGCATGGTCGAGATGATCAAAGAGCGCATGGAGTTACCTTCCAGCAATGAGCATGCGCTCTACGAAAAATTTTGGGAAGCCATTCACTGCTCTGTCCGCAAGCAGGTGGAGGAATTCCCCTATTTTTAGTATAGCCCCTGCGGCATCGAGCCGCAATACAGGCGCGGTTCCGCAGGTGTCTGATACGGCGAAATCCGGTTATCCCGA
The DNA here is from genome assembly GCF_027693185.1 of Butyricicoccus sp. OF27-2pH9A. Classification (NCBI taxonomy): domain Bacteria; kingdom Bacillati; phylum Bacillota; class Clostridia; order Eubacteriales; family Butyricicoccaceae; genus Butyricicoccus; species Butyricicoccus sp. OF27-2pH9A. The sequence continues at coordinate 41,993 of NZ_JAQEXK010000012.1, forward strand.
ACTGTCGTATATATAGTATGACAATGGAAAGAATATACAATGCACCCACCATCTACACAAACCAAAGGAGGTCAACCCTTATGTTCAAGCCCACACCCACCTGTTCCCTGCCCGACATCCGCGAGGCACGCATCGACCCGACCCTGCCGGTGAACGAGCGCCTGCGCCTGTTCGCCTCGTCTGTCAGCGACCCACACCGCTTCCGCGTAGGCGACACTGCGGTTGAGGTGCTGTTTGATGACGGCGCACCCAGTCTGCAATCCTGCCTGACCAACCTGTGCAAGCGGCTCCAGTGATGGTAAAAGCCGGATAACCGAAGCGAAGCCTTGCGGCACGCCGTGTGCTGTGATACACTATACGTGCAAAACACAGCCTGCGGCGTGCCGTCCGTTTTTTAGGAGGCACTCAATGGCACGAAAAAGTAAATACGAACCCCAAAAGTTATCCACAGTCCTGTGGAAACCCGCGCTCTATATCCGTCTTTCCCGCGAGGACGGCGACAGCGAGGAGAGCAACAGCATTATCAGTCAGCGCGAGCTGCTGACCGAGTTTGCAGATACGCAAACCGACATGACCGCGTCCCGGCTGTACGTTGATGACGGCTATACCGGCACCGACTTCGACCGGCCGGATTTCCGACGCATGATGCACGACCTGCGCGCCGGCATCGTCAACTGCGTGATCGTCAAGGATCTATCCCGACTGGGACGCAACTACGTCAAGGTCGGCGAGTACCTTGAGCACACGTTTCCGCTGCTGAACGTGCGGTTCATCGCGCTGAGCGAGCGCATCGACAGCGTTGCCGACCCGCGCTCGGCGGACAGCCTGATCGTGCCGTTCCGCAACATCCTCAATGACGAGTACGCGCACGATATCTCCAATAAAGTCCGCGCTTCGCTTGACCTGAAGCGCCGCCAGGGCAAATTCATCGGCTCGTTCGCGTCCTACGGCTACCGCAAAGACCCGAACGACCACAGTCGGCTGCTGATTGACGAGCCGGCTGCCGCCGTTGTCCGCGATATTTTCAACTGGTTTCTCGCCGGAACAAGCGTACTCGGTATTGCCAAAAAGCTGAATGCTAAGAGCATTCCGAATCCATCTGCCTACAAACGGCAGCAGGGCATGAACTACCGCCATCCGGCCTCGGACAAGCTGAACGATCTGTGGCCGGACAGTTCGGTTCGCCGTATCCTGCGCAATCCTCTCTATACCGGCACTATGGTGCAGGGCAAAAACCGCATGAAAAGCTATAAGCTGCATGTCAGCGAGGCCGTGCCCGAGGAGGACTGGATCACTGTCGAGCAGACACACGAGGCTATCATCTCAAGCGAGCTGTTCGCCAAAGCGCAATCCCTGTTCGCCCGTGATACGCGCACCTCACCAATACAGCCCAAAGTCTACCTGTTCTCCGGTTTTCTTCGCTGCGCGGACTGCGGCAAGGCAATGAACCGAAAGCTGATTTCCCAGCCGCATCGCGACTATTACTACTATATCTGCTCGACATTCAAAAAGCAGCACAGCGGCGCCTGCACGAAGCATACCATCCGCAGCGACCGGCTGGAGCAGGCTGTATTGGAAACGCTCCGTCACCAGATTGCTCTGGCGGTCGAGATGGATGAGCTGATTGCCGAGATCAACCGCAGCGGCACGCGAAACCGTTCCGTTAAGCCTCTGCTTGACGAGCGGACACAGCTTGAAACCGAGCGCGAACGCATCGAGCAGATGAAGCTGTCCCTGTATCCGGACTGGAAAGCCGGAGATATTTCGCGTGAGGAATACCATCGGCTGAAAAAGCAGTTTGAGCAGCAGCAGGCCAAACTGGACACACGTCTTGCGTCCCTGCAAGCGCGCATTGACGAGGTGCAGAGCGGCGTGGACGAAACCAATTCGTTTGTATCACAATTCGTAAAATATCGCAATCTGCCCAGTCTGACGCGCGAAGTCGTAGTCGAACTGATTGACATGATTTATGTGCATGAGGGCGGAAAAATCACGATAAAGTTTAAGTTTTCGGACGCCTATGCAGTCGCGCAGGAGTATATCCGCAAGCATGGTCAGACCGCATAAGGCACATAGTCCTAAAATAACATCTTCCCCCGCTGCTGCCGACACCCTTTCCGCACTGCTGGAGGATTTGGGTGCCGAGCCGCGGGACTTTGACTGCATCGTTACCGGCGACCTCGGTCACATCGGTGCGGACCTGCTGCTGACGCTGCTGCGCGGTGACAGCATCGACCTGTCCCCTGTCTACTCGGACTGCGGCAGCCTGATTTTCGGTGACGAGCAGGACGCGCATGCAGGCGGCTCGGGCTGCGGCTGCTCAGCGGCAGTTCTCTGCGGACCGCTGCTGCGCGATATGCATCGCGGCAAAATCCACCGGCTGGTGTTTGCGGGCACAGGTGCGATGATGAGTCCGACCTCGGTGCAGCAGGGACAGCCGATTGCAGGTATCTGCCACGCCGTCGTGTTGGAAAGGAGCGAAGCATGAACTACCTGAACGCTTTCTGGGTCGGCGGACTGATCTGTGCGCTGTGTCAGGTGCTGATTGACAAAACCAAGCTGACACCGGCGCGTATTCTCGTTTCGCTGGTGGTGCTCGGTGTTATCCTGCAGGGGCTCGACTGGTATCAGGCAGTTGTGGACTACGCAGGTGCAGGCGCTACTGTGCCGCTGCTCGGCTTCGGATACTCGCTGGCGAAAGGCGTTGCCAAAGCAGTTGCGGAAAGCGGCCTGCTCGGCGTGTTCACCGGCGGCGTGACCGGTGCGGCAGGCGGCATTGCCGCCGCAATCGTGTTCGGCTGTCTGTTCGCGCTGCTGTCCAGACCGCAATCAAAGTCGTAAAAAATAACACTCCCGCTCGGAATCCACCTTCCGAACGGGAGCGTTTTTGCAGCCAATTCTTTCTTTATCCGATTACGCAGATCACGGTCATTACCATGGCGCATACCACCGCAGCCGCGCTGACAGTGCGTACCTTGCTTACCGCGCCATCGGCCTGCTGCCGGTCTTCACTCAACAGCCATGCCGGTTGGAAATAGAACAAGATACCGAGAACGAACAATACGCCTATGCTGACCCAGTCATAGATTTGCATTTTCAATGCCCCATTTCTTCATTTCCGTAACCCAATACTCTCTCTTCATTTCTCTCTCCTGCTTCCGTCTGCCGAAAGCTGCGGCACTAACCGACCGGCTGCAATCCGTCGGTATCTGCCGCTCGCGCACCTGCGTCTGTATACGCGGTGCAAACCTGCTCATCGCCTGTCTCTGCAGGTGATTCTTTTTTATCAGGTTGATATTATTTTATCACATCCCGCTGTAAATCTCAATGTTTCTGCGGCTTTACAAAACACTTTCTCCAATTTAACCAATTTCTTTTTTATGTTTTTGGCAAGAACCCTTTATTTTTGTGCACTTTATCTGTATCTATCTCCTTGCTTTATTGCATATTTTCGAGTATACTAGGAAAGACGAACTTTATCCCGCAATTGGGAAGGAGGAACTTTTTCAAATGCTGTACTCCAAAAACAAAAAACGCGGCTTCACGCTCGTGGAGCTGATCGTTGTGCTGGTCATTCTGGCGATCCTCGCGGCGCTGCTCATTCCGGCACTGACAGGATATATTGATAAGGCAAAAAAAGATCAGGTCATCGCGGAGACTCGCATGCTGCATGAGGCCGTGCAGACGGAGATGTCCGAACTATATGGTTCTGCAAATTGGAAACTTAATTCCTACACCACACTTGCAAACAGTACAGGTACAGTAATTGGTAACAATTCTAATGGTAATCCTAATAGTTATGATTTGAAAGCCAACTACGATAAAATTGCAAAACTTTCCGAAGTACCTTGTCTGCAGGAAGGCGGTTCTGGACAATTTCTCGTTCTTATCAATAGTAAGGCACAAATCCACGCGATTATTTATCACTCCGACCGTGGCTATCTCGGTCTTTACTTTAGTGATACCAACCAATATAGTGCCTATAAAATTGGCGAAACCGCTGAAGGCGGTAAAATAAGTGATAACATGTTCCGTTCTTATTATAGTTCGGTTTATTATAATGCCGCCGTTGATGCCGTGCCCGACTCCAACGGCAATTACAACGACAAGAACTATTATTGGTGGTCTTGCACCGGCATCCGCGGTATGCTGAACATCAGCGAACTTGTTTTCCCATCATAACAAAATCCCCGCCACTCGGCGGGGATTTCCTTTACCATATGATATTATGCCTCAAACCCATCAGGAAACACAACGGTCAGCATCCACTTGAACGCCTCTTCGCCGTAAACGGCGTGCGGCACCTTTGCGGGCATGACGAGCGTTTCACCTGCCTTGACGATATGCGGCACACCGCCGACCGTAAAGCGTCCGGTGCCCTCGAGCACGGTCACCATTGCGTCGCCGGTGGAGTCGTGCGTGCCGATCTCCTCGCCTTTGTCAAACGCGAACAGCGTAATGCTGACCGCCTTGTTCTGCGCCAGTGTCTTGCTGACCACCTGTCCCGACTGAACGGAAACCAGCTCAGCGAGCCTTACAACGCTCTCGTGGTCGATATTGCGGATGAACTTGTCCATAGCTTCTCCTCTTTCCTGTCGTTTGCTTTATGCGAACAGTATACCACGCCAAGCCGCCGATTTCTGTTGTCCGCACAACATTTACAGGAAAATCGAATTTTCCTTGCGCGCTTCGGTGCGGAATTGCTCGAGCATAGCGGTGTGCGACAGGAAATCCGGATCATCAAATTTCTTTGCACCGCTCGGGCAGTAAGTCGTGCAGGCACAGCATTTAATACAGGTGCCCGGAATATTAGACGGGTCGTTCGGGTCAATCGCACCCATCGGGCAGATTTTCGCGCACAGACCGCAGTGCTCACACAGCATCATCATCGTGCTCGGCTTAGCCTTCAGGAACTTTGCGGGCGTTTTGTCGGTCTTGAGCGGCGTGTAGTAGGCTGCCTGCGCGTCACCCGGCACCTTCGGCGACTTGATCTCTCCCTCGCTTCTCAGCTTGAGCGCCGCACCCTGAGCCAGCATACGCAGCTCACTGAGGTCAGCCGCGTCCGGACGGTCTGCCGCCAGCTTGTCCGAGAATACATGTCGGCACAAAAAAGCGCCGCCTGCCGCCGGTTTGAAGTTGTTTTTTTTCAGTAGCTCGCACATTTCGGCAAGCGCGTTGTCATACGCTCTGCCGCCGTAGGTGACAAGTGCCACCGCCGGTGTACCCTCACCGTGCAGGCAGCGAGCAAAGTCCGGCGAAATCTTGTTCGGCAGCCGACCGGCATACACCGGACAGCCGAATACCACCAACTCATCCGGGGCAAACTGATACTCCTGCGCACGGTCAGACGGCGTGTTGAGCGATATGTACCGGCATTCTGCCTTAAACAGACGCGCCAGTTCATCCGCCGTTGTTTCAACAACGGTCTTTGTGCTTCCTGCCGGACTGAAATACACACCTGTAACTTTTTTGATATCCATATCCTTTTCGTCCTCCGTTTTACGCTTATTCTACAATTTCAATACGGAATACGTTGATCGTGTCCACATCGGGGCAGCAAAACACCGCCGTGCCGTCCTCCTGCCCGGGAAGATGGCCGCCGTAACGCAGAATGTCGATGTATGGGAACGCAACGTGCATCGCCATCGGGCAAAGCTGCCCGCGCTCGGTGTCGAAGTCGAAGCTGTCGCCGATTTTGTGCCCGCGGTGGCAGCCGTGCTTGCCTTTTCGGTCGATCAGCGTAATTTTGATCTTGGGTCTGCTCATTTGCGCCACGGCTCCTCACCCTGATGCAGAATTTCCATCTGGCACAGACGCATCGCGTTCAGCGCGGTATCGTGCGACTCCGGCGTGACGCACGCGCACAGTGCCGCGTCGATCACGATGTTTGCCTCCGGGAATACTGCCTTGCACAGCATGGCGTTGGAAATCACGCAAATACCAGTGCATACGCCGACAAATTCGATCTCCTCCGGCGGCTCGTGCAGAGCGCGCAGCGCGTCCACAAGTGCCACCGCGCCGAAGGTCGGCTTGCAGATGATGCGGGACGCCGGAATGCCATCCACAGCGGCAGCAATGGCATCGTCCAGCGCATGACCTTCCGTTCCTTCGATGCAGTGCGGCACCGGCAAATGACGCCCTTCGTTCGTCTCCATGTAGTTCGGCTGGTGGGTATCCAGCGTGACGAACAGATTCTCACGCGGTGCATTTTTTGCCTTCTCTGCAACATAGGGCACGATGGCGCGCGCTTCAGCCGTACCGAGAGGGCCGCTGATAAAATCCTTCTGCATATCCACTACGATAAGAATTTTCATAAATTATGGTTCTCCTTTGTGTAGTGGTTATAGTATAGCATTGTTTGATGGGGTTTTCCATGCATTTTCGTTTTTTAGCGAGTGCTAACCGATGGATTGCCGCTTGCGAAGCGAGGTGAACTGCGCTGACGCCGCGCGGGCGCACAAGAGGGTAGACAACCTGCGGTTTTCCACCCTCTTATGAATCTCCCCTTTTCCCTTGGATAGTCTGGCGCAGACCGGAGAACGGTGACCGCTGCGAAAATGGAAAACGGCAGTCGGGTTGCCGTTGCGTGTCTTTCCCCGCCTTTTCGCAGTTCACAGATAAATTACTGCTACGCATGCGGGTTCATCTACGCAGAGCGCGGCACAAGGTGAATTGCCCGAAGGGCAAGAGAAGGTCCCCTGGGGGATAGCAGTGCCGCACAACTCTTTGGTACGTTATAACGCACGGCACCTGCTAATTTAGGTGTTCGGTGCCATTTATTTTCGCAGGTGCTGTCTATAATAACGTGCTCACGAATTGCGCAACACGGTCATGTTGCGCCTGCGAAGACTTTCCGGTCTGTGTAGCAGTAATGTATCTAACACTCCGAACAGGTTGCGAAAGACACTGTAGTAAAAATCCTCTGCCGTTCCCCTTTTCTACGCTTACGCAGTCTACCATCTGCACCCAAGCTACGCCGCAAGGGAAACGGGTGTTCAAAGAGGGTAGAAACCGTAGGTGTCTACCCTTTTTGTTCCCGCGCCGGACGGCGCACGTTCCCCGCACGCTGCAGCGTGCGAAATCTCTCGCCCAGAAATGGCGAATCTCTTCACCCGATGAAATCCTCCACCCGGTCTGCCGCCCTGTGCATCGCATGTTCCGCCTTATGCGCCGCGTGCTTGGCATTCCGCCGCATCGACGGATTGAGCATCGCGCCGGCCGCTACCATCGAAACCACCGCGCCTGCCATCGCTCCGGTCGCAATGCCGGAAACAAAAGGTGAAATTCGCATAAAAGATCTACCGCCTTTCATAAAGTTTATAGAATCAGTATGCCCGCTCGTCCCTCAAATTTTGCACAGCAAAAAAATGCTTGTTTGGCACAATCGACTATTTACAATCGCATGTTCATATTATATAATATATCTAACAATCCGCCTTTAAGGTGCGGCCCGTGAGCCGCGCAAGGCAGAAAACAGTGCATACGCCGTCAGCCGTAGGACAAGGGGGACAGGTGTAGTATTTCGTGCGGCTTTCTGCTAATTGTTGTGGCGGAGAGTCATTTTTTTGCATTTTTGAAGGGAGGCGGCAGATTGACCGAACCGAAGATCATACTCGATCAGGATGGTATTCGCCGTGCACTGACCCGCATCGCGTTTGAAATCGTGGAAAAAAACAAGGGCGCGGAGCACCTGCTGCTCGCCGGTGTGAAAACACGCGGTATCTATCTGGCACAGCGCATTGCTGCCAAGCTGGGCGAGGTTGAAGGCACGGCACCTCCTGTGCTCGAGCTGGACGTTACGCCGTGGCGCGATGACGTGCCGCGCATGGACGCTCCTCTGCCCGATCTCGATCCGCGCATTGCAGGCGCGACCGTCATCATCGTGGACGATGTGCTGTACACCGGACGCACCGTGCGTGCCGCCATCGAAGCCATCTCTCACCGAGGACGCGCCGAGCGCATACAGCTGGCTGTGCTGGTCGATCGCGGTCACCGCGAACTGCCGCTGCGGCCGGATTATATCGGCAAAAACCTGCCTACCGCGCGTGATGAACGCGTTTTTGTCCGCCTGACCGAAGTGGACGGCGAAGACAGTGTAAACATACAAGCTCGCAATCCGTAAAACAACATCGCACCTGAGAAAGGAAGAACCGAATGTCTATCCAAACCTTAGTAGAAAAGATCAAGGAAAAGGGCAACCCGACCGTAGCCGGCCTGGACGCTCGACTGGAGTACATCCCGCAGCATATTTCGGGACGCAACATGATGCTGCACGGCGAAACGCTGCGTGCTGCCGCTGAGAGCGTCGTAGCCTTCAACTGCGGCCTGATCGACGCACTGTGCGACATTGTTCCGGCCGTAAAGCCGCAGGCTGCGTATTACGAGCTGCTCGGCTCCTACGGTGCGATGGCACTCAAGGAGACCATCGACTACGCACACGCCAAGGGCATGTACGTTATCGGCGATATCAAGCGCAACGACATCGGCGCTACCGCAACCGCTTACGCAGAGGCTTACCTCGGCAAGACCCGCGTCGGCGATACCGAGATCGCACCGTACGGCTGCGATTCGGTTACCGTAAACGGCTACCTCGGCACGGACGGCGTGGAGCCGTTCCTCAAGGAGTGCCGCAGCCGTGAGAAGAGCCTGTTTATGCTGGTAAAGACCTCTAACCCGTCCTCCGGCGAGCTGCAGAACCGCGACATGGAGGGCAAGCCGCTCTACGCCCGCATGGCGGAGATGGTAGCAAAGTGGGGCGAGGGTCTGGATACGCCGTGCGGCTACAACCAGATCGGCGCGGTAGTCGGCGCGACCTACCCGGAGGAGCAGAAGATCATCCGTGAGCTGCTGCCGAAGAGCTACTTCCTCGTACCTGGTTACGGCGCGCAGGGCGCAACCGCAAAGGACATCGCCAATGCGTTTAACGACGACGGTCTCGGTGCTATCGTAAACTCCTCCCGCGGCATCATGTGCGCATGGAAGAAAACCGGCAATAACGGCGAGGACTATAAGGAAGCCGCCCGCGCAGAAGCTATCCGGATGCGCGACGACATCGTAAACGCCATTAAGTGATTATAGGGGGTATCCAATACCCCCTATATACAAAAATCAGTTCCAGTAGAAACTGATTTTTGATACCCCCGGACGCGGCCCAAGGCCGCTGAGTCGAGGTATAAAAAGTCAGGCGCATGTCCCGACTTTTTATGAACGCAGCAAGCTGCGTTCTATTACAATAGAAATTCCGCGAATTTCATTTAGGAGCGTGTGGATATAGTGAAAAAAGCATACTTACTGCTGGCGGACGGCACTCTGTTCGAGGGTACCGCAGTCGGCTACGAAGGACAGAGCATCGGTGAGGTCGTATTCAACACCGGCATGGCAGGCTATCAGGAGGTTCTGACCGACCCGTCCTACTACGGTCAGGTCGTTACCATGACCTACCCGCTCGTCGGCAACTACGGCATCAACTTTGAGGATTACGAGTCCCGCAAAAGCTGGGTTTCCGGCTTTATCATGCGCGAGATGTGCGAATACCCGTCCAACTGGCGCTGCAAGGTAACGCTCGACGAGTACCTCAAGGCACAGAAGGTCGTTGGCCTTGCCGGCATCGATACCCGCCGACTGACCCGCAAGCTGCGCGGCGAAGGCGTTATGAACGGCGTTATTTACACCGAGGGCTTCGAGCCGGATGAGCAGACCATTGCGGAAATGAAGGCTTACGTTGTAAAGGATGCGGTTAAGACCGTAACCTGTGACGAGAATATCGTTTATCCCGCTGACGGTGAGACCAAGTACCGCATTGCCCTGTTCGATTACGGCGTAAAATACAACATCGAGCGCGAGCTGTGCAAGCGCGGCTGCGAAGTCACCGTTGTTCCGGCATACACCAAGCCGGAGGACGTAGTCGGCAAGTACGACGGCGTGATGCTGTCCAACGGCCCCGGCGACCCGGCGGAGAATGTCGAGATCGTAGCAAACCTCAAGGAGCTGCTGAAGTCCGATATGCCGATTTTCGGCATCTGCCTCGGTCACCAGCTGCTGGCTCTGGCTATCGACGCAAAGACCACCAAGCTGAAGTACGGCCACCGCGGTGTCAACCATCCGGTAAAGGACATCGACGCGGACCGCACCTACATCACCTCGCAGAACCACGGCTATGCCGTTGTCGGCGAGTCGGTCGATCCGAAGATCGCCCGCGTGCGCTACGTCAACCTGAACGACGGCACCGTTGAGGGCCTTGAGCACATCGGCCGTCCGGTATTCACTGTGCAGTATCACCCGGAGGTATGCCCCGGCCCGATGGATACCTCGTATCTGTTTGATAAGTTCATCGAAAATATTGAAAAGTCGAAAGGAGGCGCTCAGTAATGCCGCTGCGCAAGGATATTCATAAGGTAATGGTACTGGGCTCCGGCCCGATCGTTATCGGTCAGGCTGCCGAGTTCGACTATGCAGGCACGCAGGCGTGCCGCGCACTGCGCGAGGAGGGTCTGGAGGTAGTTCTGGTAAACTCCAACCCGGCAACCATCATGACCGACAAGGCTATGGCGGACAAGGTTTACATCGAGCCGATGACCGTCGAAGCCGTTCAGGAGATCATCAAAAAGGAACATCCGGACTCTCTGCTGCCCAACCTCGGCGGTCAGACCGGTCTGAACCTCGCCATGGAGCTGTGCGAGAACGGTTTCCTTGATAAAATGGGCGTAAAGCTGCTCGGCGCTAATCCGACCACCATCGCAAAGGCAGAGGACCGCCAGATGTTCAAGGACACCATGGAGAAGATCGGCGAGCCGATCATTGCCTCCAAGGTTGTTCACTCGGTTGAGGATGCGGTTGATTTCACCCGTGAGATCGGTCTGCCGGTCATCATCCGTCCGGCGTACACGCTCGGCGGCACCGGCGGCGGCATTGCCTACACCTGGGAGCAGCTGCGCGAAATTGCGGCCTCCGGCATCATGTACTCGCGTGTTGACGAGATTCTGGTCGAGAAGTGCATCGCAGGCTGGAAGGAAATCGAGTACGAGGTAATGCGCGACCACAAGGGCAACGCCATCACCATCTGTAACATGGAGAACGTTGACCCGGTCGGCGTACACACCGGCGACTCTGTCGTAGTTGCGCCGTCGCAGACCCTGTGCGACAAGGAATATCAGATGCTCCGTACCTCCGCACTCAACATTATCACCGAGCTGGGCATCGAGGGCGGCTGCAACGTGCAGTACGCGCTCAACCCAGAATCCTTCGAGTACGCCGTAATCGAGGTAAACCCGCGTGTTTCCCGTTCCTCTGCACTGGCTTCCAAGGCAACCGGCTACCCGATTGCAAAGGTAACCGCAAAGATTGCAGTCGGCTATGGCCTGGATGAGATCTCCAACGCCGTTACCGGCAAGACCAAGGCATGCTTCGAGCCGACCCTCGACTACTGCGTTGTCAAGTTCCCGCGCTGGCCGTTTGACAAGTTCGTTTACGCGGACAACACTCTCGGCACCCAGATGAAGGCCACCGGTGAGGTCATGGCCATCGACAACACCTTTGAGGGCGCGCTGATGAAGGCCGTTCGCGGCTGTGAGATCAAGCTGGACAGCATGATTGCCCCGCACATCCAGAAGCAGTCTGACGCCGAGATTAAGAAGGGCGTGGCACGCACAGACGATCAGCGTCTGTTCCACATCTGCGAGGCTCTGCGCCGCGGCATCATGACCATTGAGGAGATCCACGACATCACCACGATGGACGTATTCTTCCTGCACAAGTTCCAGAACATCATCGACATGGAGAAGGAGCTGGCTGCAGCTGACAAGATCGACTCCGATCTGTATATCCGCGCCAAGAAGATGGGCTTCCTCGACAAGACCATCGAGCAGCTGTCCGGTAAGGACATTTCGGACGTTAAGCGTCTGCCGGTATACAAGATGGTTGATACCTGTGCCGCTGAGTTCGAGGCAGAGACCCCGTATTACTACTCCACCTACGATGAGGAGACCGAGGTTGCACCTCCGTCCGGCAAGAAGAAGATTCTGGTACTTGGCTCCGGTCCGATCCGTATCGGTCAGGGCATCGAGTTCGACTACTGCTCGGTTCACGCTGTCTGGGCGCTGCAGAAGCTGGGCTGCGAGACCGTTATCATCAACAACAACCCGGAGACCGTTTCCACTGACTTTGACACCGCAGACCGTCTGTACTTCGAGCCGCTGACACCGGAGGACGTTACCGGCGTTGTCGAGGCCGAGAAGCCGGATTACGCTATCGTACAGTTCGGCGGTCAGACCGCCATCAACCTTGCGGCTCACCTTGAGAAGCTGGGCGTTCAGATCCTCGGCACGCCGGCATGGTCGATCGACGCCGCTGAGGACCGTGAAAAGTTCGACGTTATCCTCGAAAAGTGCGGTATCCCGCGTCCGGCGGGCCACACCGTTATGACCGAGGAAGAAGCTGTCAAGGCGGCTGACGAGCTTGGCTATCCGGTTCTCGTTCGTCCGTCCTACGTTCTGGGCGGTCAGGGCATGGAGATTGCCTACAAGGAGGCCGATGTCCGCGAGTTCATGCAGGTTATCACCCGCAACAAGGTTGAAAACCCGGTTCTGGTCGATAAGTACATGATGGGCCGCGAGATCGAGGTCGATGCCATCTGTGACGGCGACGACATCCTCATCCCGGGTATCATGGAGCACTTCGAGCGCGCAGGCGTTCACTCCGGCGACTCCATCTCCATCTATCCGTCCATCAACATCGAGCAGAAGCACAAGGACACCCTCGTTAAGTATACCGAATCTCTGGCAAAGAACCTTGCTGTTCTCGGTCTGGTCAACATCCAGTTCGTTCTGTACAACGATCAGATCTACGTTATCGAGGTAAACCCGCGTTCGTCCCGTACCGTACCGTACATCTCCAAGGTTACCGGCGTGCCGATGGTCGATCTGGCTACCCGCTGCATGTTCGGTGAAAAGCTGAAGGACATGGGCTGCGGCACCGGTCTGCATCCGGAAAGCGACCACTATGCGGTCAAGGTTCCGGTATTCTCGTTCCAGAAGCTGCGTGATCTGGATACCCAGCTTGGCCCTGAGATGAAGTCCACCGGCGAGGTTCTGGGCGTTGCGAAGACCTTCCGTGAGGCACTGCTCAAGGGTCTGACCGGCGCAGGCTTCCAGATGAAGAAGAAGGGCGCTGTCCTGATCTCGGTCCGTGATTCGGACAAGCAGGAGGCAATCCGCATCGGTGAGCGCTTCGAGGCTCTCGGCTTTGACATTTACGCCACCAGCGGCACTGCAAACGTGCTCAACCGTCACATGGTCGCCACTAACGCCATCCGCAACGTGGACGAGCCCTCCCCGAACATCATCGACCTGATCGAGTCCGGCAAGATTGACTACGTTGTTGCTACCTCGGTCAAGGGCCGTCATCCGGAGCTTGGCTCGGTACACATCCGCCGTACCGCGGTAGAGCGTGCAATCCCGTGCCTGACCTCGATGGATACGGTTTCCGCGCTGCTGCGCTGCCTCGAGGGCGATGTTAAGATCGAAAACTGCGAAATGGTTGATATCAACACCATCTGATTGCAGTGAAATAAAACAGAAACCCGAAGGGAGGAACTTCGTAAAGAAGTTTCTCCCTTCGGGTTTTGTAATCCGCCGGAATGGGTGCGCCGCATGAACAGCATCCGGAAACGCGCAAAGGAAATGGAAAAATCATTTTAGTCTCTTGTATAGCGTAAGAAAACAGAAACGGTGCAGTCAATAAGACTGCACCGTTCCGAAAAATGTTAAATTGAGCTGCAAAGCTGTCTTGGAGCATCTTCTTTGTGGATGATGCCCAAAATCGACTGCTTTTTATTAGGCTGTTGTACGAGAAAAATTAGTCCTCGTCGTCGATCTCCAGGTAATCCTCAAGATCCTTGAACAGTGCGGTCGGATCAACATCGTCCTCGAGAACGATCTGAAGCGGCTCGTTCAGGGACAGCAGGAACATACCGAGCAGGCTCTTTGCGTCTACCATACCGCTCTTGCCGTGAATCCAAATATCAAAACCGTAACGGGTTACGATCTTGTTGATCTTCTGAATGTCGTCCGTATTCTTTACACGGATACCTCTGGTCATAATAACTACCTCCTGAGATTGTACTTCGTGAAACCCTTTTATGTTAGTTTCATTATAGCATAAAACAGCAGAAAGAAAAGAGGTTTTTGTAGATTTTCTCATTTTTCAGCGTTTTTCGCTTAACATAAGCACAATTTCTCAATTATTTAGGCACTATTCACAGATTATAGACTGTATGTTTGTGCATAGTGTTGAGTCTCTCGATCGGATGATTCGTGAGAAGCGACAAAAAGCTGTACAGAAAATCGTATGTTTTGTCAGGCAGGATTTTACTTACCCAGTGAAACAGCGTGATCCCGCTGTGACAGGCGGCCTTTCCCTGCGGTATGCAGCAACAGCACGGCGGCGATTACTGCGGTCAGCACCTCCGCGATGGGGAACGCCAGCCACACGCCGGCCGGCAGCAGGTGCGCGAACAGCCATGCCGCCGGCAGCACAAAGATCAGCTGGCGCAGCAGCGACACGAGCAGCGACTGCACACCGCCCTCGGTGGCCTGGAACACGCCCTGTATGGCAATGTTTGCACCTGCGAACACAAAGCTGACCGCCAGCACGCGCAGACCGATCACGCACAAGCCCATCGTGCCTGTGGACAGTGAGAAAATACCTGCCAGCGGCTGCGCCAGAATTTCTACAGCCGCAGTGCAAACCAGCATGAGAACAATGGTGTACATCAGACCGCAGCGCACGCCCTCACGGATGCGTTTCGCATTCTGCATGCCGTAGCTGAACGACACAATCGGCGTAATCGCGTCACGCAGACCGAACGCCGCGAACAAAACGAACTGCTGAATTTTGTAAACAATGCCATAAGCGGTGACATACGAACTGTCCAGACTGCCGAAAATCAGATTGACACAATAATTCATCACGCTCATCGCGCCCTGTGCTATGATGGCCGGTACGCCGATGGAGTAAATCTCGCCGACGATACTGCGGCGCAGGCACAGAGCCTTGCGGTTGAACGGCAGTTCCCTGTTCAGCCGGAAATGGAACACGGCCGCCAGAGCCAGAGACGCAATCTGACCGAGCACGGTCGCCCATGCCGCACCTGCCACACCCAGTTTCGGACAGCCGAGCAGACCGTAGATCATGATTGGGTCAAGCACGATGTTCGTCAGTGCGCCTGTCACCTGTGCGATTGTAGAATAAAGCGAACGGCCGGTCGCCTGCAGGGTTTTCTCAAACACCGAGAAGAACAGAATACCGAACGAGGCCATACAGCAGATGCGCAGGTACTGACTGCCCATCGCCAGAGCGATCGGGTCGCTCGTCTGCGAGCCGATGTACGCGCCCGCACCGAACGCGCCGAACAGCAGGCACACCGCATAAATAATCCCCATGAGCGTCAGCGCATTGCCTGCCGCTGCCCCCGCCTTCTCCCGGTCACCCTGACCGAGTGCGCGTGCGATGAGCGCATTTGCGCCAACACCGGTGCCGATGCCGACGGCGACCATCATCATCTGCACCGGAAATGCAAGTGTCAGCGCGTTGACCGCGATTTCACCGTTTTCCGCCATGTTTGCCACAAAATAGCTATCCACAATGTTGTAGACCGCCTGCAGCATCATGGATAGTATCATCGGTGTGCCCATCTGCAGCATGAGCCGTCCTACCGGCGCGGTCGCCATTCGTTTTTCTGCCTTGTTCCGATCCATATCGAAACCTCCTGATTGGATTTTCGGAGTCTTTACGGAAAGCTGCCACAACCTGTCTTTTGCACAAAAGAAAAAAGTGCGTAAATCCATCTGGATTTACGCACTTCTGCTACTCGACTGCTTTATTTTATCAGCGTTTTTCACACTTGTCAAGCGGTTAGACCGGATACTTCCGAAAGATTCCCGGTGCAACGCCGACGTTCTTGCGGAAGCTGTGAATGAAATTCTCCTCACTGTTGTAGCCGGTCGCGTAGGCGATTTCCTTGACCGACAATTCGGTGGAGGCCAGCATATACTTCGCCTTGTCGATGCGGCGCAGCACGATATACTCATATGGCGAATAACCGGTCCGCGCCTTGAACTGCCGTGAGAAATGCGATGGACTCAGGCTGACGGCTGCTGCCGCGTCCTGTACGCCGATCGGCTCGAACAAATGCCGGTTCATATAGCGGATAGCCTGCGCGATACGGTCGCCGCCTGCGGTGCTCTCGGTGGTCTCGTCCAGCAGGAGCAGACACAGCAGCCTGTGGATCAGCTGTGAGCACCGTGCCTCGCTCAGCCGCGCGTCCTCGGCGCAGGCGCTCCGCAGAGAATCCAGCATTTGCGCAATCTCCGCCGGTGCGGCCGGCGAAAATGCCCTGCGGCCGCGTGCCTGCAGGATTTTCTGATAGAACGCGCGGGCATTCAGGCCGTTGAACAGCAGCCAGGTGAACTCCAGTCCGTCCGAGGCGGCATAGCTGTATGGCTCACGGCAGTCGAACAGCACGATCTGTCCGGCGCCGGCGATGGCAGGCGTACCGTTCAGCGTCAGCTCCATTGCGCCATCATGCACAAAAAACAGCATGATATTTTGGTTGTGGTCACCCTGCAGGGCAATTTCCGACCGGTGATTGAAGGAATACCGGCTGTTGCAGAAGTAATGTCCGAGCCGCGTCGGGTAATAAAAAAGCTCCTTTGCAAGCGAAGACGGCGTAAAAAAGTACCGTTCCGAGGTCTGATGGACACCTAATTCGGGAATCAGCATAGCGGTCACTCTCCTTGCCTCTATCCTATCAGAAGTATCCGTTTGATGCAATAGCGAATAGCAGGATTTCGCAGGTTTAGGGTGATTTGTATCATTGGCAAGACGGCAGAAACGCTTTATAATAGAGCCATCAAACAGGGAAGCCACCCTTGATATGGCAAACAGACAAGGAGGATCATTCTTATGAAAATCGCATTTGACGTTGACGTTCTTGCCAAGCAGATGTCCATCAACGATTATGTTCACAAGGTAGCTGACTGGGGCTACAAGTACATCGAGCAGTCCCCGCATCCGCGTATTAACCCGTTCTACAAGCACCCGCTGTTCTCCAAGGAGTGCCAGCAGGAGTACAAGCAGGCTCTCAAGGAGACCGGTGTAGAGATTTCCTCTTTCATCGTTGTTTACCGCTGGTCCGGCCCGACCGAGGAGCAGCGCCAGCACGCAGTTGCAAACTGGAAGCGCATGATTGAGATCGCGGTTGACATGGGCGTACCGGTCATCAACACCGAGTTCTCCGGCGACCCGAACCAGCAGGAGATCTGCAACGGTATGTTCTTCAAGTCCATGGAGGAGCTGCTGCCGATCATCGAGCGTGAGGGCATCCGCGTAGAGTGCCAGTCCCACCCGTATGACTTCGTAGAGCTGAACGACGAGGCCTGCGACATCGTTAAGTCCTTCCGTTCCAAGAACCTGGGCTACGTTTACTCTGCATCCCACGGCTTCTTCTACGATCAGGGCAAGGGCGACGTTCGCCACATGCTGAAGTACGCTGGCGATGAACTGACCCACGTTCTTCTGGCTGACACCTGGAACCAGACCAAGGACTGCCGCTACATCGTAAATCCGCCCTGGCTGAACCAGCGCGGCCGTGCTGACTACACCATCCATCAGCACACCGCTATGGGTGAAGGCGAGGTTGATTTCGACGGCATCTTCGAGACCCTGCGTGAGATGGACTTCGCGAACAAGCAGCTGAAGCCGGACGCACCGAAGGTTGGCGGCGACAATATCATCTGCGTATCCTACTTCGGCTTCCCGGAGAAGATGGATCAGCAGGCTCCGGAGGCACTCGACCGCATCAAGCACGAGCTGCTGTAAAGAATACTTCCTGAATACACAAAAGGACTTGAGTTTTCACTCAAGTCCTTTTTCCTTCGGCAGATAAAAACGGACAAACCGCTTTGGTTTGTCCGTTATATTTTTATTCTCCGCAACCGGGACAGTCGGAACAATCGCCGCACTCGATACCTTCCGCGGCCTTGCGATCCTCATAGGCGCGCAGCGTGCCTTCGGTTATGTGGCTGAGAGCCGCCAGCCGCTCATTTACCATATCCCACAGGCACATCGGCAAATGGTCGCGGTGCCCGCGGTGGATAGTCACGCACTCGAAGCAGTTGCCGTGATGGCGGCACGCCTCCTTACACGGGCAGTGATCACCGGATTCGCGCACCTGACGCAGAAATTCCAGCTTGATCTTGAGCGCTTCTTCCTTCTTGCCCTCGCGGTCAAGGTCGTTCTGCAGGATGGCCAGCTCGTTTCCGTCTATTTTCATAAGTATCGCTCCTCTATATATTGCACTGTATTGCATTTCCATCATAGCAGAGTTTTGACAGTTTCGTCAAAGCAACTTTATCCAAAACCGTGTTTTCGTGCAGTTATACAGATTTTCAACACTCATTTTATCTATTTTGCCATTGACAAAAAAGGACAAAATAAAGCCCTCATTCACAGACACATGAACGAGGGCTTTTACTTCCAAATCTCCATAGATCCTCTTTTCCCGACAGGATATTTCCCATCGCATTTGGATTGGTATTCGGTTGTTTTTTCGGCATCTTTCGATCTTACGTTCGCGGAACCGCCCGGCTAAGGTTCGTTTACTGCACAAACTACATAGTCCGTTTGGTTGCCTTTCCTACATTCGGGAACTCTATTTCCAGTGGGTGATGCGTCACTGCTCGGCGGAAGATGTGATACAGCCTGCCTTGTCGAACCGGATGTTACTCGGACTTTGATATCATCTCGTTCCGATGCGGTATGTCTATGCTGCAGATACTCATCAGTATGCCCATCGGCGGGTGCAGCATCCGGCAGGTATCGTAAGATACTTCGTTTTGTTCGCCGGCGCATCAAATATCAGGGTTCTGTCATGTATGAACCTTACTTTCCTGCTGCCTCGATCCGCTTGACTGTCTTAGTATGCCATGTACGGATAGTTAAATTCACGAGGATAGCTTCCCCAAAGTTACCGTTGTTGTTACCTTTGCTTAGAAGCCGATCGCGCTTTTCAGGCGGTTCAAATTGTGGAATTGGAACTCGCTCATTTTTTCAGCTATCACCTTGATCGTTTCGGTCACAGCGCCGCGGCGAGTCCCGCGAACTGGTAAGATGCCTCTTCTGATACCATTGGACTCACCTCTTTCGTGGGTATCAAACCGGATTGACATCCTTCAGATCAGATGAAGGTTTGCGCCTTTTGGAGTAAAACCCCTGTTTTACTTTGCCTTTGGTGTTTGCCTTTATCTTTTCTGTGTCATTATAATATCATTAATATTGCACAACGTCAAGCGTTTTTTACGACTTTTTAGATTGCATATTGCACAACAAAAAGCCGTTCATTTCGGTGATTTGGCTCTTTTCTCCAAGTGTGGAATTTGGTATAATAAAAGTGTTAGGGCTTGCGAAGCGAGCGGAATCTGCGCTGACGCCGCGCGGGGCGCGGCACGGGTATGTCGCGCAACTCGTTGGTCTGGATATAACGGACGGCACCTGCGAGTTACAATTATCAGTAATCTTTGCCGTAGGGTGCGATGTCCTCGGCACACCGTTACTTTCTGAACTGCACCATCTGCATCGTAGGGGCGGTCATTGGCCGCCCACGCAACGTGAGGATATTACTTAAGGCAACACCGCAAAATTTATTTGCAAATCGCTCTTGTTGGGTTATGCGGTATTGTCTTAACTCCCACTTGGTAGGAGCTCTTCACTCTAATTTCTAATCACTAACTACTAATCCCCAAAGGAGGCTATTGCAGTGGAAAACTTTAGCTTTTATATGCCGACACGCTTATTTTTCGGTGCCGGATCGGTCAAACGTCTGGCCAAGGCACGCCTGCCGCAGGGCGCGGGTCTGATCATCACCGGCGGCACCTCCACCACCAAACTGGGCTATGTGGCCAAGGTGGCGGATACGCTGGCGGAAGCCGGTCACCCGACCGTGGTATACAACAAGGTACAGCCGAACCCGACGATTGAGGGCGTGCGCGAGTGCGCTGCGCTCTGCCGTGAGCAGAACATTGCATTTGTTGTCGGTCTCGGCGGCGGCTCGTCCATCGACACGGCCAAGGCGGTTGCCATTATGGCGACCAACGACGGCGACTGGTGGGACTACATTCACGGCGGCACGGGCGGCGGCAAGCGCATGGCCAATGCCGGACTGCCGATTGTTGCCATTCCAACGACCGCAGGCACGGGCACGGAGGCCGACCCGTTCACGGTTATCACCAACGGCGAGGAAAAGATCGGCGGCGGCGGCGAGAAGTGCTTCCCGACCATTTCGATCGTCGATCCGGATTTTATGATGACCGTTCCGCCGCATCTGACGGCATACCAGGGCTTTGACGCATTCTTCCATGCGGCCGAAGGCTATCTGGCTAAGACTGCAAGCCCGATGAGCGACATGTTCGCGCTGCAGGCAATTGCGCTGATCGGCAAATCGCTGGCAACAGCTGTTAAGGACGGCGGCAACGCCGATGCGCGCGCGGATGTGGCACTGGCGAACACGCTGGCAGGTTTTGTCGAAACGCTGTCGAGCTGCAGCGGCGAGCACGCCATCGAGCATGCGCTGAGCGCGTTCCATCCCGATCTGCCGCACGGCGCGGGTCTGATCATGCTGTCCAAGGCATACTGGAGCCGCTTCAAGGACACCTCGGCTGACCGCCTGCAGGCCATTGCACACGCACTCGGACGTGTGGACGGCGATTTTCTCGCTGCGCTGGCTGAGCTGCAGCAGGCGTGCGGCGTGGACAAGCTGCGCCTGTCCGACTACGGCGTAAAGCCGGAGGACGCAGGCGAACTTGCTGACAACGCAGCAAGCACCATGGGTGCCCTGTTCCGTGTCGATCCGCGCACGCTGTCCCGCGAGGAGATTATAGACATCATCACCGAAAGCATTTAAGCGAATACGCTGAGAGCGGACCGATTGGTCCGCTCTGAGGCTGTCGAAAAACTTTGTTTTCGAACAGCCTCTCGCTCGAAACCACGCTTTCGAGCGAATCTCGAAGAAAAACCGCGTCCTGCAGACACATTTTTTCTTCCCTTGTATAAATTCCGAGATACACAAGGTGAATTGCCGCATAGCGGCAAGAGAGGGTGGTCTGGACCATGCTCCCGGAATTTATGAATTTGCAAAGCAAATTCGATTGAATGCGTGCTGCCGCACGAAGCATAAAAATCGAATATTGCTTTTTCGACAAGCTGAGAGCGGACCGATTGGTCCGCTCTTTTTTCGATAACGGCAGTTGCTAACACATTTTCGCGCGATAGCGCGTGTTAAATAGCATTTGCATTGCAAATGCCAGCCCGTAGGCCTCTATCCTTAAAAATATTTAATGAGAGCAAAAGTCGAGGTGTGTACCGCGCAGCGCGGCCAAGAAGCCGCGCAAGGATAGCGCTGACTTTTTGACTTTGAGAGGGAGAAAGTTTCAACCAACGGGCGGAACTTTCGGACGATTTTGTGTCGTTTGCGTTACATCTGTGTTACACCGCTTGTATTTCCGCCAGATCATGCTATAATAGTCACAGAGTATGATATACGTCATACATCTATTAGCTTGCGGCTCTGCCGCAGACAAGGAGGTACACTCTATGAAATTTCAACAGGTAATGGCATTTTTCCTCACCGGTGCAGTGGCACTCTCCATGAGCACCACCGCGCTCGCTGCCGACCTTCCGGATAACGTTGATACCACCGTATCCGCCACACAGGCCGCCGATAAGCAGGAAAACAACCTTTACACCAAGAACGACAAGGACCTGACCGATGCCGAGTTCGAGCAGAAATACGAGCTGCCGGAGAACTCGTGGTTCACGCCCGCAGTCCGCTATGTGATTGAGAACAACATCATGCTGCCGGCGGGTCATATCGACGGTAAAGAATATTTCCCGTGGTTCAATCCGGCGGAAAACCGCTGCACGGTTGCCGAAGCGATTTATAACAGCGCAAAGCTCATTGACCCTGAACTGACTGCATCCTATGCAGGCATGGCCATCAAGGAAGCACCTGACTACAACCAGATTTATGAATCTGATCGTCCCGGCATGACATTCTGCTTTGAATCCGGCATTATGACCGGTGACAGTCAGCACTACCTGCGTCCCTATGACTCCATCTCCCGTCAGGAGTTTGCGGCAGTGCTGCAGCGCTACATTACGCTGCTCGAAAAGGCCGGAAAGATTACGGTTTCGACTGATACGAGTGTGAATACCGCGTTTACCGATGCTTCTTCGATCGCTCCGTGGGCGAAGGATGCCGTTGCGTTCTGTCAGACCAACAAGCTGATGAACGGCGACAATCACGGCGCATTCAATCCCAAGGGACAGATTAAGTCGGTTGAGCTGGCACAGGTGCTGTACAACCTGTCTCAGCAGATCAAATAATATACAAAACCACCTGTTATCACTGATAACAGGTGGTTTTTCTATGTCTTTGGGGCGCCAATTTCACGTCACAGTTTTCAGTCAAAACGCGAATTATCAAAATACGGTTTATCTGCTATAATGCAGATACCGAGAGACAGCTTCCGCGAAAGAGGTGACGGCTCTATGAAAAAACGCATTGCATTCCTGCTGATCGTTCCGCTGCTGTGCGTGCTGGCTGCAAGTCTGAACATCAGCTATATGCCGACCGGCGGCCTGCTTTTTGTCAGCAGCACGCCAGACGATGAACTCACTGTCTGGCAGAAAACCATGCCTGACGGCACCAAAATCGCCGTTTACGACAGCGAAACCTCTATCGTATATGCGAAATACCACGGTTTGGCATACACCATCACCGAGATTCAGAAACCTGTGGACGGGCATTGGCTGCCGGAGTCCATTAAGGTCTACCGCGGTTCGTACACCTCTCCCGACAACACATAAGAGAACAGCCTCAGAGCGTGATTTCTCCACGCCTCTGAGGCTGTTTTATTTCATTCCATGATGGAAAATTCAATTTCTTCGACGGTATAGCCGTCCTCGATGATAGTCGGTGCGCGGAACAGGTCATCCTCGAGCGTATGCGGCAAATGCGCCAGACACAGGTGCAGCACACTGCCGCCGCCCTCTCTCTGCGTGAGCAGCAGCCGTCCGCCGTGCGCCTGCGCGATTTGACCCACGAGCGGCAGGCCAAGACCAAGCGGTGTGCCGCCGCGCACGAGCGCCCGGTAATCGTCCATCGAGGTGGTGCGCCGCCAGCAGGAAAGCAGGTCATCGAACTTCGCAGGGTCCAGTCCCGGGCCGGTATCGGCAACCGCAATCGTCACAAAATCCCGCGTGTCGGTCAGCGAAACCGTGATTTCGCCGTCCTCCGGTGTTACGCGCAGCGCGTTTGTCAGCAGGTTATAGATTGCCGTACGCACCAGTCTCGTGTCAATGAGCGCGTCTGCGTGCTCCGGCACCTGTACGATGAATTTTGCACTGCCCGCAGGCGCATGCGTCTCCGCCTGCTGTACGGCATCGCGGCAGAGCGCTGACAGGTCGCAGCGCCGCAGAGAAAGCTGCTCGGTCAGCAGAGGGTCGTGCAGTAAATCCGAGTGCGTCAGCAGCCGGTACAGCCGCATACACTGCCGCCGCAGTCCGTCTGCCAGTGCAGGATCCTCCACCTGCTCGGCCTCGGCCATCAAAGCGCCCAGATAACGCGAGCTTTTGTCCTGAATGACCCGCAGGCTGCCGTCATAGGCGGCACGGTCGCGCCGCAGATACGCCAGCAGTGCACCGCCGCGGTGCGGGATCATTTCGACCGTGTAGACCGTTCCGTCGATGTCCTCCTCTGCGGTGCAGGCAGACTGTGTATTTATGCACCGGAGCAGTATATTCCGCGTGCTGCCGCTCAGGAACGGATCCAGCTCCTCCATCGGGTGCAGACCGGAAAGCTGCTGTGCCGCGTCGCTGCACCGCTCGATACGCAGCGTATCGCTCACTGCGAACAGCGCCGCATGCCGCAGCTCGGTGCGCAGCAGCAGCTCGCGGACTGCGTTGCCGTCCAGCTGCGAAAAAAATGCGTCTTCCATCATTATCCTCCCAAAACACCGTGTAATTTTACCTTTGTACTGTGGGAAAGCTGCTGTCATTCTTGATCGTGTTTTCCTGCGTCCGGTATATGCTGCGCGGTATTTGGCATACTAATCTCTGTCTTCGCGGATGTGAAAAAACAGCACGGCGCGCGCTGTGCTTTTCTCATCCCGAAAATCGGGGGATTATACAAACCGAATCCCCATATTTTGTACGATGTGTTTATTATACCACTGCCGCTACTGTCATTGCAAAGAAAATTATACAAAAATACCGGTCGGAATGACAAAAAAATCACAAATATTACACCTTGCGGCAAACTGCGCATTTAGTGTATAATAAAAACATCAACAGAGAACTTCATCAAAACATTTAGGAGGAACACTGTAAAATGGGTATCAAAGTAGGTATCAATGGTTTTGGCCGTATCGGCCGTATGGTTTTCCGCGCTGGTCTGAAGAACCCGAACATTGAGTTCGTAGCGGTAAACGATCCGTTCATGACTCCGGACTACATGGCATACATGCTCAAGTATGACACCATGCACGGTCGTTACGACGGCACCATCGAGTATGATGACAACTCCATCACCGTTGATGGCAAGAAGGTTCTGTTCTTTGCAGAGATGGACCCGAAGAACATTCCGTGGGGCAAGGTTGGCGCTGACTACGTTGTAGAGTCTACCGGCGTATTCCTGACCAAGGAGAAGGCACAGGCTCACATCGACGGCGGTGCTAAGAAGGTTATCATGTCTGCTCCGTCCAAGGACGACACCCCGATGTTCGTAATGGGCGTTAACCAGAACACTTACACCAAGGATATGACCTTCGTATCCAACGCATCCTGCACCACCAACTGCCTGGCTCCGATCGCTAAGGTACTGGACGAGGCATTCGGCATCACCGAGGGCCTGATGACCACCGTACACTCTGCAACCGGCACCCAGAAGGTTGTTGACGGCCCGTCCAAGAAGGACTGGCGCGGCGGCCGTGCTGCTTGCGGCAACATCATCCCGTCCACCACTGGCGCTGCAAAGGCTGTAGGCAAGGTTTACCCGAAGCTGAACGGCAAGCTGACCGGTATCTCCATGCGTGTACCGACCCTGGACGTTTCCGTTGTTGACCTGACTGCTAACCTGGCTAAGCCGGCTACCAAGGAAGACATCTGCGCTGCTATGAAGGCTGCTTCCGAGAAGCCGCTGTCTGAGGGCGGCCTGAAGGGCGTGCTGGGTTACACCGAGGATGCTGTTGTATCTTCTGACTTCCTGGGCGACGAGCGCACCTCCATTTTCGACGCTAACGCTGGCGTTTACCTGACCGACACCTTCGTAAAGGTTGTTTCCTGGTACGACAACGAGTGGGGCTACTCCAACAAGCTGCTGATGCTCATCGAGCACATGGCAGAGGTTGACAACAAGTAATTGCTGCCCACTGGCGTATAAAATGTTTTCAAAAAGCTCTTGTTCTTCGGAACAAGAGCTTTTTTCTTTCTCTCCGGCTTGACGGCACAGGCATATCATGCTATACTTAGTTCAAATTTAGACTATCTATTTTTGAAGCAGGTGATATACATGAATCCCTATATGGAATTTACGCACAAGACCGATCTGGCATACAGCGCAATGTGCCGACCGCTGTGCCGCGAACTCAAGCTGACACAGACGGCGTTTGACATCCTGCTGTTCCTTGCCAACAACCCCGGCCATGACACCGCCAGCGACATCGTGGAGCTGCGCCGGATCAAGGCGAACCTCGTATCAGTCAACGTCAACCGGCTGGTCGAGGAGGGCTATCTGCGCCGCGAGAGCATCCCCGGCGACCGCCGCAAGACCCGTCTGATATGTACCGACAAGGCGCTTCCCATCATCGACCGCGGCCGCGCATTGCAGGCGCAGTTCATCGACCGTCTGCTCTCCGGCATGAGTGATGAACAGCGGCAGGCGTTTGGCGATGCCGTCGGTGTCATCGACCGCAATCTCGACCAGCTCTTGCAGGAGGTGCGCTGATATGACGATGCTTTTCACCGTGCTCGTCACGTTTTTCGCCGGCATGGGCGCTGGCCTCGGCACCGGCTTCGCGGGCATGAGCGCCGCCGCCGTTATCAGCCCCATTCTCATCACCTTTCTGCACATGGACCCGTATATGGCGGTCGGCATTGCCCTGTCGTCCGACGTACTGGCGAGCGCTGTGTCCGCCTACACCTACGGCAAAAACAAAAATCTCGATGTGAAAAACGGCCTTCTGATGATGGTCAGCGTGCTTACGTTCACCGTGGTCGGCAGTTACATCGCCAGCCTGCTCCCCTCGCGAACGATGGGCAGCTTCTCGGTGTTTATGACGTTCCTGCTCGGCGTGAAGTTCATCGTCCGTCCGGTCATGACCACCAAAGAGGCGATGATGAACGTGTCCGCGCGCAAACGAGCTGTACAGTCCATCGTCTGCGGCGTGCTGATCGGGTTTATCTGCGGCTTCATCGGCGCGGGCGGCGGCATGATGATGCTGCTCATCCTGACCTCGGTGCTCGGCTACGAGCTGAAAACCGCCGTCGGCACCAGCGTGTTCATTATGACGTTCACAGCGCTCACAGGCGCGGCCTCGCACTTCGCCATTGGCGGAATGCCTGACCCGCTGATCTGGGCTCTGTGCGTGATCTTCACGCTCGTGTGGGCACGCATCGCTGCCGTGTTCGCCAATAAGGCCAGCCCGAAAACGCTCAACCGCGCCACCGGCGTGATTCTTGTCGTGCTCGGCCTTGCTGTTATGTTATTCTCCAAAATCGCATAAACAAACCCCTTTCCGCTCTGTCGGAAAGGGGTTTTTCAGTTGAAAATTGAGAATATGGATATTTTTTTGCCTGAACACAAATTGGTGCTGGAACATGATGGGCACTATTATCACAGCAGTCTGGCGGCCAGAGAGAGGGCAGAACGGAAAGACCGCGCCCTGCGAGAGGCGGGATATCAGGTGCTTCGAATCTGTGACAGCCGGGAGCTGGCTGAGCCGGTTGTATTGCAGAAGACGAAAATTCTGTATCGGTCTGATGAGCAGGACAGGCATCTTGACCAAATGATCGCCTCTGTATTTTGCTATCTTGATTTACAGCCGCTCGATTTTCATCACCGGCGGGATCAATATGCAATGAATCAAATGTATTTTCATGAGCGAAAGAAACGCACTCTGGCGGTAGAATATCCTGCAATCGCGTTGGAGTGGAGCACCCGCAACGCCGACAAGCCTGATACTGTATTCAGCGGTTCACCTCGAAAAGTTTGGTGGCACTGTCCAAAATGTCAGCAGGAGTATCAAGCAACGATCGCTAACAGGACCAAGCGCCGTTCCAACTGTCCGTTCTGTGCCAATCTTCAGGCGTATGAGAAAAACTGCCTGGCAGTGCTCCGGCCGGAAATTGCCGCGGAGTGGCATTCTGCGTTAAATTCCCCTCTGACACCTTATGATGTAGTGCCCGGCTCTGAAAAAAAAGTATACTGGATCTGTTCGGAAGGACATGTTTGGAAAGCAGCCATCTGTTCCCGCACCAATTCCCGAAAAAGCAGATGCCCCATCTGTCATCCGAGAACTGGGACGCGATGCGGCTTGGTGAGGCCGCCGGAGCCTGCGCTTATTTGAATCTGGCACCCCACAAAGAATTTGACGCTTTTGCCCAGTGAGATAGCAGGGCAATCCAATAAGAAATTGGGGTGGAAATGTGAAAAGGCCATGAGTGGCAATGCGAGAAGGGACATGTCTGACAGAGTTCCATCAGCAAGCGGATTCGCGGGGATGGCTGTCCATATTGTTCCGGTCGGCGTCCAAGCAGAGCGTATTGTCTGCAAGCCTGCTACCCTGCCCTTGCTCCTATCCGTACAGAGAAATTGAACATTCAATAAAGAACGTGCGTTCTTTTTAGTGCAAATCATGCTGCATTTTCGTATTTTCCTCAGAATCAATCCATATACTATGTTATTTTATGCGCTCGCTTCTCAATGGCAGTTCTCCCTCAAATCTGCGGCTGCACCTGCAGAAACCCCTCTGTTCCCTGTTCTCCGGTTTGCATTTTTGCCAGTTTCGTGGTATATTTTTAATATATGCCGTATGACTTTGTAATCGGTCATGCGCGTCAATCTGCGAACACATCATACAAAGGTGGGGAGCAAAGATGAACGGACCTACATTACAAGTGCAGATGCTCGGGCAGTTTACCCTTCGATACGGCGACCGCACCATTTCCGACAGCGACGACCGTTCCCGCCGGGTATGGTCACTGTTGGCCTATATGCTGTATAACCACGGCCGCTCGTTCGCCCAGGAGGAGCTGATCCATCTATACTGGAGCAACGGCGAGAAAAGCGCGGATCCCGGAAATGCGCTCAAATCAATCTTTCACCGCATTCGTACCGCGCTGGACAAACTGCAGCCGGGACTTGGCCGCCTGCTCATCCGCCGCAAAGCAGGACGATACTTCTGGAACAACGTTATACCGCTTTCTCTCGATATTGAAGACTTTGAGGCGCATTTTCATGCCGCCGAAGCTGCCGAAGACGACGATGTCCGTCTGGCAGAGTATCAGGCTGCACTGGCACTGTATGCCGGCGATCCGCTGCCGCGCATGACCGATGAAATCTGGACCATTCCAATCGTGGCCTACTATCACAGCCTGTACACCCGTGCGGCAGCCGGGGCGATCGAACTGCTTGAAAAGCAGGAATGCACCGCCGAAGCCGTTGCGCTGTGCCATCAGGCGATTCATATTGAGCCGTATCAGGAGGACCTGTATGAGCACCTCATGCGTGGTCTGCTCCGCACCGGCGATATGAAGGGCACTATGTCGGTCTACGAGGAAATGAGCGAGCTGCTGTTTGCGCATTTCGGCGTTATGCCGTCCGAGACGCTGCGCACACTGTATCGTCAGGCAACACGCACCGTAAACGACCGCACACTGACCATGGACGAGGTTTGCTCTCAGCTTGCGGAGCCCGCGCCGCACGGCGGCGCCATGGTATGCGAATACGACTTTTTCAAGATCCTGTACCGTGCCGAAGCCCGTTCGATCGCGCGAAACGGCCATTCAGCGAATATCTGCCTGCTGTCGGTCTCCGGCAAGGACGGCGAAATGCTTGCACGCCGCAGTCTGGACCCCGCAATGAACAATCTGCAAGTGCTTGTCCAGAACAATCTGCGCCGCGGCGATGTGATCGCTCGATGCAGCATTTCGCAGTATATCATCCTGCTGCCGCAGGCGAATTACGAAAACAGCCGCATGGTTGCCGACCGACTGGTAAGCGCGTTTTACCGTCGGTATCCGCACTCGCCTGCACGGCTCCGCTATACGGTGCAGCCGCTGGCATAACCAGACTTTCAAAACAACTGCGTGCCGTCTATCCCACGCACAATAAAGGAGATAAACATGGGTAAACAAAGCTGGAAGCCCGGCAACATGCTCAATCCCGTTCCGGCGGTAATGGTCAGCGTTGCCGATGAAGCGCACCGTCCCAACATCATCACGGTAGCGTGGGCCGGTACGATCTGCACCAACCCGCCGATGGTGTCAATTTCGGTCCGTCCGTCACGATATTCTTACGATATTATCGAGAAAACCGGTGAATTTGTCATCAATCTCACCACCGAAAAGCTGGCGCGCGCGTGCGACTACTGCGGCGTTGTCAGCGGCCGTGATGTGGATAAATTTGCAAAAACCGGTCTGACGCCCATGCCGGTCGAGCATGTCAGCGCACCCGCTATCGCGGAAAGCCCGGTCAACATCGCCTGCCGCGTCACCGAGAGCCGCGCACTCGGCAGCCATACCATGTTCATCGCCGAGGTGGTCGGCGTGACGGTTGATGACGAATATCTGGACGAAAACGACCGGTTCCATATCAACGATGCGAACCTTATCATGTACTCCCACGGCGAGTATTTTGCGCTCGGCAAGTATCTCGGCAAGTTCGGATACAGCGTGCAGAAGAAAAAAAAGAGAAAGAAGTAAGGCGTTTTCAACTGCATACTATTGGCTGAAATATCAAATCGGAATTTGGAAAGGGGTGCACTGCCCTGCTGAGAAAATTGAATTGTTTTTTAAACATCGTTATTAGTTCATTCATAGGAGTTTTTATTGGGTACGGAATTTATAAGTTCTGGCACTTTAAAACTTATCCAAATTTATATGTCATGCAGTCTGCACCGTGGTACACAGAGTTACTGTTGGATGGTGCCATGGTGGTCGTTGTGGTGGTCGTATGTATTATTCTAAAGCTGATTATTTGGAAAAAGTTAAAGCCATAACTTCCAGTTTTCCGCACCATGCAACCCAAAACAACGCAAAACCGGCATCTTCCGATGCCGGTTTCTTTTCATTTCATTTCTTTATCAAATTGCTGTTCAGCCCAGCATTCTGCCGCGCAGCAGAATCGTGTGAATGTTCAGCTCCTCATCCAGCAGGAGCACATTCGCCAGCTTGCCCGGCTCGAGCGAGCCGTAATCGTGCTCAACGCCGATAGCGCGCGCCGGATTGGTGGACGCGGAATGAATCGCCTGACCGAGCGGAACACCCATTTTAACAGCCGAGCGCACGCAGTCCATCAGGTTGGTTGCGGAACCCGCAATTGTGCCGTCGTGCAGGGTGGCAAGGTTGCCGCGCACGGTAACCGCCTGTCCGCCGAGCGAATACTCGCCGTCATCCAGTCCGGTCGCCATCATGCTGTCCGAGATCAGGATAACACGGTTCTCAAACAGCCGGAAGGTCGCGCGAACGACCGACGGATGCACATGCACGCCGTCCGCGATGAGTTCAACCGCCACGTTATCGTTGTCAAAGGCCGCACCGATGACGCCCGGTGCCCGATGAGAAAACGGCGGCATGGCGTTGTACAGGTGGGTCACCTGCCGGGCTCCGTGCTTGAAGGCTTCGCAGGCGGTGTCGTAATCCGCTGTCGTGTGCGCAATCGAGATACGCACCTCGCCTGCCAGCTCGTCGATTGTCTCCATCGAACCGGGCAGCTCGGGTGCCAGATCGCACAGCTTGAACAGACCGCCGGCTTTTTCCTGCACCCGGCGGAACATGGCCGCGTCCGGCGCATGCAGATAAGCGCCGTTCTGCGCACCCTTTTTCGCCTCGGAAATGAACGGGCCTTCCATGTTGATGCCCACAAGCGCCGCGTCATTACTCTCCGCCTGATAGGTTGCGGCGGCTTCGGCAATCTGTGTCAGCTTGTCCTCCGGATAGGTCATAGTCGCCGGACAGATGGCGGCCACGCCGATCTGTGCCTGATACTTTGCCAGTGTGGAGATAGCCTCATGCGTGCCGTCGCAGAAATCGCGGCCCATGCAGCCGTGAAAATGCAGATCGACCAGTCCAGGCACGGCGTACAGACCGCCCATATCCACCGCATCCGCGCTCACCTCTGCGGATGCAATCCGGTCGCCCGAGATGGACAGTCCGCCGGTTTTGAACGTGCCGTCCGGCTGATATACCCTCAAATTGCTAAATTCCATAACTTCTCTTCCTTTTTAGAGCAAATCGCCGCACTTAGACAGTGCCGCCTCGTCCGCTACGATGGAAACATCGGTGTGCAGCTGCAGGATGGATGCCGGAACCTGAGGTGTTACCGGGCCGAAGAACGCTTCGCGGACGGTCTCTGCCTTGTTTTCACCGGAAACCACCAGCACGATGCGCCGTGCCAGCATGATGGTCTGCACACCCATGGTATAGGCCTGCCGCGGCACGTCATCCGCCGACGCGAAAAAGCGCTTGTTGGCCTCGATGGTGGACTCGGTCAGGTTCACGCAATGCGTGCCCTTGGAGAAATACTCGTCCGGCTCATTGAAGCCGATGTGTCCGTTCAGACCCATGCCGAGCAGCTGCAGGTCAATGCCGCCCGCCGCCTTGATGGCCGCATCATAGCGCTTGCACTCCCGCTCGGCGTCAAGCTGCGCGCCGTCCGGCAGATTGATGCGCTTTGCCGGCACATTCACCGCGTCGAAGAAGTTTTTGTGCATGAAATAGTGATAGCTCTGTTCGTGATCGGGTGTCAGGCCGCGGTATTCGTCCAGATTGAAGGTCGTGCAGCCGCCGAAATCCACATCACCCTTGTTATACCATTTAATCAGCTGCTCGTAAATGCCGATCGGCGAAGAACCGGTCGCCAGACCGAGTACGGAATCCGGTTTGAGAATAACCTGTGCCGAAATGATGTTGGCTGCCTTGCGGCTCATGTCGTTATAATCCTTAGCGCGAATGATTTTCATGGAATACCTCTTTCTTCTGTCTCCGGAAATAGAAAGGGCAGGCAATGTGCCCGCCCTTTCCATTGCGCGGAGCGCAATTTCGTGATATGCAAACAAGATAGGTTTGGTTGCGTAGATTTTACAGCATCTTTGCCATTTCGTCGGCTACGAACTGGACCTTGGTGCCAATGATAACCTGAACTGCGGTCTGCGACGGACGCATTACGCCAGCCACGCCTGCAGCCTTGATCTTCTTCTCGTTGACGAGCGTGCCGTCCTTGACTTCCAGACGCAGACGGGTAATGCAGTTATCCAGAGATTCTACATTTTCCTTGCCGCCCAGACCTTCGAGGACTGCAGCTGCGATTGCGGTGAAGTCGTTATTTGCCAGCTTGGCATTCTTGTCAACCTCTGCGAAGTCGGCTTCTTCATCCTCACGGCCCGGGGTCTTGAGGTTGAACTTGGTGATCGCAAAGTAGAATACCAGATAGAATACAACGAATGCTGCGATACCCAGCGGGATGATCATCAGCGTGTTGTTCGCTGCCGGCAGGAAGGACGAGAATACGAGGTCGGTCGCGCCTGCCGAGAAGCAGAAGCCTGCACGGAAGCCAACATAGTAGGTGATGATGGTGAAAATACCGTACAGAGCTGCATAAACAACATACAGCGGGAAGCACAGGAACATGAAGCCGAACTCAAACGGCTCGGTAACGCCGCAGATGAATGCACAGATGGCAGCGGACAGGACCAGACCGATAGCAGCCTTCTTGTTCTTGGCAGCCTTGATCATAGCAAGAGCCGCACCGGCAATACCGAACATCATGCAGGGGAAGAAGCCGGACATATACATGCCGAGGCTCCAGGTAACGCCGTTCTGACCGGTAATGTCGCCGGCCCAGTAGTGGGACAGATCGCCCAGACCGATGGTATCGAACCAGAATACGTTGTTGAGTGCGTGGTGCAGGCCGGTCGGAATGAGCAGACGGTTAAGGAATGCATAGATGCCGGCGCCGATGCCCTCCATGCCGATGATGCCTTCGCCAACAGCTACCAGAGCGCTGAAGATGACCGGCCATACGAACAGCAGAACAACGGATACGAGAATGGAAACCAGACCGGTTACGATGGCAACGCAGCGCTTGCCGCTGAAGAATGCCAGCCAGTCCGGAAGTTTCGCGTTTTTGAAGCGGTTGTAGCACGCAGAACCAATGATGCCTGCGATGATCGCGATAAAGACGTTCTCGATCTTATCGAACGCGAGCGTCTTGACCTGATCGTCTGCGATTGCGGGCATCAGCGTAGTAACAACGCCGGTGCTCAGCAGGTTGGTCATCATCAGCCAGGATACCAGACCGGCCAGTGCCGAGGTACCCTCGCGGTCGTCGGATAGTCCGACTGCAACACCGATGACAAACAGCCATGCCATATTGTCAATCAGCGCGCCGCCTGCCTTTATCAACAGGAAGCCAATGTTATACAGTGCACCGCTCGTGGCCGCACCCGGCACGCCCATAACGCCCGGAGCGATCGCGTAGCCGAGACCCATCAGGATACCGCAGATCGGCAGCGCAGCTACCGGCAGCATCAAAGCCTTGCCCAGCTTTTGCAGTTTTTTCATCATAAGAGTTTCCCCTCCTTATTTTGTGGACCGCCGAAGCGGCCGATTGTGTTGACGGATGGGAGAGCCGAACTCCGTTTCCGTCCCCCTATTTCATCGCCGTTCACACCCAGCGAAATGAAATCCTTACAAATTACTCTCGAGGAACGCCTGCATTGCAGCTGCAGCGGTCTCCTCGTCCTCACCCTCGATGGTAAGCTTTACGGTATCGCCGCCCTTAACGCCGAGTCCCATCACGCCCATGATGCGCTTGGCATCGACTTCCTTTTTCGGGCTGGCGATCATGATTTTCGAGGCAAACTTGCCTGCCTCCTTGACCAGCAGTCCGGCCGGTCGAGCGTGGATACCCAGTGCATCCGTAATCGTATATTCAATGGTCTTCATCTCAGAATTACTTCCTTTCCGTTACTTGGTTTCCAGGTGCAGCAGTACGTCGCCTGCAGAAACCGTTTCTCCTGCCACGGATTTTACGTCCTTGAACGTATCCGGATTGCAGATTAAAACCGGCGTTACGATCTTGTAGCCTTCGGCCTTGATGGCCTCCGGGTCAAATTCGATCAGCGTGTCGCCCTTCCTGACCTGATCACCGGCCTTGCAGCAGGCCTTGTAATGCCTGCCCTCCAGCTGTACGGTGTCGATGCCAACGTGGATGAGCAGCTCTGCACCGCCCGCCGTGGTCAGCGATACCGCGTGACCGGTCTCAAACATCACATCCACCGTGCCGTCCGCCGGAGCAACAATGCGTCCTTCGGTCGGCTCGATTGCAATGCCCGGACCGAGAATGCCCTGTGCGAACGTGGGATCGGGTACGTCCTCCAGTGCTACCACCTTGCCGGCAACCGGCGCCGTTATCTCGATGCCGCTGTCGCCGCCAAACAGATTTTTCAGTTTACCAAACATTTAGCTCACAACCTTTTTGATTCGGCAATACCGCATGGTTGAACACGAGTGATTTGCGCGTAAATTGTGCGGTGTTGCCTTAAGTATGCCTGTTTTGTCCGAAAACATACAGAAAATAAAAAGAACCAAACTTCTGCACAGATACAACTTGCCCTTTGATGGCAATTCCTGCGAGAAATCTGGTTTTGCCCGCCGAAGCGGTAACAATCCATTTCAAACGGATACTGTTTACTTGTTAATTGCAGTATAACAAACTTTTCTCACCTTGGCAAGAGCAACCTGTCGAATTAGTTGCCAAATTTTCGCGTTGTTTTTCTGCACTTTGCACAAAAAACAAGTCCGCACTGCTTGTGCAGTACGGACTCCGTGATTACTTTTTATCATCAATGTGCTCCATCACACGGGCGATGTGAATGGTGAGATACAGCAGCTCATTCTGTCCGGAGTGGAAATTTTTCTCCCTCTGGACGTACACGCGAATCTTGTCCGCACAGGCATACGCCTTCGGGTACTTGAACCGCACCACATCGAGCAGATCGCTGTCCTCATCGCCGTAGCCTTCTCCGCTGACGATACGCCGTGCGTAGAACTTGAGGTGCGTGACAAACCGGTAGTAATTGAGCGATTCATCATCCGGACGGAAACCGTATTCATCGTAAACGATGCGGAAAACCGCCTGCAGCAGATAGGTCATGTCGTAAATATCGCGGATTTCACCACCGAGCTGTGCATTGACAAAGTGCAGCGCGATAAACGCTGCCTCATCATCCGTGAACTCCACGCCGGTCTCCTCCTTGACGATCTCATTCGCCTTGAGACCCACGCGGAATTCGTCCTTGTACAGCTGCCGGATGTCCCACAGCAGCGGATTGGGCAGTACAATGCCCTCCTTATAGCGGTTGACGGCCGCCGAGATATGATCGGGCAGCGTAACGTAAATGCTGTCCGACAGCTCCTTGCCGAGCGCGATCTTCGCATGGTTGATAATGCGTTCGCTCATCAGGAAATGCGGCAGCGGAATGCTTGTTATCAGCTGCTGGAACCGGTCGAAAAGCTGATCCGAGTGCAGCGTGAACCGCTTTTCCACCTTGTCCGGCGGTGCTTCGTCACCTGCGCGGCGGCCGAAGCCCAGACCGCGCCCCATAAGCACAGTCTCCGCACCGTTTTCATCCAGCGCGACCACAACATTGTTGTTAAGTACCTTTTCTATTTTCACGTCCGCGCCTCCTGACCCGCACCGCAGCACGCATCAAACGCTTCACGCGCCGCACGGACTGCATTTTCGTCGCACTGCCACAAACTGAATTCGCTCAGTCCGGGCAGCCCCATCGGCACATTTTCGCGCCGGAACTGCATTCTGCTGTTTTCCACCCGCTTTGCGGAAAGATGGAAGGCATTCGCGCCTGTTTTCGGCTGCAAATCGCGGATAACATCGGCGTTTACGCCTGCACCGACCAGAATCTGCACGTCCTCTCCTGCTTTTGCAACCAGCGCGCGCAGTAAATCCGCGCCTGCGGTGCAGTCCGCCTGCTGCCCTGAGGTCAAAATGGTATCCACACCCAGCCGCTTTGCGGTTTCCAGTGCCGCAAACGGATCGCGGCAGACATCGAACGCACGGTGCAGCGTCACACCGCAGCCGCCTGCAAGCGCGATCAGCTTTTCCATGCGCGCCTCGTCAAGATCGCCCTCGGGTGTGAGCACGCCGATGACAATGCCGTCCGCGCCGAGCGCGGCAAAGCGCTTCACCTGACGGCAGAGCAGCTCAAATTCGCTTTCCGTATACAAAAAATCGCCGCAGCGCGGACGCAGCAGCACACGAACCGGTACGGAAACCCGTTCCCGCACCATGCGGAACAGATCCTCATCCGGCGAAGTACCGCCGATCATTAAATTTGCGCATAACTCCAGCCGCATAGCACCGCCGCGCTCCGCGCTTACCGCAGACTCGACCGAGTGGGCACAAACCTCCAGAACCGGTTTCATTTCCTGCTCCTCCTTCGAGACAAAATAACGCTTGGCAAATTATGTGATTCAATCCACACTGTTATCCGTTAATTATATCACCGAAAACCGCATAGGTCAACGCAGGTTTTTACAGCATTCTGCACAATAAAAATCAGATGTTTTCATATAAAATAAACCACCTCCCCGCTTCGTATGCAGAGAGGTGATTTGCAGTATTTTCCGCATAATGGCGGCTGATCTCGACCATGCCGCGGATACCGTCGATCGGTGTACGGACATCATAGCGCTGACAGATATTTGCGTCCATATTCCCAAAAAATTCTCCGCGCTTTTGGCTGTTTCTTTTCTTCGGCTGAGCTGTCTTGTCAGTTTGTATAAAAATGCAAGCAAGTTTTGCACAAATCGGATAGTTTGCAGGAATTCGAGCATACTTATGCAAATAGACCGCATATTTTGTTGTTTTTTTAACAATTTTGTGCTATACTGAATATACAGCCCATAAAATGGGTAATGCGCGCCGGAGCAGTTCCGCTGCACCGGGCCGACAGGAGAGGTGTTTTATGAACAGTATTACAACCCGCGTTTGGATCGCGGGAGCAAGCGGCAGACTGGGTTCCGCGCTTAGTCATCGTTTCGGCGGCAACACAGCATATAAGCTGGTAACCAGCGACCGCGATGTACCGGTTGAGGATGTATCCGTTGTCGGCCGTTTCGCCGATATTAACCATCCGGATGTCATCATTAACTGTGCCGGCCTGACCGACGTGCAGGCCTGCGAGGAGAACCCCGAAGAAGCGTATAAGATCAACGCCATCGGCGCCCGCAATCTGGCGACCGCTGCAAGACGCATCGACGCAAAATTCATTCAGATCTCGACCGATGACGTATTCGGCGGCGACGAGGACAAGGCTTTCTGTGAGTTCGACGATCCCCATCCGACCACGATGTACGGCAAGAGCAAGTACGCCGGTGAAAAGCTCGTGCGCGAACTGACCGACAAGCATGTTATCGTGCGTTCGTCGTGGCTGTACGGCGTCGGCTCGTACGACTTTGTTGACCGCGTGCTCGATACGGCGGCAAAGGAAGGCGCGGTCCATCTGCCGGAGGACGAGATTTCCTCCCCGACCTCGGCGAAAGCGCTCGCCGGCTTTATCGACTGCCTGATGCACAGCCGCGAGTACGGCCTGTTTCACGCATCGTGCGACGGCTCGTGCTCCCGTGCAGAGTACGCCCGCGAAATTCTGCGTCTCGCCGGCAAGGAAAATGTGCCAGTCACCTCGGCCTCCGAGAACACTGCGCTGCGTCCGCGCTTTACGCTGTTGGATAACATGATGCTGCGTATCACTGGTTTGTATCAAATGCCGGACTGGCATGACGCGCTGAGCGAATACATGGCCCACCGGAAGACGGGAGTAAATAAATGAATGAAGTAAAAGAGAAAAAGAAACTCGGTCTGACTACAAAGATCTTCATCTCGCTGATCGCCGGTGCGATTGTCGGCATTGCGCTCAATATGTTTGCAGCTGATGTGGATTTTGTGCAGAACGTGCTGGTAAACGGCGTATTTTATGTTGTTGGTCAAGGCTTTATCCGCCTGATGCAGATGCTGGTCGTACCGCTGGTATTCTGCTCGCTGATCTGCGGCGCTACTGCCATCGGCGACAGTAAAACGCTCGGCAAGGTCGGCGTAAAAATCATCGGCTTCTACATTTTCACCACGATGATGGCAGTTGCCGTTGCACTCGGCATCGGTCTGCTGATCAAGCCGGGCATGGGCTTGGATATGTCGCAGATCCAGACCGCCGAAGTCACCGCTTCTTCGGATTCGGTCAGCTTTGCGGAAACCCTGCTGAACATCATCCCGAAAAACCCGATCGGCGCACTGGCCAACGGCGAAATGCTGCAGGTTATCGTGTTTGCGCTCATCATCGGCGTTATCCTCGCCAAGCTGCAGGATAAGACCCAGCTGGTAACGAACTTCTTCCAGCAGGGCAACGATATTATGATGGAAATGACCATGATGGTCATGGGTCTGGCTCCCATTGGTGTATTCTGCCTGATCTCTAAGACCTTTGCCGGTCTCGGTTTCTCCGCCATGGTGCCAATGTTCAAGTACATGGGCGCGGTGCTGCTGGCGCTGTTCATCCAGTGCTGCGGCATATACCAGATTCTGCTGGCGCTGCTTACGAGACTCAATCCGCTGCGTTTCCTCAAGAAATTCGCTCCGGTTATGGGCTTTGCGTTCTCGACCGCAACCTCTAACGCCACTATCCCGATGAATATCGACACGCTGGAGGAAAAAATCGGCGTCAACCGCCGTATTTCGTCCTTCACCATCCCGCTCGGCGCGACCATCAACATGGATGGTACGTCCATCATGCAGGGCGTTGCCGTTGTATTCGTTGCACAGGCGTTCGGCATCCAGCTGACCCCTGCGGATTATCTGACCGTTATTGCGACCGCAACGCTCGCCTCCATCGGTACCGCAGGCGTGCCGTCGGTTGGTCTGGTTACGTT
This sequence comes from Butyricicoccus sp. OF27-2pH9A, assembly GCF_027693185.1. NCBI lineage: Bacteria > Bacillati > Bacillota > Clostridia > Eubacteriales > Butyricicoccaceae > Butyricicoccus > Butyricicoccus sp. OF27-2pH9A. Next base: position 81,263 of record NZ_JAQEXK010000012.1, read on the forward strand.
GGCAATGGTATTCGATTCGGTCGGTCTGCCGGTTGCCGGAATCGGTCTGATCATGGGTATCGACCGTATCCTCGATATGGCGCGTACTGCCGTTAATATCACCGGCGACGCTGTCTGCACCACGATCGTGGCGCATCAGGACGGCGCACTGGATAAGTCTGTATTTAACAAAAATTAAATCAAACTAACAGGAAAAACCCCGTATTTCGTAAGAAATACGGGGTTTTTCTGGTGCCGCCAGCCGGAATCGAACCGGCACGGGTTTAACTCCGGGGGATTTTAAGTTTTCTGATGGCGGTGAAAAGTGTATTATTTTGTCCTCAAAACATGGTTATAAGTGCAATATTTTCTGTAAAATGTGATTTTTGCTAACATCTAAAACCATCTGTTTTGGTATGGATAAGCACCAAATAAGCACCAAATCCAAGCACCAAAAAAGACGTTCCGAAGAACGTCTTTTTGTGAGAATACTTCTTTTTATGAAGCAGATTTTTGATCGTCTGTTTTGTGGAGCAGTGTTTGCATAATATCGGCGCTCTCGTCCTCCACGGAACGAATGGCATGGATATAAGTATTCATGGTCGTTTGCATCGTCGAGTGTCCCAGATGGCTTGCGAGTGCCGAGGCGTTGATACCTGCGTAAGCAAGCAGACTTGCATGTGTATGTCGCATAGAATGGAGGCAGGAGTCAGCGAGATTATTTTTCTTTACAAAAGCATGATACCATTTCGAGGCGGTATCCGGGTGCAAGCGCCCACCAAACTCGGTGGTAAAAATACGACCGCTGTCAATCCACTGATCGCCCAATGCTAACCGTTGCTTATCTTGATCTTCTCTGTACTCTTTTAACAATGCAAGCATATCTTCGCTCAGTTTAATGGTGCGGCGCGATTTAGCGGTTTTCGTATCGTCGGTGATAACGCCTTTACTCTTGATAGCGACCGATGTACGCGCTACTGAGATTGTGCTGTGTTTCCAGTTGATGTCACGCCATTCAAAGCCGCATAACTCTCCGCGGCGGCATCCTGTGTTTAGTGCCAATAAAATAAATGTCCGCCTTTTTATCGGCAGATTGTTTGCAGCTTCGATAAGTTCCATAACCTGTTCTTCATCCAAAACTCGTGCTTCTTTGTGCTCGGCTTTGGGTGTTTCTACTCGGTCGCATGGATTAGAAAATATAACCTGCCATTCGACCGCTGTTGCCAATATTGATGAAATCGCCCGATGATAATGCTGCACTGTGTTACCGCTTAACTTACCACTTTCCGGGATTACGAATACCTCATCGACGGGAAGTTCGAGGACTTCGGCAATCTTTTCTGCGTTTTTCTTCATTAAACCACTGCCGTGTGCAGCCTTGGAAATCTGTACTGTGCTAACGCCGCTCTGACGCGAAATCTCTGACTGCGTTAAGTTACGCTCTTTCAGCAATTCACTCCAGTTGTCACGAAGATACATAATCAGATTTTTCTTAGCACCATCCGATTTGAGTTTTTTATAAAATGCGGTTAAATCGGCTGGCTTGATCTTGCCAATCCTACGGCTACCAAGTTCTTCGTTAATGCGCGGCATCAACTTTTGATACCCTTGCACTGTGCTTGGACGCAGATTTTCCTCGGCATACTCAGCAAACCATTTTTCTGCAAAGTCTATGAACTTGATATTACCATCAAGAACCTGACCGTTTCTGCACTGTTCCTCAAAAAGAATGGCCTGTCGGTTAAGTTCCTTTCCAATTTGCCGTGCCGTCATGCCGGGCGTTGGTATCCAAGTCATATGATGCCTTATCTGCTTGCCGTTAATATCATAGCCGCATGACACCGAAATCTTATAGGTGCTACCACGCTTCTTGATAGCTGCCATAGCCGCCTCACTCCTTATTTAGAATCCACGCTTTATGCCAGTAAGTCGGGCGTTTAATAACTTTAGCATTGTTAATAATCCGATGTGTTAAAAAATCTGCATAGCTATTGACGCACTCTTTCAAGTTGTGAAATTGTTCCCAAGTCATTTCGTAGCATTTCTGCGTTTGGGTATCTCGTATCCAGATTTGATCGGGTTCATCTTTTTCTTGCGTATATATACGCTGCAAACTATTTTTCAGAGGATGCTCGTTGAGCACCTGTGACGTTTCAACTGAATAACCGAGTAACGCAAGTATGTCCACAACAGGTTCAACGGTATAAGAAACTAACCCATCGGATTTTTCCTCTTGCAGTACATCATCCTCTACGTCTGAACCCATAAAATCTCCGACTGTGGTATTCAGACCTTTCGCAAGCAATTCCAGCTTGGTGTTAGGAATTTTTTTGATTTTTCCTGCCTCGTATCGTTGCAATGTTGCTGCACTTATATCGGTTCGATCGCTGAGTTCTTGATAGGTTAGTCCAAGCTCGGTCCGCCGTTGCTTTAGTCGCGCCGAAAATTCTTCAATCGGCATATTATCCCATGTAGTATATGTTTTCCATCCCAATCTAATCAACTCCTCTTTTCATTTACAGTATACCGCTGCATTGAGATAATTGCAATATTTATTTCTCGTTTTTATTGTTTTGTATTGACTCCACAAGGTTCCCGTAGTATGATAGTAGTCGGGATGTGATTTGTTGCGTAGAACCGCGAAATTAGGAGGTTAATACATGGCGAAAAACATTGATATGAGGATGTGACGCTATTTTGTCTAATTTACCGCGGATGCGATTTCCGAAACAGGCAGTAGAAGAACTTCGACGAATTGACCCCGACACACCGATTAAAGTCGGTTATGTACGAAAGTTGGTAAGAACCGGCGCAATTCCGTCCGTTCCTATTGGCAATCGCCGCTTACTCAACTTAGATGTTCTGATTGACTACCTTGCAAACCCGCCCGCTTGATGTTATCAAGCAAATCGTTCCAGAGAGTCCCCATACGGGGACTCTTTTTCTATGCCTACCTCCCGAATTTAGGCAATAAAAAAGGAGCTTGACCCTGCATCCAATGTGCAGCTCAAACTCACAAAAAAGATTCGATATAGAATTGTGCTGTTATGCCGTAAACCGCTTTTCCTTCGCCATTTAGACGATCACTCCTTTCTTTTATTGTTTTCCATGATTTCTTTACTGCAATCAATGGCATCACGCTCCTTTTGTCTATTATGCTTCTATTCTACATCTATTATTTGTTTTCGTCAACATAAAATAGAACAATTGTTCTGTTTTATGTTTTGGCATTTTTCTTTTTCATAAAAAAAGCGAGTCGCATTACGCGACTCGCTTCCATTAATATAATTTACCAATTACCGAATGCTCAAATCAATACGCATTCTCGTTGGATTAGCGTCTCGAACATCAGAGCTGTCTATATCTGCGCCATAGATATCATAGGTTTTACCATCAATTACCGTTTTCATGCTAGTAAACTCAATAGATGTACCAATTACGCTAAATACATCTTCACCTGCCAATGTTTTCTTGTAAAGACTTTCCGGCATCTTAAGTTCGAAAGAACCCTCCCCATTAATAGATAAAGTCATTGCCGTCAAACCGCTTTTACTAAGCCGAGAATCAGTTACTGTAATTTGCATCGGAAATCCACCAAGAATTCCTTTTTTACCAGCATTCGAACATTCAGTATAATAATGAATTGTTTTAGTAATGATCTTTTCTCCACAAGTATCGAGCAGATTCTGGTACTCTGCGCTGTAGCGGCCATACGAGGGATAAAACCAATACATTGGGTCATCCGCCAATCCCATATTAACACTTTTAATGCCCTTATCGTCCGCCTGTCTCAAATCCGTATCGCGCGGACCCACATCATCCCTCCGCGTGCCAGTTGTCGGCTTCGACGGAGTGGTAGGCTGTGTCGGAGTCGTCGGCTGTTCCGGAGTGGTGGGGGTGGTGGGTTCGGTCGGAGTCGTAGCAGAATCCTCATCGCCATACCCCACGGTCGTCAAGATATCTACGCGCTTGGTCGCATTGTCATACTTAACGCCGATATCCATGTCCTTACACAGATCACGGAGCTTGTAGTAGTTATTATCAGAGATCGTGTAGCCGGTGTATGCCGCCTTGGTGCCATCCTTAAATACGAGCGCCTTAGACTCGGTTGCAGATTTAGTCGCGTTCGAAGGCAGCGCCAGTTCCCCACCGACAACGGTGTAAGCCTTGTTGGTCGTCAAGTCGATGCGCTTCCCCGCCTGATTCCAGCTTACCTCGAACTGTTTGGCACTGCCGTTCACCATCGCTGCGATGTCACGCAGCTTGAAATAGTTGTTGCTGTTGATCATGTACGCTGCGCCGTTGACCTGCTTACCGTCCACATAGATGCTGTTGCCAGTCGGTGTAGCCGTCGCGGTATTGGCCGCACCTGCACACGCCATCATCAGCGCGGACAGACCGGCCGCAATGGCTATTGTTCTTTTCTTTCTCATTGTTTTTCCTCCCTTTGGAAATCTTTGAGTCCATTATAAGCCTCGATATTAGTCGTGTCAATTTTTGTTTTATGTGTTTATTCTGTTTTGAAATTGAAAGTGCACTTTCAATTTTGTCGTTACTTGTTTCTCACCGAAAAGTGTTGACAATCGACCTTAATTACGTTATTATACTTGTATAGTATCGAGTTTCCGACTGAAAAAGTCGCGTTGTTTTTGAGTTAACGCCGAACATATCGGCACAGTTTAGTATAAGTATGCCCTTATGGCGTAAAATTTGAGATTGTACCAATCATAATGATTGCGTTTTTCAGACACGGTTCATTCACCGTGTCTTTTTGTATCCATTTTTAAGGAGTTAAAACAGAAATCCCAGCGGAACGGGCAGTTTTTATCGCAATGCCCCAAATCTTTTAATCGAGGAGGTGGTCATGTGGAAACTTTCCCCCAGCAAACCCCGCGCCTGCCCCTGCACCTGTCCCCGCGCCCGTTCGTATCCACCCTGACCCCTGCTTGTTCCGCTCGGATTTTTGTTCGTTGGTTTGTTCGCTATATCTTTAAGCGCTAATTACGTTTAAAGGTCGATTCTGTTATTGAATAACAGAATTTTGGACGAATTTAACCGTTATAATAGAGAGAATAATACCAATCTTCGCTGTTCAGCATTGTTGATTGCGTTAAATCAGATTATCAATAAAAATAATCTGACTATTCAGAATTTTTGTACCAGAACACTACTTTCCGAACATCCATTTAAGACCATTGTTAGCTATGCTTCAGAATCTTTTCAGTTTAAAACTCTTGCGGCTATTTTCATTGCTGTTGGGCTTTCGCTGGAAGAAGCAGATAACCTATTCCATGAAGCTGGTTACTTTCTGAACAATTCCGTAACTCATCGTATTGTTCGTTTTTCGCTTGAAAATCACTTGTCGATTGACGAGGCCGATGATTTGCTCTATGCGAAAACGCACCAGCATTTCTACAAAGCAAAGAAAAATTGATATGTCCCGATTTTACACGAGGCGGCCATTGGTCGCCTCTTTTCTTTTGTCCGTAAAAAGGAACTTCCGAAGTTCCACGCTAAGTTTTTTGCTGATTTACAATATATGTGTAAACAAAAGCCCCCGAAATAGTAGGAGGAGGTGAAAAAATAATGCATACTCAAATCCAAGGCGGCCTGCACTATAAAATCGCGTTCAAAGCGGATGTCCTGTTGCTGGCAACCGTGTATTTCGCAATTTTCAACGAAGTTGCAGAAGTCGTCCGCATCGAAGTCGGTGATAAGGTTACGACCCCTGAGCAAGTCAAAGAGATTGTTCACGAAATCGACCTTTTCCTGACCGAAAGCGGTGCGACAGTCGCATATGTCCACGCAGATAACTTTGCGGATGCACTGGTCGATGAGTTCGTTTTTGCCGGTTACGACGAAGATTGGACTCAAAGCAGCAATGTCATGTATAAATTTTTGAAAGAATAAGGAGGAACACCCTATGTTAAAGCTCAATCAACTGAGGATTGATCCTTATCTGACCGTTGGCGACCATTTTCGCTTTTTAGAGGCTAAGACCGCCTATGTCTACGAAAAAGGCGAAGCCACCAGTAAGGTTAAGGGCTACCGTTGCAAGCTCGCAATGGTCGATCGGAGCTATGACACTTTTTTTGTTACCGTGCCGACCGCGCCCGAAATCCCCGTGGACACCCCTGTTCGCGTGACGGATTTAGAGATCAAGGCTTTTGTCATTGATGGCAAGCCGCGCATCTCTGCCAAGGCCACCGCCATCGAGCCCACCAAAGATGCGTAACCTGTCGAAAGGAGGTGATTTTTTGAAAAAGTATCCTGTTGCTGCCCGTGCTTGGATTGTAACCATCAACAATCCCGAAAACTATGGTTACAGTGATTGTCCGTGTGTTCTTTGCGAACAACTTCGCGCCCAGTGGCTTTCCGAGCGCCCGTCGCGCTCTGGTGTCTGGATGTTCTGCGTGTCAGACGATGGCGTTCCTCATGTTCATATGGTATTGATTGACACCGTGCCGTTTCGCGACCGCCACATCTACGATTACGTCCCTGCGGACTCTGCTGTCCCGTTGGCTACATCGCACGATATTGTAAGTGATGTAGAGCACTTTGTTCGTCATATTCTCGACAAGGAAACCGTTTTGGTGATTGTTCACTAAACCCCATTGCATCCGGGCTGCGCCCCTCACGGGATGCAGCCCTTATTTTCAACAAAAGGAGGGGTTATATGGGAAATAGTGTCACCAAATCATGGTTTGCTGTGCTCAATAATCCACAGGAACATGGTTACTTCGGCACACCGCAAGAAATCTGTGAGCAGCTAAGGGACGAGTGGGTAGGTACCAGCACGACACGAACCGGCGCATGGGCCTATTGCATTTCGGCGCTCGGTCTTCATCATATTCATATGGTTCTCGAGGACGCCGTTGCTATGCGTTTCAGTGTCATCAAAAAAACCTATGCGTGTGGTATGCACTTTGAGGCCACCAAAGGCACGAAAAAACAGGCCGAGGACTACATCCACAAGCGCTCTCCATTTGACGAAAAAGGTGAGCAGGTCTTATGCATAGTGAAAGCTGGCGAGATTAAAGGCCGAAGTGCAAATCGTAGTGATCTGGCCGAGATTGAGGCTCTGCTGAAAGAGGGTTACACGCCCTCAGACATTATGGCATCCAACCTTAATTTTCGCCGCTATGATAGGATGATACGCGATGCATTTTTCGACCAGCGTTTCAAGTCAACACCGCCCATTCGTCCAGTCACAGTGCATTGGATTTGCGGCGAGTCGGGAGCAGGCAAAACATATCATTACGTTACTTTATGTAATGATAAGGGCGAGGATAATATCTATCTCGTTTCCGATTTAAAGCATGGTGCTTTTGATAAATACTGTGCTGAAGAAATTTTATTTCTCGACGAATTAAAGCCCGATAGCATTTCATATTCCGAACTTCTATCGCTGTTAGACGGTTATAAAAAGCAAATTTCCGCAAGATATACCAACTCGTTCGCATTATGGAGCGATGTTTATATTACGAGTGTCTATTCTCCTGAGCAGCTTTATGCGGAACTTGTCCCATACCATAAACGCGGTACTGACACTTATGAACAACTACGCCGCCGTATCAGTGAAATTGTCTATTGCTATTTCGATGCCGACCACAAACGAAAGTTTGTATGTGTAAGCAGTGATTTTTATAATGATATATCCTCGTTAAGAGCATCGTTAGAAGATAACACCCATCATTCGTTTTAAATAGAGGTGGCCGGTAGTGTTACCGGCCACCTCGTTACGGTTACATCAGGCACGAAAAGCCTTGAAAACACTGGGGATTTGAGCACTTTTCTTGTAACCATGCGCGTTACAAAAATTAAATCCGTTACACTTTTCGATGAAAAAAAGGTGAACACCATGAACAGTAATAAGAAAAATGAACTCATTAACGAGAGCGCCTATAAATATACATTTTGCCGTCTTTGCGAGGGCATGAAACACATCAGGCATGATCCACACAAGCAACACCGCTTGCTGCTGATTTTGGCATTGGTGTTGCTGTCGGCTATTCTTGTGCGGCACGCCTTTGATAGTAATGCAATCGGTGACATTCTGAAAATCGCTATGTATTTTCTGATGGCTGTTATCACGCTGATTGCTGTGCTTTGTTATATTCTGTATTGCGGAACTCCCCCGGTTGCATACCGCATCCATAATAACTTTTCGCGGATAGGCTTAACCAATTCTGCGGGTGAAATTCCGCTTTTGCTGCGAGAATATCCATTTTATAAAAAATCGACTTCTCGACAAGTTTTTTGTTTAGATTTTATCTCTTGCAGCATTGAAAAATCCATCTGGGAGGAAAAAAAAACCGCCATCGAAACGGCTCTAAATCGGAATATTGCAAAAATCGAGGAAATCGACGGGAAACAGGGCATACGCCTCTATACTGTGCCGCTCGAACAAGGTCTAAGTGATAAGATTATTTGGAAAAATACAATGTTAGATACGCAAATTCCCATTTGTAAAATCGTTTTGGGTGAAAGTCTACTGGAACAAGTCACCGTTGACCTTAACGTTACACCGCATATTCTTATCGGCGGTTCAACCGGCTCCGGCAAAACCGTTCTTTTGCGCTTAATCCTTATGCAGCTTCTTAAAAAACAAAACGTGAGGGTTACAATAGCCGATTTTAAAGGCGGCGTGGATTTTTCTGATTGTTGGAAACAGCATCCCAAGTGCCGCATGATTTTGGAACGTTCTGAACTTTTATCCTATCTTGATGGGTTAATTATCGAACTCAACCGTCGTAAAGCGCTTTTTGCAAGCAAAAATAATTGCAACAATATCTTTGATTACAATATCAATCCGATCTACACTCATAATGATGCCGAGCCACTTGACAGAATTGTGTTTGCCGCCGATGAAATCGCAGAAGTGCTTGATAAAACCGGCCTTAGCAAAACGGAAAAAGAAGTAGTGGCGCAAATCGAGAGCCGCATTGCAACTATTGCCCGCTTAGGCCGCGCATTTGGTATTCACTTGATTTTAGCTACCCAGCGCCCAGATTCCAACATCATTTGCGGCCAGATTAAAAACAACATCTCATATCGAATTTGCGGTCGTGCAGACAATGTGCTGTCAATGATTATCCTTGATAATACAAGTGCTGCGGATGAAATTCCTTCCGACGCTCGAGGCCGTTTTATCACTAATAACGGTACGCTGTTCCAGGCTTATTGGTTTGACGAAGCTGCAGTCGATTGGGACGCACAAATCTAATTAAAATCTTCACATATTTTTGAAAGTGCACCTTCAATATCATTCCTGAAAGTGCACTTTCAATTTTCCTTTATTCAACCGGCTCCATCCTCAGCAAGCAATCGCCGCACAAGATGTTGACCTCCCGAGTCGCGCGTACTGACATTTTGCAATGGGGACAGATATATTTGCGAGTGCTGCTCGTCTTCTTGGGCTTGGGCGGCTCGGTCGTTCCAGAGCTCGTCCCGCGTCCCGGTCTGCCAGAGATATAACCGTCCATGCGGCCCATGCGGATGTCTTCCCATCCCTGAGTAACGATGAAATCAACCAACGCCTCGGTCGGAGAAGTGATTGACCAGCCAATCCTTGGGTCAAAGTCAATTTGCAGGTCACATATTTCGGCAGTCAATTTAAATCGCTTGTTATGATAAGTGCCTCCGCGACTGCAATCTTTCACATTGTTTTGCAGGTGGTAAAGGTGTACCATCTCATGGAGCAGAGTAGCGGTCACGTCCTCAATAGGGCGGTCAAGCGTGCCCGCGTCAATGTTAAGTTCGTGCCGCCATTCACCGTTATTTTTGTGCCAAGTCTTTGACACAGTAACATGACCATATGCTTTCGGGGTAGACTGAATTGTGATAATCGGTTCTTCAACTTCACCATTAAAGTAATGGTCATTAAGTGAGCGGAACATCTTTTCAAGGTATCCTGCCGTTCGGCTTGTTTTAATTGTCTGTTTCAAAAAAGCACCTCCATAATTTCTTTTCGGGCCTCGCCGTTCTCGTTCCGAGAACGGCTTAATTTCGCTTGCAGACACGCCGGGTTCTGGGTCAAGACTGGCTCGCAGAGCCACTCGCACAAAAAATTACTCCGCATATTTCGTTCATGCGGTGCAAATTTTTGTGGTCTTGACGCAGGGCGCGGGGTGTGCCACACGCGGAGGCAGAGGCCCCAAATCAGGTTGTTACTATCTTTTATGCGGTTCACTCATATATGGATATACATACCTATTGTCGAAAAGATGTAGCGCTCTATCCAAATTAGTTTACAATTTGTTCACATTTTAATTGCACGCAGTTAAGCTTAACCAAGGGCTTTGATGATATAAAAAAAAGCCGCCCTTATCGGACGGCTTGAAAACTTCACTTGAAGAATAAATAAGTGTAATCACTGTACACAATAAGAAATGGACGAGTTTCTTATTCATATATATCTCTCTTACTTAGGAGAACAAACAGCAATAGCAAACATTTGAAAAGTGTTTCCACAAACGGGAGCACCATTATTTTTGAGATTCATAAGCACCAAATAAGCACCAAACGCAATTTTTACAAATATTTCAAAACGAAAAAAGTTATAAAAACACCCGCAAATCCTAAGAAATGCGGGTGTTTCTTGGTGCCGCCAGCCGGAATCGAACCGGCACGGTTTTAAGGCCGGGGGATTTTAAGTCCCCTGCGTCTACCAGTTCCGCCATGGCGGCGTGTAAATATTATACCAGAATGGATTCGGTCTGTCAAACCATGTGCGCCGCCGGTTTGAGGTTTTTTCAATCCCGCCTCTGCTGCTTTCCTATTGCGGTTTTTCAGAAAAAGCGATACAATAAATATAATAGTTCTCCTGTGCAGAAATGAGCATACGATACGCTTTTTATGCCGTTCCGGCTATGCATTTGACGTACCAATTCGATGTCAGAGAAAAAATTTTTGAAACATGCGGAACAAACCATACGGAACAAACGTCTAAGCTAATATATGGCAATTCCCCCACCGCAGCAGCGGCCGTGCTGTCGATGGCATTTGTTATTGTCATATACAGGATAGAGAGTATAAGCATTAACAGTGAAAAGGAGGAAAAATATGAAACGGTTTCAGAAGGCGTTACTCGGTGTTGTGGTAAGCGGTGCATTGCTGTTCTCGGCACAGGCGACGGAACTGCCCAGTTCGGCAAAGGATGCGCTGCAGTCGGCCATGACCACAGTACAGCAGGAGATCAAGGATTACGGTCAGTTGAAAACACTCGGCTTTACCGGTGAAAACTGTGAGATTATCCTCTCGAACCTCAACGCGAAACAGTATTTGGTTAACCTAACAGCTGACAGCACACACAAGTATGGTATTCTGGACAAAACGACTGGAAAGCTGGTCGTTCCGGTGGAGTACGATTATTATATTCCGCTTGGCGGCACGGAAACACTGGTTAGCCAGTACGATGCGGATCATCACCCCAGCTACTGGTTCGCCGATGAAACCGGCAAGCTGACGCCGATGAAGCTGCCGTCCGGTTATGAGCTTGCAACGTATGAGCCGAACAGCAATGTGTTCATACTCTACAAAAATGTGAAAAAGCCAGTATATGATTCGCATTCTGCCGATGGTCCGGCTACACTGATTGAAGATGTCACCTTCTTTGCTCTGGCCGACAAAGACATGAACATCATTCTCGACGACATCGACATGGTACCGGACTGGTACGCTGATTTCTTCATCGCCAAGACTGGAAGCACTAAGTGGGAACGTGTTGGCAAGGCAGGCGCGGACGGCAACGGCACCTGCGGTCTGTTTGACCCGAAAACCGGAAAATTTGTCGGCAAGCATGACTTCAACCAGATTTTCTGGTACGATCAGCACTTTATCGGCACACGCAGCAGAGGCACAAAATCTTATCTGCTGGATGGCAAGGGCGGCGAAACCCTGCTGCCCGCAAACGTCAAGGAGTACAGCAGCTGGGCCAAGACCGAAGTAGCTGCCGCAGAAGAGCACGGTCTCACCGAGTCATTCTCCTACCCCAGGCTGGACATTACCCGCGAAAACTTCACCATGCTGGCGATGAACCTGTACAACAAGATTTATCCCAACAAGGAGATTCCGGCTCTGGAAACCAAGTTCGCCGACTGCAGTGACGACCCGAACGTGAACAATGCCGCCGCACTCGGCATTGTCACCGGCTACGAGGACGGCACCTTCCGTCCGTACAAGACCATCTCCCGTCAGGAGGCGGCCACCATGCTCGACCGCCTGTACGCAGCACTCGGCGGCCAGACCGAGTTGATTGCCGACCCTGCCTACGCCGATGATGCACAGCTTGGGGACTGGGCACGCGGCAGCGTTTACGCCATGCGCCAGATCGGCATCATGCAGGGCAAGGAAAATAATCGGTTCTGCCCAACCGACGGCTACACCGCAGAGCAGTCCATTGTGACCATCGAGCGCATGTATCAAATCATCAAATAACCAGCCATACCAAAAAGGACTTCGTTTTTACGAAGTCCTTTTTGCTTACTCATAACGTCCCATGGAAATCTCGGTGACGACACCGTTTTCGATGGTGACATGCAGCAAGTCAATCATCATTTCGTCCCGTGCGTCAAGTGAGCCGTACAGATCGAGGAACCGTGCTTCGCTGTCTCCGACACGCAGTCCGCGCACAGTTTTGTGCCGCCAGAACAGCCACCGGCGGGTCAGTGGAATTTCATCCGGTGCCTCGGTGATGATAACGCGGTTGCGGCTCTTATCCCACCGTATCTGCGGAATATGACTGTCCCACAGGTACGAAAACGGTGTGTACAGTACACCATTTCGTTCCACGCCGGAGACAGCGGTCTCAGCACCGTGCAGTGTGTAGGTTTTGCCGTCTGTCGTACCGCCAAGGTGCTCTACAACCTCGTAAAGTGGGATATATGGCTCGTTTTTGTACAGAATAACCGGATTCTCCAGCGTGATCGGCTCTCCGTTTTGCAGGGCTTCCCTGCTGCCGATTTCTATGCTGAGCGACGTGTTCGTCCGCTCCAGATAGCCGATTCGCCAGGCCGCCAGTCCAATCGCAAGCACAAGCGCCAGCAGCGGCAGCCAGTATTTTTTCACAATACGCATGATTTTCCTCCCTGATTACGTCTCTGCGTCATGCGCAGCATGGTGACGAGCGCCTGCTCGATGGTGCAGCCATCCTTCGGGCAGAATTTGCTGCCGCTCTTGCCCTGCAGGATGCCGCCCTGCTGCATCGCGTAAACCGAATCCTCCGCCCAAAAGCCGGTACTGCCGTTGTCGGCGTAGATTTTCGCAGAATTTCCGCTCGAAACCATGCCGTACAGCACGTTGTACAGTCGGTGCAGAATCACTGCTGCCTCCTAATGCAAAAGCTCGCGCGTAGGCTGGAAGGTGCCGTCCTCATAGCCGGTGACAATACCGAGTGCCTCGATCTGACGTACTATGTCTTCATCGCAGTCGGAGAACGGCTGTGCCAGTTCAGGCAGATTGATGTTTGGGTTTACCGTCTGAATGGTTTGCCAAGCCAGCTTGCAGAATTCATCGCGGTGGATATTCAGGCGGTATGGTGTATGATAGGACAGTCGGAGTCCGTCTTTCTCCGCTTGTTCGACTATATTTTCAGCCCAAGTGCTGGAAACATAGCAGTAATTCGCCTATTCGCGCTCATTTCCGTTGCTGTCCAACAGATACTCGGTCGTACCGTGACAACCAAACCAGCGATCGTTTTCGTTCGATACTTCATCATAGCGCGCGTTGCTGACGATCTTGCCGCTGCGGTCGATGAACATATATTTACTGTTGAAATACAGCCGCGGCCACGGTCCACCGTCCGGCAGATACCAGTCGGACGCACCGACACGGACAGCGGCGAGATCGTTATAAAACAGTTCGCTATCATAAGAGTAATCATACTGACCAACGTTGTAATACTGGTCGATGCCGTCCTGCAGGACGGTAAAATCCGGTCCCAGCAGCGTGTACTGATAAAATGTGTCATTCATCGTGCCGCTATCGGTCCGCACAGTTCTGGGGACCGGGTACTGGCAAAGGACATATCCTTGATCATCGACTGCCAGTACATGACCGGTATGAGGAATGGATACATCGGTCAAGCTGCCGTTCAGGTCACACAGCTGATACCTGCCGCCGGTCTCCAGCAGCAGCTGATCATTCGCAGCTTTCCACATGCTGCCGTTGAACAGCGGTGTGATGATCTTTCCTGTGGACAGATCGACCGCACAGATCCATCGGCTGCTATCGTCACTCGGGGTAAATATCAGCTCCCAGATGTCCTTTTCCTCGATCAGTCGACACGGAAAAACCTCGCAGCTGTCAATTTGCCAAGTTTTCCATGTCGGGTATCCCGGATAACTGGTATCCTCTTCTGGTGGGCTTTGTTGAAAATGCGTGATCGCCTGCCGCGTAAGCTATGTTTGCGATGCGGCATCTGCGGCTCCGGCGCCAATCAGCATACAGCCGCACAGCACGAGTACAGACAGCAAAACCATTCGTTTTTTCATGTTCCCTATCCCCTTGCCAGATGAATTCTATACCATATATAATATAATAATATATAACCATTCTGCACTGTCAACTGTGACATGAAAATAAATTTTTGGAGAGAACTTTGTCACACTTTTCCTCGTCTAATGGTTATAGTAAGCGAAGGACTTCACAGGCAGGAGGTATTTTTTATAAAACGATGGCGTTATTTATGTGCAGCCGCGCTGATCGCGGGCAGCATGGCGGCGGGAGCCGGTGCGGTATCGATACCAAGCACTGCTTTAACACAGTTGCAGCAGCAGCGGCAGGCAGATACTTCCGCAGATTATCTTTCCGCAGACAGCGGCCAATCCCGCATAGCAGCGTATGCGCTCGTGCCGAAAAAAAATCTGTACAGAATTTCTGCCGACAGCTTGTACGGTATTGCCGATTTGAAAACCGGAAAAATGATCGTTCCCGCAGAATATACCACAATCGATGTGCTGTCAGACGGCAGATTTCTGCTGACTCGTTATGAAAACCAGGCTTCTTCGTTCTATTATGCCGATGCGAACGGAACGGTCACACCGATTCAGACGCCGGTCAAAGGCACCTATTTCAGCATGGCAGGCGATGACTGTTTCTTCATCGGTGTCTATGCGAAACGTCCGCTGACGGCTGCAGTACAGCAGCCTGCCGAGCAGTATGATATTCCGACACTTGTGCTGCTCAACGAAAACATGAAGGTTATCCGCGATGATATCGACGGCGCTTGCGGTGCTGCATCCACGCCGCATTTTACGAATGGCTTGATGCCAATTCAGACCGGCAGTACTTTGTGGATTGGTTCCCGAAAAGGAGCAATCGGCAACGGAACGTACGGTTTGATTGACAAAACCGGCCAGTTTGTCGGCAGGAACGGCTTCGACGAGCTCAGCTGGACGGACAGCCGCTACATCGGCAAGCGCGGCACCGCGCTGTACCAGCTGGACGGCAAAAGCGGTGAAATCCGGCTTCCGGCTAACGCTTCGCAGGAAAGCAGCTGGGCCAAGGCGGAACTGGAAGCCGCTCGGGAACATGATATTTCGCTTTCTTTCTATTATCCCAGGCTGAATATCACGCGCGTGGATTTCTGCAGACTGGCGGTCAAGCTGTATCAAAAGGTGCAGCCGAATGCCTCCGCGGCTCCGGCAGCGGCCTTTTCCGATTGCGAGAACGAGAGTGTCTGTCTGGCAGCGGCGCTCGGTATTGTAACCGGCTATGATGACGGAACATTCCGACCGTACCAGTCCATCACCCGTCAGGAGGCCGCAGCGATGCTTGATCGGCTGTATACCACGCTCGGCGGCAAGGCCAGTGCTGCAAACGATAAACCATACGCCGATGATGCCCAGCTTGGCGATTGGGCACGCAGCAGCGTGTACGCGATGCGCGAGATCGGTATTATGCAGGGCAAGGAGAATAACCGGTTCCGTCCGAAGGATGGGTATACGCAGGAGCAGGCTGTTGTAACGGTGGAACGGGCGTTTCAGGCTGTGAAATAACTGTAAGCTACAGAATACCCCGATGCACATAGTGTATCGGGGTATTTTTATTGCCTATTATCTTTTCGGCGGAGCAGTAGTCTCTCGCACCACCAACTCTGCATTGACCAGTGTGACCTGTGCCGTCTTATCTCCATTGATAATCTCATGCAGCCGATGAACCGCCAGTTCACCGATTCGTTTCTTTTGTATCCGCATGGTTGTCAGCGACGGAGAGATCAGCGTACATACCAGCGAATCATCAAATCCCACGATAGAGATATCCTCCGGCACACGCAACGGCGAAGCAGCTAATGCCTTTAGTGCACCTGCTGCAATGATGTCATTGTACGCAAAAAATGCGGTTGGAAAATCATGCGTGCTATCCAAATATCGCTGAAAAACCTGACGCGCAGGCTCCACAAAAATCGGTACCGTAACAATATCCTGCGGACGCAGCTCCAATCCCAACCGTTTTTGACACAGATAAAATGCATTCTGACGTTCCGGAAGCGCACCAGTTGCTTCATCTGCAGTCAAAAATCCAATTCTGCGATGCCCCAGATCATACAAATACTTGAGTGCCTGATAGACGCTGCACATACTTTCCACTGTGACCGAATTGATTGGCTGTTCCAACAGCCGTGAATCCACAACAACCAGCGGCAGCGAAGTTTCGGTCAGCATTTCAGCATGAACAGGCTCAAATTCCGACGCAAAGAAAATGATTCCATCAGTATTTTGCAGTTCAGCATCCTTTAACAACTGCGGCAGACCTTCCAGATTAATATTAGTCACCGTAATGGTATAACCCAGAAGTTTTGCAGACGCATCTGCACCATCAAAAATCCGTTCATAAAAATCATCTACGGCTTCAAATAAATGACCGGAACCACGAAATCGAATAAATAGAATATTTCTTTTGTCATATCGTATATCTTCTTTGCCACGCACCGCATATCCGTGTGACAAAAGCAATTCTTCTACACAGGCCCGTGTGCTATCACTTACACCAGAACGATTATTTAAGACCAACGACACTGTTG
Organism: Butyricicoccus sp. OF27-2pH9A; assembly: GCF_027693185.1. Taxonomy (NCBI): domain Bacteria; kingdom Bacillati; phylum Bacillota; class Clostridia; order Eubacteriales; family Butyricicoccaceae; genus Butyricicoccus; species Butyricicoccus sp. OF27-2pH9A. Next base: position 98,265 of record NZ_JAQEXK010000012.1, read on the forward strand.
CCGGGGAAACACCAGCCAGTTCAGCAATCTCCTTTAGCTTCATTCGGTTATACCTCCTGATTTCTATCTTTATCATACAATATCGCGTGTAAGAATGCAATAAATTTCAATCGACAGATTTTAAATAATTTTAGTTATTTTTATTACACCCTTCACATATCACTTAGGATTTTCCACTAATATCTTGTGTTCTATTTCGTATATTACGTCATATTGACAAATATACCACAGTATGATTTAATAAAATCACAAAATAAATTTAGATTATTTTAAAATATTTTAAAGGAGTTGATGATAGATATGCAAAAACAGGTAAAAGCAGCGGTTATCGAAGGTCCCGGTAAGATTTCCATTCAGCATTTTCCCTATCCTGATCTTGAGCAATATCAGGGTTCCGTCCTCAAGGTGACGCAATGCGGCATCTGCGGCACAGACAAGCATTCCTATCGCGGCGAAACAAGGCAAAACAGCGGTAGCGATACAGAATTTAACGTAGCGTATCCCTACATCATGGGACACGAAGCAGTCGGCATTCTGGATGCCGTATCTCCCGGTACAATCCGAAAGGACTTTTATGGTGAAGAACTGCATCCTGGTGATCGCATTACTTTCTGCCCCGATATTGTCTGCGGCGAATGCTACTATTGCCGCACTGCACCGTGGTACCCGTGGTGTGAAGATCCTTCTCGCGAATGCTTCGGCAACACGATGTCCATCACACGTAAACCCAGCCTATTCGGTGCAAATGCCGAATATATGTTCATCCCGCCTAAAGCCTATCTGTATAAGGTTCCGGATGAATTGCCCGATGACCTTGCTGTGCTCACTGAACTGATGTGTGTTACCTACTCGCTCGATAAAGCAAAAGAAATGTTTGCTTTCGATGGAGAAGGCTTTGAATTTGGTGGTTCTGTAGTTGTTTTAGGCAGCGGTCCGCTTGGTTTGGCACATATCATCAAGGCGCGCATGCTCGGTGCAGGCACGATCATCGCAACCGATATTTCAGACTACAAGCTGAACCTGGCTAAGGAATTTGGTGCCGATATCGTATTGAATGTTCGTAATACTGCTGCCAAGGAACGCGTACAGATGGTCAAAGAGGCAACACATGGCTTGGGTGCCAATGTCGTATGTGAGTGTTCCGGTGTTCCTTCTGTTGTACCAGAAGGACTGCAAATGACACGCAAGTGCGGTGTATTCCTCGAAGTCGGTATGTATGTAGATATGGGTGGTATCCCAGTCAACATGGCAGAAGTAACCGGTAAAAACATCCGTATCATCGGCATGAATAATCATGCTGCTACCGGCTATCGTCCAACCATGGAAATGATGCTTCGTCATCAGAACAATTTCCCATGGGCGAAATTTATCAGCCATAAATTCAAGCTGGACGATTATGACGAAGCAATCCGTATCAGCCAGACAGACGAAAGCATGAAGGTCGTTATCGAAGCCTGGTAAAGCAATGATCATTCGGGTATGTGAAAATGATCTCATACCCGAACGTGGACAAGAAGGTGGTGAAAAGCATGGCGGAAGCATTGCGGCCGGAACCCATCGTCCGTTTCGAACATGTAACAAAAACATTTCCCGGTATCCGTGCTCTGGATGATGTATCCTTCAGCATTCAAGAAGGCGAAGTACATTGTCTGCTGGGCGAAAACGGTGCTGGAAAATCCACTCTGATGAAGATTCTCACCGGTGTCTATCATGCCGAGTCGGGCAGTGTTTATCTGCGTGGCAAAAAAGTTGAGGTCGGTGATATTCACCAGGCACAGCAGCTTCGCATCGGCACAGTATTTCAAGAAAATAGTCTGATCCCTCACATGACGGTTGCAGAAAATGTATTCCTGACGCGTGAAATCAAAAATCACGCCGGTTTGATCGACTGGAACCGTATGTACAGTGAATGTGTCCGCTGGGGAAAAGAACTTGGAGTCGAACTCGATCCGCATGCACAGGTCAAACGGCTTTCCGTAGCACAGCAGCAGATCGTCGAGATTGTAAAAATGTTCTCACAGGACCCGCAGATCGTTATTCTGGATGAGCCTACATCTTCCCTTTCCGATCACGAAATTGACAATCTGTTTGAAATCATCCTGCGCATGCAGAAAAAAGGAATCACCTTTATCTATATTTCTCATCGCATGGAGGAGATTAAACGAATCGGCAACAGTGGCACCGTACTCCGCGATGGTAAATTCGTCGCTTCCATCGACGACGTAAAAAGCATGGATATGGAACAGATCATCAAACTGATCGTCGGCCGCAGTCTCGAGGAACAATATCCAGCCCGCGAATCCCATATCGGTGATGTATTGCTTGATGTGCAGGGATTGAGCGTTAAAGGCTTAATTGAGGACGTTTCTTTTCAGGTACGTCGCGGTGAAGTTCTTGGATTTTCCGGTTTGGTCGGTGCAGGACGCACTACAACAGCCAAAGCCGTATTTGGTGCACTCAAAAAATCCGTAGGACGTATTTTTATTGATGGTAAAGAAGTCAGGATTCGCAGTCCGCATGATGCAATCCGCAACGGAATCAGTTTGCTACCCGAAAACCGCAAGGAAGAAGGTTTGATTCTAACCAAATCTATCGCATGGAATTTGGTCTTTGCTAGCCTACACAAATATAAATGCGGTCCATTCCTGAATGAGCGTAAGGAATATCAGGATGTTGCGCAGTATCGTGATATGCTTTCTATCAAAGCACCTTCTCTGGAGCGTCAGATCAAGTATCTATCCGGCGGCAATCAACAAAAGGTCGTATTTGCAAAATGGCTCTGTGCCGAATCCAAAATATACTTTTTCGATGAACCGACCCGAGGAATCGACGTTGGTGCCAAGAGTGAAATGTATAAAATCATCAATATGCTGGTTTCCGAAGGGAATGCGGTCGTTGTGATCTCGTCCGAGCTGCCCGAAATACTCGGTGTATGTGATCGGATCGCCGTATTCCATGAAGGACGCCTGACCGGTACACTAGACCGGGCCCAGGCCACACAGGAATCCATCATGCACTACGCGTTAGGAGGGCAGTAAATGGAACAGATCAAAAAAGCCTGGAATAAAATCAAGCGTGTAAATGGCATTGGTTCCCTGCTGCCGCTGGCTTTGCTTCTTGTATTCTTCGCTGTGACGACCAGTACCTTCTGGAGCACGAACAATCTGATGCAGATTCTCCGCCAGTCCGCCGTATACGTTATCATGGGTATCGGCATGACTTTCGTTGTATTGACCGGCGGAATTGATCTTTCTCAAGGCTCTCTGTTGGCATTGTGCTGCGTAACCAGTGGTCTGACTCTGAATGCTACCGGTAATATTCCACTATGTATCATCGTCGCTCTGGCAACCGGTTTGTTGGTCGGATTGATCAATGGTTTGATCGTTGCTTATGTGAAAATACCGGCGTTCATCATGACACTCGGATCAATGTATATTGTACGCGCTATTACGCTTTGGATCACTAATTCTGAACAGATTTCTGTCAAAAATGCTTCATTTTCTTTTATCGGACAAGGCTTTATTGCCGGAATTCCTGTTCCCGTTTATGTATTCATTATTATCGCAGTTGCCGCCTATGTTTTTCTTGCACATACTGCGACTGGCCGTTACATCTTCGCCGTTGGTTCCAATGCCGAAACTGCACGGCTATCCGGTGTAAATGTTGAACGAACCACTATCCAAGTATTCGTACTTTCCGGTATTGCCATTGCACTGGCCTCAATCGTATATCTCGCCCGCTTGACTGCAGCACAGCCGACAGCCGGTCAGAGTTATGAGATGGAAGCTGTTGCAGCTACTGTTATCGGTGGTACCAGCATCGCCGGTGGTGAAGGCGGTATCTTTGGTACCGTAATCGGTGCAGTTATTGTAACTGTTATCCGCAATGGTCTGGTACAGCTCGGCGTAGGCAGTTATTTTACCACACTAGTCGTTGGCGTCATTATCATCGCAGCTGTTTCTTTAGATGTAATCCGTACTCGAATTGCAGCAAACAAATAACTTACACAAAAATGGAGGGAATCCGAGATGAAAAAATTTTTAGCAACAATGTTATCTACCACTATATTGTGCTCTGCCATGGCCGCATGCGGCAACCAATCCACCACTCCGGATACCGACGATACTGCTCAGAGCAGCAGCTCGTCCACTTCCACCAATGCAAAGGGTACGATTGCTGTTGTTACTAAAACCATGAATAACCCCTTCCACGTCACCTATGGCGAAGCCATCAAGCAGGCCGGTGAAGCCGCCGGTTACGAAGTACTCGTCTCCGGACCGGACGCTGAAACCGATGTTGATAAGCAGATCAGTTTGATTGAAACCTATATCGAGCAGGGTGTTTCCGCGATTGTCACCTCAGCTTGCTCGTCTACTGCCATTGTCGATGTAATTGAACAGGCAGACGCCAAGGGAATCCCCGTCTTTCTCGTAGATTCCGGCGCAGACGGCGGACCATATGTGACATTTATCGGCACAGACAACTATGCAGGTGGTCAACTCGCCGGTGAATGGGTCGGCGAAAATGTTGATTCCGGAAAATGTGTTATTCTGGACGGTAATTCCGGCAACGATGCTACCACCAAGCGTGTAAAGGGATTCTCTGAGGTAATCACCGACAAGTATCCGAAAATCGAAATCGTTGCTTCCGATTACGCAAACTGCGAAATTTCCAAGGCTATGGAGGTCACTGAAAACTTTCTTGCCGCTTATCCCGATCTAAAGGTTATCTTCTGTGCCAATGATAATATGGCAATTGGTGCAGGTCAGGCAGTTGCCGCAGCAGGTCTGCGCGATCAGATCAAAATTTGTGGTTTTGACGGTCAGCCTGATGCTGCGCAAGCAATCATCGATGGTGAAATCGACGCAACAATTGCACAGAAGCCTGCGACTATGGGAAAAATGGTCGTTGACGCGATTGAAAAATACGAGGCAGGCGAAACGGTCGATAAGGAAGTAGATACCGGCTGTGATGTCGTTACCAAGGATAACGCCAAGACCTACCTCAACTGGCAGTGAATTCTCTCTTCTATCTCTCTTTTTTGCTTTACTATTAACCATAGGGAGGGGCTGTTGCATGACAGCCCCTCCCTATGGTTTCCTCGCATTTTATTTTCATTTTTTACTTATTCGATGTATTCCTAATTCTCTTTAAAAGTTCATATTTTTGTTATTTTTCGTTTTTTATTGCATACAATACAGTTTTAGATTCTCTGTACTGCAATCTCAAAAAGGTTCTTGCACTGGTACTGGCGTT
>NZ_JAQEXK010000013.1:0-93503 GCF_027693185.1 Butyricicoccus sp. OF27-2pH9A
ATTTTCTCTTTGACATGGCAGTATTTATCCTGCTTTTTTGCGCGCTTTTGCTGGTAATAATAGCTGCTGCGCGGGCAGTGTAATGCGGACAGAAGTTCCGGCAGCGAATACTTATTTTTCAGGGCATCGATAATCGCTGCCTTCTCCTGGTTCCGGAGAGCTGTCTGATCGATGCCGGGGTCTTTTTTTAATACATTGATCGTTTCCTTTAAAATATCAATCTGCATCTGCATTTCCTGCACCTGCGCTTTAAGCTCAGCAATATCCTCTGTAGTCCAGAATTTCGCACTTTCGTTCTCGCCAACCCACATTCCCAGAACATCCTTCCGACCATCAAGATCAATATCGATGGCGATATAGACGGCCTTCTTTACAATCTGTTCTTCGATGCAGGAAGGATTTTATCTGTGATACGGCTTACCGTGGTATCAGAGACATCTACGCCGTAAATATTCTGAATATGTGCTTCGATATTGCTGGTCGTCATGCCCTTGCATACATCGACAGAATCTTCTCCTCGATGTCCTGGCTGATGCTGGTCTGATTTTTTCGCAGCACCTTGGGTTCAAATTCGCTCTTGCGATCCCGCGGCACAGATACCTCTACATCGCCAAAACTGGTGCGCAGGGTTTTGCTGCTGTGCCCGTTCCGGCTGTTATCCGTGTCCTTGTTCTTGTAGTCATACCGGTTGTAGCCCAGCTGATCGTCCAACGCGGCCTCCAGACCGTTTTCCATGAACTCCGCGATAGTGTCCTTGAACAGTTCCTGAATGTCATCCATGCTGCCTACATTCGCCAGCTGCAGCAGCTCACGAATTTTTTCACGACGTGTGTTTTCTTCTGGGGTTCTTTTCCTTCTTGCCATTGTGATTACCTCCGTCATTCGGCTTCTATTCTACACCTTGTTGGAGGTTTACACAAAGTTTGGGATGGAGTCACAGCAGCGGATAAAAATTGGCAGTTCCGCCTAAATTTTCGGCAGCACTACCAATTTTTACTTTTCGATTTCGGTGATACTGCCAGATGCTCTGTACTTGACATTAACCGATCCGTTGCGTTATAATTTTTATGCAAAGTTTATTAGCCGAATCGGGGGCGTAGCTCAGCTGGGAGAGCGTTTGACTGGCAGTCAAGAGGTCATGGGTTCGATCCCCACCGTCTCCACCATACAAAACAGGGACAAGAGATTTTACCTCTTGTCCCTGTTTTGTTCTATCTTACCCGGAAATACCAAACAGCTGTCTGCCGTTTTCGGTTGTAATCCGTTCAACCTCTGCGGCACTTATGCCCTTGATTTCCGCGATAGTCTCAGCCATGCGATGCACATACAGCGAGGAATTACGACGGCCGCGAAACGGTTCGGGTGCCATGTAGGGCGAATCGGTCTCGATCATCAATCGCTCAATCGGCACTTCACGAATGACTTCCTTCGCTTTTTTAGCATTTTTGAACGTGATAACACCGGTGAATGACAGATAATACCCGAGTTTCAGCAGTTTGCGTGCCATTTCGACGTGACCGGCATAGCAGTGGTACACGCCGATCACATCCGGATACCGACGGGTGATCTCCATGCTGTCGGCGTGCGCATCGCGGTCATGCACGATGACAGGAAGGTGTAGTGCACGCGCCAGCTCCATTTGGCGGGCAAATACAACCTGCTGCCGCGCACGCGCACGCTCGTCTTTTTCCCAGTAATAGTCAAGACCGATTTCACCGATGGCGCGGATCTTGCTTTCGTTCTGTGCCAGTGCGCGGATGGTCTCCAGATCAGCCTCCCAGCCGTCCTCGATGTTCTCCGGGTGAATGCCGACCGCCGCATATACAAATGGATATTTATTCGCGTAGCTGACCGCCTTGCGCGAGCTTTCCACATCACAGCCGGGATTGAGAATCAGGCCGACATTGTTCTCGGGCATGGAAGCCAGCAGCGTATCGCGGTCCTCGTCGAACCGTTCATCGTCATAGTGTGCATGTGTATCAAAAAGCATAGTAAACCTTCCTCAAATCCAGCCGAAATGCCTGCAGGCGTTCCAAAGTCCGTCCTTATCCACGTCGGTTGTGATGTAATCCGCCTTCTCCTTGAGCGCGGCGCGGGCATTGCCCATCGCAATAGACAGCCATCCCTGACCGAACATGCAGATGTCGTTCATGCCGTCGCCAAACACCACAATATCCTCATCCGGAATGGATAAAAGCTGCTGAAAATAGCGAATCCCTCGCTGTTTTTCCTTCGGCTCAACGAAAATCACATGGGGATTGTACCGCACAAGCGGCAGACCGCCCGCGTCAATATGATTCTCTTCATCAGGCGTGCAGACGTAGTAAACCTTGTACAGATGCTCCAACCTGTGATAATCAAAATGCGGGTCCCACAGAACAGGGAAGTAGTTCTCCGGTGCATACGGAAGATAATTTTTATCCGTTGTTACGCATAGTTTCTCGTTCTCCGGCGACACCGCCCACGGAATACCGGCTTGCTCGAGCCGCTCGATCAGAGCAATGCAGTCGGCCGCCGGCAGCGACTCCATCTCAACAATTTCACCGTTGTGCGTTACGCTCCAGCCGCCGTCCGCTACAATGTCCGTGAAGCCGTAGCGCGCGGCAACGGCTGCCGCAGATGCCTGCAGCCGTCCGGTCGCAATGGCGGTAAAGTGGCCGTTAGCACGAAGCTGCGCCAGTGCCTTTACTGCGCTTTCCGGCATCATGGTGGTGAGGCCGGTGGAAAGCGTGCCGTCAATATCAAAAAAGAAGTATTTTTTGTGCATGTAAAACCCTCAATAACAGAGTGAAGAGTGGAGAGTGCAGAAAACATAAATCTCCACTCTCCACTCTGTTCTTAACTCTTTTGCTTAAAATATATCACAGAATCATAAACAGCGTGCCTGCCGCAATCAGAATGCCGCCGATCACGCCCTTGACCGTCACGGTCTCGTGCAGGACAACAAACGCCAGAATCATCGTGATAACAACGCTCAGCTTGTCGATCGGAGCCACACGGCTGGCCTCGCCCATCTGCAGGGCCTTGTAGTAAAACAGCCACGAACCGCCGGTCGCCAGTCCGGACAGGGTAAGAAATACCCAGCTTTTGGCGCCGATTGCGCTTACGCCGCCCTGTTTTCCTAGCAGGAAGACCATGCCCCATGCCATCACAAGCACCACAGCGGTTCGGATAGCAGTAGCAAGCGTGCTGTCCACGTTTTCCACGCCGATTTTGGCTAAAATCGTTGTCAGTGCGGCAAATACCGCAGAGAGCAGCGCATAAATGATCCACATTGCATTTCGCCCTCTTGTCATAATTTTCGCTTCCTAAATTGTTGATTGTAGTGTGTGCGAAATTATACATGGGATAACACATCTGTTAACCCATTCGTAGGGCGGGCTGCCCTCAGCCCGCCGTTGCAACCGAGTGTTCCCGTTTATGTGCGGCGGGGTGAGGGCACCCCGCCCTGCGGAATCCGTTGTAAAGTGTGTTTATTTTAGCACAGTTTAGCGCCAGCCGGAATGCTGTCGTCCAGCATGAGCAGGTTGAGCTTTTCGTCCTTTTCGGCGGAAAGCAGCATGCCGTTGGACTCCTGACCCATCATCTTGCGCGGCGGCAGGTTGGTAACGGCGACGACCGTCTTGCCGACCAGCTCCTCCGGCTTGTAATACTTGGCAATACCGGACAGAATCTGACGCGGCGTGCCCGAGCCGTCATCCAGCTGGAACTTGAGCAGCTTATTGCTCTTCTTGACGTTCTCGCACGCGAGGACCTTGCACACGGTCATATCGACCTTGCAGAAATCGTCAAACGGGATATCCGGCAGGAACTCAACTGCAGGCTTCTGCTCTGCCTCGGCAGCCTTCTTTTCCTCCTCGATCTCAGCGAGCTTCTTCGGAATGTCGATGCGCTCGAACAGGATGGAGGCTTCGCCGACCGGCTGACCCGGCTGCATGCCGTCAAACGAGGTCAGGCTCTCAACGCCCTTATTTTCAACACCCAGCTGTGCGAAAATCTTGTCGACGGTGTCCGGCAGATACGGCTTCAGCTCAACAGCGGCAAAGCGGATCGCTTCGAGCAGGTTGTACAGCACCGTGCCCAGACGCGCCTGCTTGCTCTCGTCCTTGGCGAGCGCCCACGGCATGGTCTCGTCGATATACTTGTTGGAGCGGCGCAGCAGTGCAAATACCTCGTCGATGGCGTCTGCAACGTGCAGGGTATCCATCTTCTTCTCAACAGCTGCCGGCAGACCGAGTGCGACTGCCTTCAGTTCGTCATCAAGCGCTTCCGGTGCGGTCGGCGCCGGAACAATGCCGCCGAAATACTTCTTGGTCATGGCAATCGTGCGGTTGACCAGATTGCCGAGCACATTTGCCAGATCAGAGTTAATGCGCTCGCAGATCAGCTCGTAGGAGAGTACACCGTCATTTGCGAACGGCATCTCGTGCAGAACGTAGTAGCGGATGGCATCCACACCGAACAGGCGAACCAGATCGTCCGCATAGATAACGTTGCCGAGCGACTTGGACATCTTGCCGTCGCCGACAAGCAGCCACGGATGACCGAATACCTGCTTGGGCAGCGGCTCGCCGAGCGCCATCAGGAAGATAGGCCAGTAAATCGTGTGGAAGCGAATGATATCCTTGCCGATCAGGTGCACATCAGCCGGCCAGAACTTCTTGTAGTGCTCATCGTGGTTGCCGTCCGGATCGTAGCCGCAGAAGGTGATATAGTTGGTCAGCGCATCCAGCCAAACATAAACAACGTGGCCCGGGTCAAAGTCTACCGGAATGCCCCAGCTGAACGAGGTGCGGGAAACGCACAGGTCCTGCAGACCCGGCTTGAGGAAGTTGTTTACCATCTCGTTCTTGCGGCTCTCCGGCTGAATGAACTCGGGGTGCTCCTCGATGTGCTTCATCAGGCGGTCGGCGTACTTGCTCATGCGGAAGAAGTATGCCTCCTCCTCAGCGTCTACACACGGGCGGCCGCAGTCCGGGCAGCAGCCGTCCTTGAGCTGGCTCTCGGTCCAGAAGGACTCACACGGCTTGCAGTATTTGCCCTTGTACGCGCCCTTGTAAATATCGCCCTGATCGTACAGCTTTTTGAAGATCTTCTGCACCTTTTTCTCGTGCATCGGGTCGGTGGTGCGGATGAACTTATCATAGGTGGTGTTCATCAGATCCCAGATGGTCTTAACCTCACCGGCAATCTTGTCAACGTGCTGCTGCGGCGTGATGCCGGCTGCCTCGGCCTTCTCCTGAATCTTCTGACCATGCTCGTCCGTGCCGGTCTGGAAATAAACGTCGTAACCGGTCATGCGCTTGTAGCGTGCGATAGCGTCGGCCAGCACGATCTCGTAGGTGTTGCCGATGTGCGGCTTCGCCGAGGTATAGGCGATCGCCGTTGAGATATAATAGGGTTTCTTGTCCATTCGTGTATTCTCTCCTTACATATATAAATATGTTTTATGCGTGACAGCAGGGAACAGGGAATAAAAAATCCTCCGTTCCTGCAATGGCCTGTATTTTGCCACTGCAAGGACGGAGGACAAACCTTCCGTGTTACCACCTTGCTTTACGCCTTCCTCGCGGAAAGGCGCCTCAGCGGGTAGGATGCTACCCATCGTCCTCGATAACGGCAGAACCTTGCCGCCGCAGCCTTGCCTACTATCACAAAGCAGGTTCGGTGCGAAGCTCCAAGACCATGTTCGGCAGTGCCCTCCGCGTTCCGCTTTCACCGCCCGGAACTCGCTTTGACGTACTTCACTGCGTACTCTTCTCTTCACAGCTTTTAACAGATGTGCTCAGGAAAACAGCGTTTTCCTGTATACAGTGTTATTTTACTATATTGGAGAAGGTTTGTCAAATCTGTTTGCGGTGCAGTATGCCCGGCGCTGCCTTAAAAAAAGTCTTGACAACAGCGGCTCAGAGGTCTAATATAAAAACATATTGATAAAGGTGATGAACGGGTAAAGTAATTGTCACCCCTGTCCGCAGAGAGCTGCCGGTTGGTGTAAGGCAGCGTCAGGAAGCAGTGAAACTCGCCCGGGAGCTGTCCGCTGAAAGTCCTTCGGACCGGTAGGAGGGAACGGATACCCACCGTTACAGGGGAGCGCATTGTCAGATGTGCATAGAGGGGTCGCACCATACTGCGGCAACAAGAGTGGTACCGCGGAGCTTTCGCTTCGTCTCTTAATGATTGGATTAAGGGACGGAGCTTTTTTTGTCCCTGTAAACCCGGTAAAATTCTGAATAGGAGAGGACAAGATACCATGGGAAGAACAGTTAAGATTTTTGATACGACGCTGCGTGACGGTGAGCAGTCTCCCGGCTGCAGCATGAACCTGAATGAGAAGATCGAGGTTGCAAAGCAGCTCGAAGCCCTCAAGGTTGATATCATTGAAGCAGGCTTTGCGGCTGCTTCTCCCGGCGATGCTGCTGCTATCGCAGCAATCGCTGATACCGTGCGCGGCGCTACCATCTGCTCGCTGGCGCGCTGCCGTGAGCAGGACATCGAGGCGGCATGGAACTCCATCCGCCGTGCAGAGTCTGCCCGCATTCACACCTTCCTGGCAACCAGCCCGGTACACATGGAGTACAAGCTGAAGATGACGCCGGATGAGGTGCTGGAATCCGTAGCGCACAACGTAGCCTTCGCCAAGAAGTTCTGTTCGGACATCGAGTTCTCCGCTGAGGACGCAACCCGCTCCGACCTCGACTTCCTGTGCCGCGTCGTTGAAACCGCCATCAAGGCCGGTGCTACTACCATCAACATTCCGGATACCGTCGGCTACATGATTCCGCAGGAGTACGCATCCCGTATCAAGTATCTGCGTGAGCACACCGAGGGTATCGAGAACGTAATCCTGTCCTGCCACATGCACAACGACCTCGGCATGGCAGTTGCAAACTCTCTGGCAGGCGTTGAAGCCGGTATTGACCAGATCGAGTGCACCATCAACGGCATCGGCGAGCGCGCAGGCAACGCCTCGATGGAGGAGTGCGTTATGGCGCTCAAGACCCGTGCCGACCACTTCGGCATCGGCTGCAACATCGAGACCACCCAGATCTACCGTGCAAGCCGCATGATCCAGACCATTACCGGCGTTGCTGTTGCACCGACCAAGCCGATCATCGGTGCAAATGCGTTCGCACACGAGGCGGGCATCCACCAGCACGGCGTGATGGCCAACAAGGAAACCTACGAGATCATGACTCCGGAATCCGTCGGTATCCCGAAGAACGCCATCGTGCTCGGCAAGCATTCCGGCCGCCATGCGTTCGAGGAGCGCCTGCATGAGCTGGGCTACACGCTCGATCACGAGAAGCTCGAGAAGGCATTCGAGAAGTTCAAGGTTCTGGCTGACAAGAAGAAGGTCATCAAGGACCGCGACCTCGAGGGTCTGATCGGTGCTGTTCCGGTTTCCGGCGAGGAGCGCTACACGCTCGACCGCTTTGTCATCAACTCTGGCAACACCATTACCTCTACCGCTGTTATCCGCGTCAAGAAGGGCGACGAGATGTTTGAGCGCGCTGCCGCTTCCGACGGCCCGATCAACGCATCGTTCCATGCAATCGACAAGATCATCGGCAAGGAAATCGTTCTGGAGGACTACTCGCTGCGCGCACTGACCGACGGCGAGGACGCACAGAGCGAGGCTATTGTCAAGATCCGCGTAGACGGCAGCAACGAGGTTGTTACCGGCCGCGGCGTATCGGTTGACGTTATGGAGGCGTCCATCAAGGCGTACATCAACGGCATTAACAAGTATTTTAACGACTAATTCAGCAGGAGGAACGCTGTTATGGGTATGACAATGACGCAGAAGATCCTCGCAAAGCATGCGGGTCTGGAAAGCGTAACGGCAGGTCAGCTGATCGAGGCAAACGTAGATCTCACGCTGGCAAACGATATCACCGGTCCGGTTGCCATCCGAGAGATGGAGAAGGCGGGCTTCGACAAGGTGTTCGACAACACTAAGATCGCGCTCGTAATGGACCATTTTGCACCGAATAAGGACATCAAGTCCGCCGAGCAGTGCCTCGAGTGCCGCGAGTTCTCCAGGAAGTACAATATCGTCAACTTTTTCGATGTTGGCGCAATGGGCATTGAGCACGCGCTGCTGCCGGAAAAAGGTCTGACCGCTCCCGGTGAGCTCATCATCGGCGCGGACAGCCACACCTGCACCTACGGCGCACTGGGCGCATTCTCCACCGGCGTCGGTTCTACCGATCTCGCGGCGGGCATGGCGACCGGCAAGGCGTGGTTCAAGGTGCCGAGCGCCATCAAGTTTGTGCTCACCGGCAAGCTGAACCCGTGGGTATCCGGCAAGGACGTCATCCTGCACATCATCGGCAAGATCGGCGTGGACGGCGCGCTGTACAAGTCGATGGAGTTCGTCGGCGAGGGTGCACACGCGCTGTCCATGGATGACCGCTTCACCATCTGCAACATGGCGATCGAGGCCGGTGCGAAGAACGGCATCTTCCCGGTAGACGACAAGACGATGGACTACATCAAGGGCCGCGTAAACCGCGAGGTTACCGCATTCGAGGCCGACACTGACGCCGAGTACGAGCAGACCATCGAGATCGACCTGTCTGCACTCCGTCCGACCATCGCGTGCCCGCACCTGCCGGAGAACACCAAGACCATTGACGACCTCGGCCATATTGAGGTTCAGCAGTCGGTCATCGGTTCCTGCACCAACGGCCGCATCGACGATATGCGCGTTGCAGCCGAAATCCTCAAGGGCCGCAAGGTAAATCCGAACGTGCGCACCATCATTATCCCCGCAACACAGGAAGTTTACCTGCAGTGCATCGAGGAGGGTCTGACCAAGATCTTCATTCAGGCTGGCGCTATCGTTTCCACGCCGACCTGCGGCCCGTGCCTTGGCGGTCATATGGGTATTCTGGCGCATGGCGAGAAGGCGGTTTCCACCACCAACCGCAACTTTGTCGGCCGTATGGGTCATATCACCTCGGAAATTTATCTGGCAAGCCCGGCCGTCGCTGCCGCAAGTGCGGTAGCAGGCTATATCTGTGCACCGGACGACCTGAAGTAAGGGAGGAAACACATACCATGAACGCAAAAGGCAAGGTTTTCAAGTACGGCGATAATGTCGATACCGACGTTATCATCCCCGCACGTTATCTGAATATCGCAGACCCGAAGGAGCTGTCCACCCACGCAATGGAGGACATCGACGCGGATTTCGTCAAGAATATGCACCCGGGCGACATTGTTGTCGCAACCCGTAACTTCGGCTGCGGCTCCTCCCGTGAGCACGCACCGCTCGTTCTCCGCGAGAACGGCGTTTCCTGCGTTATCGCGTCCTCGTTCGCGCGTATCTTCTACCGCAACGCCATCAACATCGGTCTGCCGATCCTCGAGTGCGAGGCAGCGGCGAACGGCATTGATGCAGGCGACGAGGTAGAAGTAGACTTCGACACCGGCGTGATCACCGACGTTACCAAGGGCGAGAGCTGGCAGGCAGCTGCATTCCCGCCGTTTATCCAGAATATCATCAAGGCGGGCGGCCTGCTCAAGTCGCTCAAGGAGAGAGAGGCATAATCCCATGGAATACAATATTGCTGTTGTCAAGGGTGACGGCATCGGCCCGGAAATCGTATCCGAGGCTATGCTCGTGCTCGATAAGGTCGGCGAGAAGTTCGGCCACAAGTTTGGTTTCCAGGAAGTCCTCGCAGGCGGCTGCTCGATCGACAAGAACGGCATTCCGCTGACCGATGAGACCATCGAGATCTGCAAGAACGCGGATTCCGTTCTGCTCGGCGCGGTAGGCGGCCCGAAGTGGGACGATGTGCCGAGTGCCAAGCGTCCGGAGAAGGCGCTGCTCGGTCTGCGCGCCGCACTGGGCCTGTTCGTCAACCTGCGCCCGGCGCAGATGCACAAGGCACTTGCGGATGCGTGCCCGATCAAGCCTGAGATCATCGGTGACGGCTTCGACATTCTCGTTTGCCGTGAGCTGACCGGCGACGTTTACTTCGGCAAGCACTACCGCCGCGAGAGCGACAAGGGCTGGGGCGAGACCGGCGCGGACGACATGAACTACTCGGTATATGAGGTAGAGCGCATCGGCCGCCGTGCTTTTGAGATGGCGATGAAGCGCAATAAGAAGGTCTGCTCGGTAGACAAGGCAAATGTGCTCGAAACTAGCCGCGTATGGCGCGAGACCATGCACCGCATCAAGGACGAGTACCCGGAGGTTGAGTACACCGATATGTACGTTGACAACTGCGCGATGCAGCTTGTCCGCAATCCGGGTCAGTTCGATGTTATCGTAACCGGCAACCTGTTCGGCGATATTCTGTCCGATGAGGCTTCCATGATCACCGGCTCTATCGGTATGCTGCCGTCCGCCTCCATGAACGAGAGCGGCAAGGGTATGTATGAGCCTATCCACGGCTCCGCGCCGGACATCGCGGGCAAGGGCATTGCGAACCCGATTGCTACCATCCTGTCGTGCGCGATGATGCTGCGCTACTCGTTCGGCCTCAAGGACGAGGCAGACGCCATCGAAACCGCTGTTGAGAATGTCCTCAACGCAGGCCACCGCACCGCGGACATCGCCGCAAAGGGTGAGAAGGTGCTGTCCACCTCCGAGATGGGTGCACTGATCCGCGAACAGCTTTAATTGTGCGGTGTTGCCTTAAGAATAATCAGGAATGAGTAATCCGTAATTACTCCGTGAATTTTTCCTATCAAGAAACCCGGTTGCGATTAGGCTGCAACCGGGTTTTTCGATAGTCTCGCGGCTTCGGTTTTTCGAAGCCGTTTTTGTTATATGGAGAATCGGCTTTACGCGTTCTCACTGTTTCTCTCGCTCTTGGCATAGCTCTTGAACGAGTGGATAACGATCGTCAGACCGAGCACAATCAGCAGTACCGCAAGGATAAGCTGCAGGCCGTTTGCGATGAATACCGCTCCCCAAGTGGTCTCACCGGCCGGAATAGCCGTTGAGGCGGCAGCAGAGATCGCCTTTACCATAGCAAGGAAACGCTGCACCAGCGCGGTGAAGGTAACACACAGCATGATGATCAGCGGCGGGAAGATCATCTTGTTGCTGCGGCCGGTAACCTTGAGGAATACGCAGAGCGTGATGAGCACCAGAGCGCTCAGCAGCTGGTTGGCCGAACCGAACAGCGGCCAGATATTGGCATAGCCGATCTTGGTAAGCAGGAAACCAAATGCCAGCGTGATAACCGTGGAGAAATATACGTTGCAGAACAGCTTGCGCCAGCCCTCAGCATGCTCCATGTCATCGACGGAGAACAGCTCCTGAAAGCTCATGCGGCCGATACGCGCAACTGCGTCCAGACTGGTCAGCGCCAGTGCGGAAACACACATGGTCATAAATGCAGTAGCAACATAAACCGGAACGCCGAACATCTCGAAGAAGCCTGCGACACCGCTGCTGAATACCTGGAACGGCGTGCCCGCTGCCGGCGTACCGTCAGCTGCTGCAGCAGCACCGGCAACGCACAGTGCCAGAACAGCCAGCAGGCTTTCCAGCACCATTGCGCCATAGCCAACCTTAGGCATGTCCTTTTCGTTCTCGATGGTCTTGGAGGACGTACCCGAGGAAACCAGACTGTGGAAACCGGAAACCGCACCGCATGCAACGGTTACAAACAGGATCGGGAACATCGTGCCGAGCTTCTCATTGGTAAAACCGGTGAATACCGGCAGGTTCATAGTCGGATGTGCAACAACCAGACCGACGACTGCACCTGTGATCATGCAGATGAACATGAAGGTGGTCATGTAGTCGCGCGGCTGCTTGAGCAGCCACATCGGAAGGACAGCGGCGAAGAAGATATAAACGAAGGTGATATAGCTCCATGCTGCCTTGCCGAAGATAAGCGGGCAGTTCATGCCGATTGCAAAGGAGGCAACGATGCACACAATGCCGACAACTGCTTCCTTCCAGCCGGTCAGGTTAAACTTTTTCTGGATAAGGCCGAGCACAACCGCGAATACCATAAACATGATGGAGATCATGCCTGCCGCACCGTTGGTGGTTGCGGCAGCAGCCAGCTCGGTAACGCCTGCGTCGGTAACAGTGTAGGCGTTGAATGTGCCCGCAACCATATCTGCGAATGCCGCAACAACGATGCAGCAGAAGATCCACGAGAAAATCAGGAACAGCTTGCGGCCGGTTTTGCCGATGTACTTCTCAATCAGCATACCCATCGACTTGCCCTTGTTCTTAACCGAAGCGTACAGCGCGCCGAAGTCGGCTACCGCGCCGAAGAATACGCCGCCGATCAGCACCCACAGCAGTACCGGCAGCCAGCCGAACGCCGCAGCTTGAATTGCACCGGTTACAGGGCCTGCGCCCGCGATGGAGGAGAACTGATGACTGAATACCGTCCAGCCGTTGGTCGGTACAAAGTCCTTGCCGTCATTAAATTCAACGGCAGGCGTCTTGGCTTTCGGGTCGATACCCCATTTGTTCGCCAGCCAGCGTCCGTAGAAAACGTACGCGCCGAACAGAACAACAGCCGCGATCAGCACGATTACAAGTGTGTTCATGTTTTTTCGTCTCTTTCTTGAAATGATTTGCGATTCCGCAGCCAAAGACGCAAAAAAGCCTTCGTCCATGCAGGAGGATCACGAAGATGATCCTGCAAAGACGAAGGCATATACATTGCTATTGCTGTATTTACTTCCGCGTTACCACTTTGCTTGCCGACAGTACGCTGCCGACCTCTCATTGCCGCCCGGTACCGCATTCTTCCGGAGGGCTTTTCCTGTTAACGGTGGATATCCGGCCTCGACTACTCGGCATTGCCTTTGATCGAAGCTGCTCGCAGGGGATAGCGAACCCGTGCCTTGCTGCCGTCTTGCACGACCGACGGCTTTCTGTGAACGGTGATACGGATACGTCATGTCCTGTTCAAAGCATTTGGCTGCTGAACGATTCGTATAATAGACCTCTTTTTGCCGTTTGTCAACCGGACAGGAGACGAAAAATGCAATTTTGGCAACACCTGCAAATCCGGCAGTATTGATAAATAAAAATTTGTTTATTTTTTAACGGCGTATCAGATACAGCAAGATTCTATACTTGACAAATGCATTTTACACGGCTTATACTGATATTATATAAAAGACAAGCAAGGGTGCTGTGATGAGCGGCTGAGAGGGCGAGAAACCCAACCTTTTGAACCTGTTGGTTAATGCCATTGTAGGGAAGCTGTCGCATTGCTGGGATTGAGTGCTTCGGTTTTGCCGCAGGGTGAAAACGAGGCGTTTTTTTATTTTCCCGGCAGCGATGATAAAATTGGAGGGAACAGGAATGAAAACAGTGCTTACCATTGCCGGTTCGGACTGCTCCGGTGGTGCAGGTGTACAGGCCGATCTGAAAACCATGGCGGCACACGGCGTGTTCGGCATGAGCGTTATCGTATCAGTCGTAGCGGAAAACACCGCACGCGTGATCGACATTCAGGACATCAGTCCCCGGATGATCGAGGAGCAGATTGACGCGGTGTTTGAAGACATCGTGCCGGATGCGGTTAAAATCGGCATGCTGTCCTCGCCGGAGTGCATGAAGGCGGTAGCTGGCAAGCTGGCACAGTACAAGCCGGCGCACATCGTGATTGATCCGGTGATGTTCGCCAAAAACGGTGATCCGCTGATGGATCCGGCGTCTGTCGGCACACTTATTGAGACCGTGCTGCCGTTTGCCGAGGTGCTGACACCGAACGTACCGGAGGCGCAGTATCTGGCAGATATGGAAATCCGCACACCGGAGGACATGGAGGAGGCGGCACGCCGCATCTATGCCAAGGGCTGCAGAAACGTGCTCGTCAAGGGCGGCAAGAACATCGCAGGTGCGGTGGACGTACTGTTTGACGGCGAGACCTGTCACCGCATTGAGATTGAGCAGATTGACACCACCAGCACGCATGGCACGGGCTGCACGCTGTCCTCTGCGATCGCATCCAATCTGGCGCTCGGCCACAGCGTGCCCGAGGCGGTAAAGCTGTCTAAAGAGTACGTCACCGACGCTATCCGTCATGCACCCGGTCTGGGACATGGCTGCGGCCCGCTGGGCCATTTTTGCCGTATTTTTTCGGAGGAGTGAAAGACAATGAAAAAGAATTCTATCCGTAAACTGACCATTGCAGGCGTTCTCGTCGCAGTTGCGGTCGTTGGCAGCCTGTTTTCCATACCGGTGCTTGGCGCGAAGTGCTCGCCGGTGCAGCATATGGTAAATGTGCTCGGCGCCGTTCTGCTGGGCCCGTGGTACGCGCTCGGCATGGGCTTTGCAGCAGCACTGATTCGCAATGTGCTCGGCTTGGGAAGTCTGCTGGCGTTTCCCGGCTCGATGATCGGTGCACTGCTGTGCGGTCTGGCCTACAAGGCCTGCCCGAAGCTGCCGGTCGCTTACGTTGGTGAGGTATTCGGCACCGGCATTCTCGGCGGTCTGGCTTCCTACCCGATTGCCGCATTCGTGATGGGCAATACCAAGGCAGCTCTGTTCACCTTTGTGCCGTCCTTCCTCGTGTCCACTGCGGTAGGTGCCGCAATTTCTGTTCTGGTGCTGAGCGCCCTCAAGCGCACGCACGTTCTCAGCACACTGGAAGGTGCTAAGCATTGATCGAAACCATTAAAACCGTTCTCGAAAATACACAGAACCGCACGCCAATGGTGCATTCCATCACCAATAATGTCACCATCAACGACTGCGCGAACATCATTCTTGCGGCAGGCGGCACGGCCATCATGGCACAGGATGAGCGCGAGGTCGAAGAGATTACCTCGCACGCACAGGCACTTGTAATCAACATGGGCGCTGTCCGTGCACAGGAGGCCATGCTGCGTGCAGCCAAGATTGCAAAGCGCAACGGCCGTCCGGTCGTGCTCGATCCGGTAGCCGCCGGTGCCAGCACGCTCCGGCGTGAAATGTGTTCCCGCCTGTTGAGCGAAAATCTTGTTTCGGTCATTCGCGGCAATGCATCCGAGGTGCGGGCGCTCGCCGCAGGAGCCGAGCAGGAAACCGGCGTGGAAGCCAGTGCGCTCGACAGCGTGACCGAGGACAATTTACAGGAATCCGCAGCGTGGCTGCGGTCGTTCAGCCGCCGGACCGGAGCTGTCGTCATGCTCACCGGCGCGATGGATGTAATTACCGATGGAACCCGTACCGCAGTGGTACGCGGTGGCAGTGCGTATCTGCGGCGGATCACCGGCGCGGGCTGTATGCTCACTTCGCTGACCGGCGTATACTGCGGTGCGAATCCAGATACATTGTTAGAAGCCGCAGTCACGGCATCGGAGGTGATGAAGCATTGCGGAGAAACAGCCGAGGCGCGTGTGCGTAAAGAGATGGAGGGCACCGCTTCCTTTCGTACGCGCCTGATCGACGCGGTAAGTCTGCTGAACGCGGACGAGCTGACGCCGAACCTCTACTTACAGATTCTGCAAGTAGGAAAAGTGCTGCCGGCAGAATTTTGCCGTCAGTCTTAGGAAAATCATCAACATACTTTCATTGGGGGTACCACCTTGAACAACAAAACCACCGAAAGACTGCTTGCCGCAACGCAGGACATCTGGGAAGGCTATCTGAACCATCCGTTTGTCCACGGTATTGCCGACGGCAGCCTCGACATTCAAAAATTTCGTTTTTATCTTCTGCAGGATTATGTTTATCTGTTTGATTACGCAAAGGTATTCGCGCAGGGCGTTGTCAAGTCCCGTGATCCCGAGATCATGCGCGTGTTCGCAACCTCGGTGGCGAATATTCTCGGCGGCGAGATGAACATTCACCGCGGCTACATGGGCCGTCTCGGCATCACCGAGGAGGACGCAGAGCGCGTCAAGCCGTCGCTGAATAACGAGTCCTACACCTCATATATGCGCGCTGTTGCAGCCGAGGAAGGTCCGGCGGAGATCATGGCGGCTGTGCTTTCGTGTGCACTCAGCTATGAATACATCGCCAAGTGGATCGTCGCCAACTACCCGAACGCCGATCAGCATGAGTTCTACGGTGAATGGGTGCAGGGCTACGCATCCGAGGACTATGCGGCAGAAAACCGCAAACTGGTCGCTTATATGGAGCGCCTGAGTGAGGGCTATACCGAGTCGCAGCTTGCGCGTCTGACCGATATTTTCGTCGCGTGCTCGCGCTACGAAAGCATGTTCTGGGACATGGCCTGGAACGAGGCGATGTAAGCCATGTTGGAGTTTCAGAGCGTCGTTTTTCAGTACGACAGTGAGGATTTTAACATCATTGACGGTCTGTCCTTCCATCTTGAGAAGGGAGAATTTGTGTCGGTCATCGGGCCGTCCGGCTGCGGCAAATCCACGATTTTCCGCCTGACCAACCAGCTTCTGCCGCGCAGGAGCGGTGAAATTCTGGTGGACGGCAAGAGCATCGACGGACGGCGCGGCTACTGCGGCTACATGCCGCAGCGCGACCTGCTGTTTCCGTGGCGCACGGTGAACGAAAACCTGCGTCTGCCGATGGAGATTCGCGGCGGCATTTCCCGCGCGGAGATGGACAAGCGTGTGGCGGAAACGCTTGAGCACGTCGGTCTGGCTGGCTGGGGCGACAAGCGCCCGGAGGAGCTTTCCGGCGGCATGCGTCAGCGTGCGGCATTCGCGCGTACGCTGCTGACCGGCTCGGAACTGCTGCTGCTCGATGAACCATTTTCCGCGCTCGACTTTCTCACGCGCATCACTATGCAGGAGTGGCTGCTCGACCAGTGGGAGCAGGACAGCAAGACCGTCCTGTTCATCACGCACGATGTGGAGGAGGCCATCTTTCTCTCCGGCCGCGTATTGGTCGTGGAGGATACGCCGATCCGCAAGCTGCACTCGTTTGAAGTGCCTGCGCCGTATCCGCGCACGCGTGCGTGCCTGACCGACCCGAAGATGCTCGAGCTGAGAGAAAATCTGATTTCGCTGCTCAGAAAAGAGGTGCAGGCATGAAAAAGAATGCAAATCTGCCCGCACTGATCTTTATGTTCGCGCTGCTCATCGTCTGGCAGTGCATAGCCATGGGCATGAATGCGGCCTACATTCTGCCGTCGCCGACACAGGTGCTTGTGCGCCTGTGGGAGCTGCGCAAACCGCTGTTTACCGCACATCTGCCGGCCACCATGCTGTGTACCGGAGTCGGCCTTGCGATCTCGATCGCGCTCGGTCTGCTGCTCGCCATCGTAATGGACGCGAGTCCGTCGGCGGAGAAAATGCTGTACCCGCTCATCGTCGCTTCACAGACCATTCCGACAACCGCACTTGCGCCGCTGTTTGTGCTCTGGTTCGGCTACACGATCTGGAGCAAGGTGCTCGTCACCGTGCTCATCACGTTCTTCCCGATCGCGATGACCGTGTTTGACGGCTTCCGCTCGGCGAAGACCGATATGGTCGATATGCTCAAGACCTTCGGCGCAGGCAAGAAGGAAATTTTCCTCAAGCTGAAGATTCCGGCAGCGCTGCCGTACTTTTTCTCGGCGCTCAAAATGGCGATCCCGATGTCGATCATCGGCGCTGCTATCGGTGAGTGGCTGGGCGCACAGGCGGGTCTTGGCTATTTCAGCCGCCGCATGATGACGCAGCTGGATGGCGCAGGCGTGTTTGCACCGATCGTACTGCTGAGTGTGGTTGCGATGATCGCAGTAGGCATTGTAAGCTGGCTGGAAAAGAAGATCATCACCTGGCGCAGCAGTTTATAATCTTGATAACACAATTTTAAGGAAACGAAATTTTTGTTCTAACATAAGGAGAAAATTACATATGAAAAAGCGTATTCTTGCACTTATGGCGGCAGGCACCATGCTGCTGACCGGCTGCGGCGCACAGAACGCCGCACAGTCTGATGCGGCAAACAGCGGCAGCGATGATCTGCAGCACCTGACCGTTGTGCTCGACTGGTATCCGAATGCTCTGCACGCATTCCTGTACGAAGCACAGGAGAAGGGGTACTTCGCCGAGGAAGGTCTGGATGTGGATATCCAGTCTCCGGCAGGCGTAAACGATGCAATGAGCATGGTTGCCGCCGGCAAGGCAGACATCGGTCTGTACTATCAGCAGGATGTGATTCAGGCTCGCGCAGAGCAGAATGTGCCGATCAAGTCAATCGGTGCGGTAGTTCAGGGTCCGCTGAACATCATCCTGTCGCTCAAGGACAAGAACATCACCAAGCCGCAGGATCTCGAGGGCAAAACGATCGGCTACGCGGGCACCGAGCTTTCCGAGGCACTGGTCCGCAGCATCATGCAGTCCAACGGTGCCGATCCGAACAGCGTGAACATGGTTGACGTTGGCTTCGACCTGATGAGCTCGATGACCACCGGCAATGTTGATGCAACCATCGGCTGTCTGGTCAACCACGAAGTACCGCAGATGGAGAAGGAAGGCTTCGAGGTCAATTACTTCTTCCCGGATGATTACGGTGTTCCGAAGTATTACGAAGGTATTTTCCTCGCAAGCGATGATATGATTGCGAACAATTCCGATACGCTGAAGGGCTTCCTGCGCGCTTGCAGCAAGGGCTTTGAGAACTTCAAGAGCAACACCGACGATGTTCTGCAGGTTCTGCTCGACAATCAGGATGAGGCAAACTTTGCACTCGACCCGGATGTAGAGAAGAAGTCCTGTGAGACGCTGCTGCCGCTTATGGAGACCGAGGGCGCCAAGTTCCTCTCTCAGACCGAGCAGTGCTGGCAGGAGAACATTGATTGGATGTACGATCAGGGCCTGATCGCAGAGAAGCCGGATGTTTCCGACGTTATGGTAAACCTTGACTTCTAAAAATACCCACATAAAACAGGGGACAGAGCATTGGCTCTGTCCCTTTTGTGTTATCCGTCCAGCTTGTCGATCATCTCGCGCATTGTGTCCGCGGAACGCTGCAGCTGTGCCAGTTCTTCCTCGGAGAGCGGAATATCCAGCACGGCTTCCGCGCCGTTTCGTCCGACGATAGTCGGCACACCCAGACAAATACCATCCACGCCGTAGTGTCCGTGAATCATAGAGGTGACCGGCAGCACGGAATGCTCATTGCGTACAATGGCTTCCGCGATGCGCCGCACCGCCATGCCGATACCGTAATAGGTTGCGCCTTTGCTGTCGATAATCTGATACGCTGCATCGCGCACATGCTCGTAAATGCGGGAAAGCTCATCTGCCGGCTTGGTGATGCCGGCAATGCGGCAGTAATCGTCCAGATCGGCACCGGAGATGTTAGCGCTCGACCATACCGCCAGCTCGCTGTCGCCGTGCTCACCAATGATGAACGCATGCACGTTGCGACTGTCCACGCCAAGCCGCTGTCCGAGCAGATACTTGAGCCGCGCGGTATCCAGCACGGTACCGGAACCGAGTACACGTCCGGCAGGGAAGCCGCTCAGCTGCTGCGCCAGACAGGTCAGCACATCGACCGGATTGGACACAACCAACAGAATCGCCTCACGATTGACTGCCGTAAGCTGTGCAATGATGGAGGACAGGATGCCTTTATTGCGTCCGAGCAGCTCCAAACGGCTTTCGCCGGGCTTCTGGTTTGCGCCTGCCGCAATGATGATAAGACCGCATTCGGCGAGGTCAGCATAGTCTCCGGCCATGACGCGGCACGGCTTGCTGAACGCCACACCATGATTGATGTCCGCAGCTTCACCGATAGCCTTGTCGCGGTTCATATCCACGAGTACCAGATCGGAGAACAGTCCGGAAACCGCCAATGTGTATGCGCAGGTCGCGCCGACAAAGCCCACGCCGATCACGCCGCATTTTTGAATATTCGTCATATTGGATACACTCCTTCTGCGAGTAGTATATCCGTTTTGTTGTTGGAAAACACATGGCTTTGTGCTATACTTATACTGTATTTTTATCGGCAATATCAGTTCAGGAGGATAGGACTATGAATAAATGGTTACGCGCTGTCTGCGTCGGCGCGGCTGCCGCTGCCATGTTGACCGCTTCGGCCTTTGCGGCAAATTATACGAATTGTGCAGATTCACTGCACGAAATGGGGCTGTTTCAGGGCACGCAGAACGGCTACGATCTCGACCGCACGCCGACCAGGGCGGAAGCGTCTGTCATGCTGGTGCGTCTGCTCGGCAAGGAGGCTGAGGCCAAGGCGCTGACGTATACTGCACCGTTTACCGATCTCAAGGGATGGGAAAAGCCGTATGTGCAGTATCTGTACAGCAACGGTCTGGTGAACGGCACGAGCCGGACGACCTTCAATCCGACCGGCAAGTGCACCGCGCAGATGTACGCGACCTTCCTGCTGCGTGCGCTCGGCTACTCGGATACGGCGGATTTCAGCTATGCGAACGCGATAGAGACTGCTCGTGAGCAGGGTATTTACGACACCGGTATCATCAACGTGCAGAATTTCCTGCGCGACGATGCTGCAGCGGCAAGCTACACGGTGCTGTCCGTTTCGCCGAAGAACAGTGAAGGCACGCTGCTCGATCAGCTTGTCAGCGAAAACGCGATAACCGAAGCGGACGCGAAGCGGTATCAGAGCCTGTTTTCAAGCTATGCACAGTACCGCAAGGCAACCGTCGGTATGGGCGCTCTGCTGCATTACTCGGTCAACAGCGAGTTTGCGTCTCCGGCGGCTGTGACCCATGACGGCAGGACGGTCATGCAGGTGCAGACGAGCGAGACCACCGTGTTCGACCGCGAGAAGAACGAACTGCTCACCGACCGCAAAATGACGCTTTCCGCGCCGAATACATCGGATAAGCAGCTGCTGACGCAGAGTTATCTGTCGGACGGTGCGCTGTATCACAAATTGAACGGCTCATGGTCGGCAGAGCTGGTGACTGCCGCTGAGCAGGAGGGCCTTGCCGCGATGTATGGCCGCGTACCGCTGGTATGTGTCGATTCGCTGAGTCAGCGTGCAGGCAGCTGGACCATTATCTGTGCCGATACGCCGAACGCGTACACCGAACTGCTCTGGTCGGTCGAAAGTGCAATGGGTGATTTAGACGAAGCCGTCCGGCTGCAGCCGACCACGGTAACGCAGTCGGTCAGCGGCGGCACGATTCACAGGCAGAGCGTTTCTGCAGCCTTCACGCTGGACGGCATGACGGCAGCGCCTGTTATCATCAGCACACTGGACAAAACCGGCACAGATGCTGTGCTGAACGCGCCCAAGTAAACGCATAAGTTCCGCCTTTTTCGCATATTTGTGTGATACGGAGGTGCGGAGATGGAGAGACGGCTGAAATGCGGCGTTTGCGCCGCGGCGGCACTGGCGCTGGTGCTGTGCTTTGGCATGGAGCAGAAAACCCGTGCAATGCAGACGGCAGGGAACGCTCAAACCACGCTCGTCATTGATGCCGGACACGGCGGCTTCGACGGCGGCGCGGTCGGCGCGGATGGAACCGCCGAGCAAGATATCAATTTGAGCATTGCAAAACGGGTGCAAGTGCTGGCGAATTTCTTCGGTGTGCCGACTGCTATGACGCGGCCGGATGAAAATGCACTTGATTACAATCCTTCCCGCACGGTGCGAGAGAACAAAATCGCGGATATCAAGGCACGGGAAAAGCTGGTAAACAGTATTCCGTCGCCGGTGTTTCTGAGCATTCACCTGAATAAATTCAGCGACGCGCAGTACCACGGCGCCCAGGTGTTTTACTCGACAGGAAATGTGCAGGGCAAGCCGCTGGCCGAGCAGATACAACAGTGCCTGATTGACGGCTGCGACCCATTGAATCATCGCAAGGCTAAACAGGCAGACAGCGCCATCTATCTGATGAAAAAGCTGGACTGCCCGGCGGTTATCATCGAATGCGGCTTTCTGTCCAATCCGGCCGAAGAAGCGCGGCTGCGGGACGAAGCCTATCACAAACAACTTGCTGCCGCCGTGATCTGCGGATATTTACGCAGCCAGAGCGGTATGTAACGGAGGAAATATGAAGCAAAAGACAGTTTTTCTGTGCGGTGACTGCGGATATGAAAGTCCGAAATGGTACGGCAAATGTCCGTCCTGCGGCGCATGGAACACCATGAGCGAATTCAAGGAGAAGCCGGTTTCGGCGGCACGCGGCACGAATACATTTCAGCGCGGCGAATCGCGGCCGACTCTGCTCAAGGATATTGATACCGGAGACGAAAGCCGGTTCCATTCGGGCATCGGTGAACTCGACCGCGTTCTCGGCGGCGGCGCTGTACACGGCTCGTTTGTGCTGGTCGGCGGTGAGCCGGGCATCGGCAAATCCACGCTGCTGCTGCAAATGTGTCAGGAAATGTGCAAAAATGCCCGCGTGCTCTATGTTTCGGGCGAGGAATCGCTCAAGCAGATCAAAATTCGTGCGGCACGCCTGCACATTTCTTCACCCGAGCTGTATATCCTTGCCGAGACCGACATGGAGCAGATCATCAACGAAACCGAGCTGCTCGAGCCGGATATTCTGATCGTGGACTCTATCCAGACGGTCTACAAGCGTGATTTAACTGCCGCTCCCGGCGGTACAACGCAGATCAAGGAATGTGCGATGAGCCTGATGCAGTATGCGAAGAATCGCAACGTGACGATTTTTATTGTTGGTCATGTCAACAAAGAGGGTACGCTGGCAGGCCCAAAAATCCTTGAGCACATGGTGGACTGCGTGCTGTATTTCGAGGGGGAATCCGCAGGTCCGTTCCGCTGTCTGCGTGCGGCGAAAAACCGCTACGGCTCAACCAATGAAATCGGCGTGTTTGAAATGAGCGATCACGGTTTGCTCGAGGTGCAGAATCCGTCTGCGGCTATGCTGGCCGGTCATCCGCAGGGTGCGTCCGGCAACTGCATTGCCTGCGTGATGGAGGGCAGCCGTCCTCTGCTCGCCGAGGTGCAGGCGCTTGCTGCGAAAACGCAGTTTGGTGTGCCGCGCCGCACCGCTGCCGGCGTGGACTACAACCGCATGGTGCTGCTGCTCGCCATTCTGGAAAAACGCTGCGGGCTGTTTCTCTCGTCGAGCGATGTATACGTCAACGTTGTCGGCGGCATGCGGCTGGACGAGCCTGCTGTGGATTTGCCGATGGTGCTGGCAATCGCATCCAGCTTTCGGGACAAGCCGCTGCCGGAAGGCGTCATGAGCTTCGGCGAGGTCGGCCTGACCGGCGAGCTGCGTGCGGTATCCAATCCGGGACAGCGTATCAATGAAGCATATCGTCTTGGTTTTCACACCTGCATCATGCCCATGCAGGATGTGGACGAGGACCTGCTGCAGAAAATGAATATCGTGCGTGCGAAAACCGTCGGTGACGCGATTCGTGCCGTATTGTAAGCATAATTTTCACCTCCTCTCCGCAGACTAAACTCAGTTTGCGTCAGAGGAGGTTTTGCATTTGGAGAATAAGATCCGCGTAGTGCTGCTTACGACGGCAGGTGTGCTGACGGCAATGCTGTTCTGGTCGTGGAAGCACCGTCCGCCGGAGGCGGTTTTGGTACGCACAGCGGCCGCCGAAACGCAGGATATCTACAATAGTGTGACGATTTTCGGCACGGTCGAGTCCGCAGAAAGCACAGCG
Organism: Butyricicoccus sp. OF27-2pH9A; assembly: GCF_027693185.1. NCBI lineage: Bacteria > Bacillati > Bacillota > Clostridia > Eubacteriales > Butyricicoccaceae > Butyricicoccus > Butyricicoccus sp. OF27-2pH9A. Next base: position 23,494 of record NZ_JAQEXK010000013.1, read on the forward strand.
GTTTGTCCGGCGGAAAATGCCGTAGTAAACGCAGTGTATGCTAAGGCAGGCGACACCGTACAGAAGGGTGATATCCTGTGCACGCTGACTGATATCGGCAGATTGCAAACAGCTGCGGATTACTGGCAGACCGCACAGAGCGTGTTTGCAATTTCTGGCACGGTGAACACTGTCACCGCCGAGGACGCTCACGCGCTGTATGCACCGATGGACGGTACTGTGTTGACCGCTCCGCAGGCGGGCGAGAGCGTATCGGCCGATATGCCGTGCATACAAATTGCAAATCCGGATAAGCTGCGCGTGCGCGCGCAGTCTCCCGAACTATATGTAGGAGAGCTTGCTGTCGGGCAGCGCGCTAACATCACATTTTCGGCAGTGGACGGCACCTTTCACGCCGAATTAACCGCAATCGCGCCTGCGGCTGTGAAAACCTTTAGTCTGACAAACGAAGATGCTGAAGCAACCGTTGAGGTGCTGCTCGATTTGAACGGCTCAACCGAAAATCTGCGCCCCGGCTATTCCGCGACCGTTAAGGTATTCACAGACCATCGAGACGATGCTGCGGTTGTCCCATATGAAGCAATTTGCCAGCGCGGAGAACAAGAGTTTGTATTCTGCGTGCAGGACGGCTATGCCGTGCAGTGCGCGGTACAGACCGGCTATCTGCTCGAGGATACGGTTGAAATTATAGACGGCTTGCCGACAGGTGTATCGGTCATTCTGTCGCCGCCCGATGAATTGACTGACGGTGATCCGGTGGAGGTACAGACATGAGACTGCGGGATATTCTGTCACTGGCGGCACATAATCTGCGGGAAAGTCCGCTGCGGACGGCACTTTGCGCGCTTTCTGTTGCGGTTGGAAGCGGTGCACTGCTGCTCATCCTTTCCATTGGTCTGTATGGGCGAAAACAGGTGGACGTCGGTTTGCAGACACTCGGCGTCAGCGGTTTATCGGTGTACACGGAAAGCGGACACGCGGGAACGATACTCTCGGCAGCACTGGCGGATGAGATAGAGCAGGATGTGGACGGCATTCGCACGCTGATGCCGATCAAAGCGCAGAGCGGCACCGTGCGTGTCGGACACACGACCGAACACGCGGTGTTCCTTGGTACGGACGAACGGCTCGGTGAGGTCATGCAGCTGGAATTGTTGGCAGGCTCGCTGCCGAACGCATGGCAGAGCGCAAACGCGGAGCCGGTTGCCGTGGTCGGCGATGATCTGGCGCAAACGCTGTACGGACGGACAAATATCACCGGACGGCAGATTCGGCTAAAGGTAAACGGCACCGACCGGTATTTCACGGTATGCGGTGTTGTGCGGGCGCAGACGGGGGCATTCGGCGGAATGCTGTCGGCGGTTGCACCGCATCTGGTCTATGTGCCGTATGCGTGTATCGCGTCGCAAACCGAACGTACGGATCAAGTGTTTGTGCAGTGCATTTCGCAGGCAGATACTGCTTCGGTCAGCTCTCAGATCGAAAAGTATCTGACCGATCGACAGCAGGTGCGCGGCGTGCATGTACAGAATATGTCGGGTGCGGTGCAAACCGTACAGCAGCTTGCCGAAATGGGAATCGGCCTGTTTGCCGCCGTCGGTGCGGTAACACTGTTTGTCGCGCTCATCGGTGTGATGGGAAGCATGCTGGCTGCTGCCCACGAGAAAACAGGGGAGATCGGCATTCTGCTGGCGCTCGGCGCACAGCCGCATGATATTCGCCGGACATTTCTCCTGCAGGCTGTGCTGCTGTGCCTGTTCGGCGGAATCGTCGGTCTGGCAGCCGCAGGTGCGCTCCTGCACTTCGGAGCAGCACTGCTCCTGCCGGAAGGCCGCGTATTTGCCGGATTGCTGACACTTTCCACACTCAGCGGAGCCGCTGCCGGACTGCTCCCGGCGGTTCGTGCGGCCGCTCTCGATCCAATCGACGCAATGTGCAAATAACTCTTTTCTTTCGCTTTCATTTGTGCTATCATTAACAGTGACAAATAACGAATAGGGCGACTGTACCGTAGAAAGGAATGGAGTTTGCATGCGCCATATTATTGATTTATGTGATTTAACGGAAAAGGAATTTTCCGATCTGTACAAACTGGTCAGCAATATTATCGACCGACCGGAGGGCTATGTAGATGCCTGCCGCGGCAAGGTGCTGGGCAGCCTGTTTTATGAACCTTCTACCCGTACCAACCTGTCGTTTTCCACCGCAATGATGAGACTGGGCGGCAGTGTTGTCGGTTTTTCCGATCCGAACGCCACTTCTGCGTCCAAGGGCGAAACACTCAAGGATACTATCAACATGGTATCCAGCTATGCGGATATGATCGTCATGCGCAACCCGCGAGAGGGTGCAGCCAAGGTAGCTTCAATGTACTCGTCTGTGCCGGTCATCAATGCCGGCGACGGCGGTCATCTGCACCCGACCCAGACGCTTGCCGATATGATTACCATTCTGCGTATGCGCGGCTCGGCTGACGATATGAAGATTGGCCTGTGCGGTGATTTGAAGTACGGCCGTACCGTGCATTCTCTGCTGCATTTTCTGCAGCGGTATCATAATGTACAGTTTTATCTGATCGCACCTGATGCACTCAAGCTGCCGGACTATATGGTAAAATTCCTGAAAGACAACAATATGCCGTTCTGCGAGGTAGACAGCATTGATGAAGTTCTTCCCGAGTTGGATGTGCTGTACATGACCCGCATTCAGCGCGAGCGCTTTGTCACGGCAGAGGAGTACACAAACCTTGAAGGCAATTATCAGCTGACTGCTGAGAAGATGAAGCGCGCCAAGAAGGACATGCTAGTGCTTCATCCGCTGCCGCGTGTTGATGAGATTGCACAGGACGTGGATGATGATCCGCGTGCGGTCTACTTCCGCCAGGCGCGGTTCGGCATGTTCGGCCGTATGGCACTGCTGCTGACGCTGTCCAAACTGCCGTTCGAGCGTGCCGGTCATCATGAAATCGGTGCAGATCCCGGCATCCGCTGCTCCAACCACAAGTGCATTACGCGAAGCGAGCTGTATGTACCGCTGCACGGCAAGGTCGGTGACCGCTGTCCGTACTGTGATGCCGCGCTGGAGATGCAGCTGTAATAAAAAAACAAAGAGTCTGTTGCAGAACAGATCCGCAAAGAACGCAGGGACGAAAGGTCGCATAAGGCATTTCGTCCCTGCGTTTGTTTTCGAAAATGGGTGGTTTGATCTTGTTTCACACCTAATCATAAAGCAAAAAGACGAGTAAGCACTCCCTTTCGAGGGAACTTACTCGTCTTTTCTTGCGCACTATTTTGCAACGCGCCCCTTTTGTTACTTATCGCTGTTTTTCGGCTGTTTTACAGGCACACGCTCACCGTTCGGCCGGATTTCCGCCAGCGGATTCCTTGCCGCAGCTTCGCGCATGTTTTCATTCTCGATGTGGGTGTAGATCATGGTCGTATCCACACTCGAGTGACCAAGAATGCTTTGCAGTGTGCGGATATCCACGCCATTCTGGTACATGAGCGTTGCCGCTGTGTGACGCAGCTTGTGCGCAGAGTATTTTTTGGGGTCGAGTCCGGCTTGACCGATATATTTCTTTACCAGCCACTTGACCGTCTGCACATTGATGCGGTTGCGCTTTTTGCTGACAAACAGCGCGTCCGCGTCCTGCTCGTTCGGCTCCAGGCGTTTGGGCAGATACTGCTCGAGTGCGGCAAGACACGCATCATTGAGAAATACCGTCCTCTGCTTGCCACCCTTACCGAGCACGCGCACAGTATCGTCCTTGAAGTCGGTCAGATTCAGACCGACCAGCTCGGAAACACGCATGCCACAGTTAAGGAAAAACGTCAGGATGCAGTAATCTCGCTCGGCATACGAGCCGGTGACGGATTCCAGAAGCCGCACACTGTCGTCTGTCGTGAGGTAAGTCGGCAGGGACTTTCGGACAGTCGGCGCTTCCAGTCCGCTGACCGGATTAACCTCTAAAACATGCTGTTTATCGGTCAAATACCGGAAAAATGCGCGTATCGCAGAGACCTTGCGTGCACGCGAGTTGACACTCAATCCGTAATTGGTGTGGTTGCTGTTCTGCTGAGTTGGGCGGCTCTGCGCCATGTATTCCAGATAATCATAGGTGTCCGACAGCGTGATATCACGGATAAAATCCAGATCAATGTCGCTGATGTCGATCTCATCAAGCGGAAGATTTTTATCGACTGCGCCTTTGTTGTGCTTGAGTACGCGGAAAAACAGCCGCAGATCAAGATAATATTCGTGTGCAGTTTTCGCGGATTTGCCGCGTATTGTGGAAATATAGGTTAAAAAATCCCGCAAAACGCGCGGTGCGTCTGCGGCGTATTCGTTCATCGGCTTGTCCATTGCTGCGCTCTCCTCGCCTGCTGTGATGCTGTATTTATTATAACGCATTCTGCAATTTGCGTCAAACTTGCAATTTCCGGAAAAACAACGTATAATAAAGCCAACAACTTCATGGAAGGGGCATGGCTGATGAGCCGAATTTTTATTCAGCGCGGAGATATTACCCAATGCACGACCGATGCGATTGTAAACGCTGCCAACACGTCCCTGCTGGGCGGCGGCGGTGTGGACGGTGCCATTCATCGTGCAGCAGGACCGGAGCTGCTGGCGGAATGCCGCACGCTCGGCGGCTGTCGGACCGGCGAAGCCAAAGCAACACGAGCATACCGTCTGCCATGTCGGTATGTTATTCATACGCCGGGACCGATCTGGTGCGGTGGACATGCGGGTGAGGCGGTACTGCTGGCAGGCTGCTATCAAAACTGCCTGCGCATTGCATCTGAATTAAATTGCAAAACCGTGGCGTTTCCGTCCATCAGCACCGGTGTGTATCGCTTTCCGCTGAATCGTGCCGCTGAAATCGCTATCCGTACGATTGAGGAATATCTTTCAACTCATGCAGAAATTGAGCAGGTAAGCATGATCTGCTTTGATGGAACCACGCTTTCGGCGTATCAAAACGCGCTTTCTGAACGGGAGGCTAACCATGTCTAAAAATCCGAATCAAAAGCTGAAGCTGCTGTATTTATACCAAATCCTGCTGCAGCGAACGGATGAGAACCATAAACTCACCACAGATGAACTGCGTGCGGCACTCGAGCGCTGCGGCATTACCGCTGAGCGCAAAAGCATTTATTCGGACATCGAAGCACTCCAGAATTTTGGCCTGGATGTAATTTGTCAGAGAGGTACCGGCGGCGGCTATTACGTCGCGTCACGCGAGTTTGAACTGCCCGAGCTCAAGCTGCTCGTGGATGCAATTCAGTGCTCCCGCTTTATCACCGAGAAAAAATCCAACGAGCTCATCGGCAAAATCGAGCACCTCACCAGTGACCATGAAGCACATACGCTCCAGCGTCAGGTGTATGTTTCCGAACGTGTGAAAACGCTTAATGAGCAGATTTACTACAATATTGATGCGCTGCATGCGGCCATATCCAACGATGTCCAGATTACGTTTCGCTATTTCAACTGGGTGCTGAATTTCTCTGCCAGTCCGCGCATTCAAAAGCAGTACCGCCGAGATGGTGCGCGCTACCGCGTCAGTCCGTGGGCACTGACGTGGGACAATGAAAATTACTATCTGATTGCCTTCGATCACGATGCCGGTGAAATCCGCCACTACCGCGTAGATAAGATGGATTCACTTGTGCAGACCGACCTGCCTCGTGAGGGTAAACAGCTGTTCGACGATCGGTTTGACGCGGCAGCCTACTCCCGTAAGGTGTTCGGCATGTTCTCCGGCGAGGAGAAAACCGTGAAGCTGAAATGCCTGAACCGCTTTATCGGTGTCATGCTCGACCGCTTCGGCAGCAGTCTGCGTCTGTTTCCGGCGGATAACGAACATTTTTATCTGGATGTGGATGTTGTCGTCAGTCCGCAGTTTTTTTCCTGGGTGTTCAGTCTGGAAGGCGATGTGCGCATTGTAAACCCGCCGGAGGTCTGCGAAGCGTTTGAAAAGCAGATTCACAAATTCATAGACTAAGTACCGTTTAACGTACTTTCCTTTTGTTATACTATGTACAACAAAAGGAAAGGGGATGCGCAAGATGAACTGCACTCTCGAATATGTAAACGGACACATTGAAGTATATGACGGAACCGGCGCGTTTCTTTTCTCTGCCGATACCAAGCAGGAGGCACTCGAAGAACTCGAAGACGCCGCTTAATTTCATAAAAAGAGACTGTATCGGTGATACAGTCTCTTTTTCTTATCTTATACGCCAAATACGGAATCCGCATAATGCACGGTTGCCATAGCGTCCTTCGCGTAGCAGTCCGCGCCGATGGAATCTGCGTATTCCTGTGTGAGCACGGCACCGCCGACAACGACCTTGGTGCCCGGCTTTTTCTCACGCAGCTGTTTAATGGTCTCTTCCATGCTGACAACCGTCGTCGTCATCAGTGCACTCAGGCCGACCACAGGAACATCTTCCTTGATAGCGGTATCAACGATCACCTCGGGCGGAACGTCCTTGCCGAGGTCGAGCACCTGATAGGCGTAGTTTTCCAGCAGAACCTTGACAATATTCTTGCCGATATCGTGAATATCTCCCTTGACGGTCGCAAGAATAATTTTGCCCTTAATCTGCTGGCTCTCACCCTTCATCGCGTCCTTTACGACTTCGAAAGCCGCCTTGGCCGCTTCTGCGCTCATGAGCAGCTGCGGCAGGAACACGGTGCCCTTCTCGAAGCCCTTGCCGACGCGGTCCAGCGCCGGAATCAGCTCGTTGTTGACAACCTCGAGCGGCGGAACCGTCTGCAGCATTTCCTTTGCCGCGTCGATAGCGCGTTCACGCAAGCCGCGTTCAATGCTCTCCGCGAGCGGCATCGCCGTGCTGCCTGCTGCTGCAGGAGCCGCCGCTGCCGGCTGGTTGCCGTAGGCCGCAATGTAGCCTGCGCACTGCTCATCCAGGTTGGCCAGCGCCAGATAGGAACGATACGATTTCATCATTGCCTCGTTATTCGGGTTGATGATCGCGCAGGACAGACCGCTCTGCATCGCCATTGTGAAGAAGTTCGAGTTGACAATCTCACGCTGCGGCAGACCGAACGAAATGTTCGATACGCCGAGAATCGAGTGACCGTGCAGCTCATCACGAATGCGGCGCAGTGTTTCGAGCGTTACGAGAGCCGAACCGCTGTCCGACGAAATGGTCATCGCCAGACCGTCAATCACGATATCCTCATGCGGAATACCGTATTTCTCCGCTGTATCGTAAATCTTCTTTGCAATCCGGATGCGGCCCTCTGCCGTGGACGGAATGCCGTTTTCATCCAGTGCCAGACCAACAACAACACCGCCGTACTTACGTACAAGTGGGAACACAGCTTCCATGCTCTCCATCTTGCCGCTGACCGAGTTGATCATCGGCTTGCCGTTGTACAGGCGCATGCCGCGCTCCATTGCGGTGGTATCCGAGGTGTCAATCTGCAGCGGCAGCGCAATAACACTCTGCAGACGCGTAACGACACGCTCCATCATCACGGGTTCGTCGATTTCGGGCAGGCCGACGTTGACATCAAGAATATGCGCGCCGCTGTCCTCCTGCGCCATGCCTTCACCGAGGATGTACTCGATGTTATTCTCGCGCAGAGCTGCCTTGAATTTGCTCTTGCCGGTCGGGTTGATACGCTCGCCGATGATAACCGGCTTCGGCCCGATCTCCACGGCTTGCGAGAACGAGGAGACCACCGTGCGGCGCTTGGCTACCGGCGGTCGGAACGGTACTTTGCGGCACTTTTCGATGGTCAGCCGCAGATGCTCCGGTGTAGTGCCGCAGCAGCCGCCAAGCGCCTGCACGCCCATGCCTGCAATTTCTTCCATCAGGTCGGAGAACTCGGCAGGCGCGATATCGAATACCGTCTTGCCGTTTTCGCTGCGCGGCAGACCGGCATTCGGGTTGACGATGATTGGCAGTGAACTTATCTGCGTCAGTCGTTCGATGATCGGATGCATCTGCTTCGGTCCCAGACCGCAGTTAACGCCGAGCGCGTCTACGCGCAAACCCTCGAGCATGGCAACCGTGGAATCCACCGTGCCGCCGGTCAGCAGCTTGCCTTTTTCGTCGAAAATCAGCGTTACGAGCACCGGCAGATCGCAGTTTTCCTTGGCAGCCAACACGGCCGCCTTAGCCTCGTAGCTGTCGCTCATGGTCTCAATGAGCACGAGGTCCGCACCGGCTTTCGCGCCGATACGGACGGTTTCGCCGAACAGCTCGACCGCACGCTCGAACGGCAGATCGCCCATCGGCTGCAGCAGCTTGCCGGTTGGGCCAATATCGAGCGCAATATAGGCGTCCTCTCGGTCTGCCTGCTGACGCGCGGTTTTTGCATGCGAAACCGCAGCTTGCACGATTTCCTGCAGGTTATCCGGATATTTGAGGGCGTTTGCACCGAAAGTGTTGGTATTCACCACATCACAGCCGGCTTCAAAGTAGCTGCGGTTCAGCGCAATAATCTCATCCGGATGGGACAGGTTCCATGTTTCCGGCAGTTCACCGGCTTTTAAGCCGTGCTCCTGCAGGATGGTGCCCATGCCGCCATCGAAAAATATCCATTCTTTTCCCAGTCGTTCGGTCAGTTTCATTCTTTTCATCTCCTGTAAGCGCAATCCGTCTTGCCGCATTCCTCACAGCCCTTGCGGTGACACGGCTGCGGTGTTTCAGACAGACCGATTACCGCCGTTACCGACTTGATAGGTGCCAGAAGACAGCTTTCGGTCACGGTCAAGCCAATCTTGCGCGGCGTATCCAGCAGGCGGCTGAAATCCCGCTGGTGTGCGATCGGAAAATCGCCGTAGCCAGGGCTGAATCGCGGCCGACAGTACATGCCGCGCTGCGCTGCGTCCTGCCGGATGCATTCGTTGACCTCATCGCAATAGGTCTCGACCATGGCCGCTGCCGCTGCCTGATAGATCACCGCGTCGCTCATCCGGACTGCAGACGCGCGGGCAATCAGGCGATCCGGTCCGATGCCGAGCGTTGCTGCCATCAGACAGACCTCGCTGCAACCCTGCAGATTACGTGCCAGATTTTTGCTGTGAATTTGTACATCTGCGATTTCGAGCGTTTGCGCGTCAATATGCTGCAGCGGAAACACGCGGTAGATCGACTTGGGTTCTGCCGCCTGCTGCAGTGCTTCACCGCATCGTGTCAGGCTGGCCTGCACAGCCTCATCCGGCTGCGTGCCGTGATAACCCATGTAGCGGATGGCTTCCGATCTGTCCAGTTCAATCACTTGAGAATCTCCGACAGGCTGGACTGAATACCTGCGGCAATTTCCGGCTTGTTCATCGAGTAAACATGGATATGGTTGACGCCGTTTGCAATCAGGTCGATAATCTGCTCGGTCGCGTAGATAACGCCTGCCTGCTTCATAGCCGCCGGATTGTCACCGAAACGGTCAACGATAGCCTTGAAGCGTTCGGGCAGGTAGGTGCCGGACATGGAAGTGATACGCTTGATCTGCTTGACATTCGTCACCGGCATAATGCCCGCAACAACCGGAACCGTAATACCCTTTTCTCGAATGCGGTACAGGAAGTTGTACATGATGTTGTTATCAAAGAACATCTGCGTAGTCAGAAACTCACAGCCTGCGTCTACTTTCTCCTTGAGGTGCAGAATATCCTCGGTTTTATTGGCTGCCTCAACGTGACCCTCCGGGTAGCAGGCGCCGCCGACGCAGAAATCGCCCTGCAACTTGATATCGCGTACCAGCTCAGCGGCATAGTGGTAGTCAGAATGCGGAGCACCGCCCTCCGGAATATCACCGCGCAGTGCAAGAATGTTCTCGATACCGGCATCCTTATACTTTTTTACCATCGCTGCAACGTGCTCACGGGTAGAGGAAACACAGGTCAGATGGGTCAGAACGGTAACATCATACTTCTTCTTGAGATCTGCCGCGATGTTGACAGTGTGTTCGCTCGTGCCGCCGCCTGCACCGTATGTAACGCTCATAAAGTCCGGACGCAATGCCGCAATTTCCTGCGTTGCGTGTGCGACAGACTCATAGCTGCTGTTGGTCTTGGGCGGGAATACCTCAAAAGAAAGGGTTACTTTGTCCTGATTCAAAAGTTGAGAAACCTTCATATTGCATCTCCTATGTTTCTACTTGTATTTCTGTTTAATAAAAGACACGATTTTGATCCGCGTGAAAATTCTATACGTTCCAAAGCCGTAGTGTTTATTATATCACATTTCTCTACTTTATTTCCAGACAAAAATACGATATAATATAACGTATCGGAGGGATTATTTTGACCGATATGCTTAAGAACTGTCAGCTGTGTCCGCGCGCCTGCGGCGCAGACCGCACAAAGAGCCGCGGAGCCTGCGGTGCAGGCATCGAAATCGAAGCTGCACGCGCATCGCTTCATATGTGGGAGGAGCCGCCGATTTCGGGTACAAATGGCTCGGGCACGGTGTTTTTCTCTCATTGCTCGCTCGGCTGTGTGTTCTGCCAAAACCGCAAGATCAGCCGCAGAGAGGCCGAGGGACAGAACATTACGGCAGATGCACTGGCGAAAACCTTTCTCTCTCTGGAGAAAAAAGGTGCGCATAACATCAACCTTGTTACCGGCGCCCATTATGTGCCGCAAATTATCGAAGCGCTGCAAATTGCCCGAAAACAGGGGCTTTCGCTTCCTGTTATATACAATTCCAGCGGATATGAGCAGGTGGAAACGCTGCAGCTGCTCGATGGTCACATTGACATCTATCTGCCGGATTACAAGTATTACAGCAGCTACTATGCAGGTCTGTACTCGCATGCGGAAGATTACCGTGAGTTCGCCGTTCCGGCTATTGATGAAATGGTGCGCCAGACAGGTGCACCGCAGTTTGATAAAAATGGTCTGCTGAAGCGCGGCACCGTCATCCGGCATTTGATGCTGCCCGGACTGGCCGGCGATACCGCGCAGGTGCTTCGGGATATTGCCTCTCGATGGGGCGACAGCGTGCTTGTCAGCCTTATGCGGCAGTACACGCCGTTTGATATGCAGGATTATCCCGAGCTTGACCGCACCATCACCGCAGAGGAGTACGCAGATGCCTGTACGCTGTTCGGTGAGCTTGGACTCGGCGGTTTTTTTCAGCAGGACGAATCCATCAGCGAGAGTTTTATTCCCGCCTTTGACGGCACAGGATTGGAGGAAAATTAACATGAAAACCGTTCTCAGCATTGCAGGCACCGACCCGACAGGCGGCGCAGGTATTCAGACCGACCTGAAAACCTTTGAAGCCTTCGGTGTGTATGGCATGGCCGTTATCACTGTCGTGTGTGCACAAAATACCACTGGTGTATTCGGTATGCAGCCGGTTTCCGCTGAACTGGTTGGCAAACAGATTGACTGTGTGTTTGACGATATTTTCCCGGATGCCGTCAAGGTTGGCATGCTGTATGACGCAGAGATTATTCACACAGTAGCGGAGCGCTTGAAGGCGTACCACGCCAAGAATATCGTACTCGACCCGGTAATGATGTCCTCAAGCGGTACCGCGCTGCTGCATCACGATGCGGCAAAGGTTCTACAGGAGGAGCTGTTCCCGCTGTGCACACTGGTCACGCCTAATCTGCATGAGGCAGCCGCTGTCTGCAGCCATAACATCACCAATCGTGAAGATATGGAGCAGGCGGCACGCGAAATCGTCGGCAAGACCGGCGGCGCCGTTCTGGTCAAGGGTGGTCATCTGGCAGACTGCGCAGATGATCTGCTGTTTGACGGCACAGAAATGCACTGGCTTCCCGCGCCGCGTATTGACAACCCGAACACGCACGGTACCGGCTGCACGCTATCCAGTGCAATTGCATGCGGACTGGCACAGGGCATGTCGCTCATCGGCAGCGTCAAGCGGGCCAAGCGGTATCTGACCGCCTGCATTGAATTCAAGCTGGATCTTGGTCACGGTTCCGGTCCGCTGCAGCACCGCATTGCGGATTGGGAGAACCGGCATGCGTGAACTGCGGCACATTCTCGGTGCAGATCAAACATTTCAATCTTTCAAAATGTAATCAAAAAAAAGCGCAAAGAATACAGGGACAAAAGGCTGAAAAAGGCTTCTTGTCCCTGCACTCATTTACACTGCACCGGTGTTGTTTTACACCTTAATCTAAAGCAAAAAGGCGAGTAAGCAAACCCCATTCGGAGAAACTTACTCGTCTTTTCTTGCGCGCTGTTTTCAGCGCGCCCCATGTTTTATCCGTTTGCGGTGCTGCTCCATGCCTGATGCAGATCAGGGAACGGAGCAAGCGCACGATCGAGAATGCCGTGCATATGAGCGATGGCAATGCCATAGTTGGTCATCGGCACATTCCGCTCGGCGCTGTGCCGCAGACGATACTGCATTTCCCGCTCGTTCAGCATGCAGCCGCCGCAGTGCACAACAAGCGCGTACTTGCTCACGTCCTCGGGAAACTCATTGCCTGCGGTAAATGAGAACTGCACATCCTTGCCGGTAAATCTGCGAATCCAGTTCGGCAGTTTTTCCGTGCCGATATCACCGCACTGGCGGTGATGTGTGCAGCCTTCGGAGATGAGCACAGTATCGCCATCCTGCAAGAAATTCAGCTGTGCAGCACCGAGAATCGCCTGCCGCAGATTGCCTTTGTATCGGGCAAACAGGATGGAAAACGAGGTCAGAAGCACATTTTTCGGCACCAGCTTGTCCACGATGCCGAACGCCTGCGAGTCCGTGATAACCAGCTGCGGCGGCTCCCGCAGGGATTCCAGCGTGCGGGTCAACTCGGTTTCGCGGGTGACAAGTGAAATCGCACCTACTTCCAGAATATCGCGGATGGTCTGCTGCTGCGGCAGGATCAGTCGGCCTTTCGGTGCGGCTGAGTCGATCGGCACGACCAGTACGACTGTGTCATTCGGCGCAAGCAGGTCAGCTACCAGACGTTTTTTCGGCTCGGTCGGCTTGACGGCTCGTGCGATCAGTTCCTTGAGTTCACGGATGTTGCTGTCGGTTGCTGCGCTGACGTAAATCTCGTTTTCCGGTACAGCAGTCGGTGCGGATGTCAAATCTGTCTTGTTATGTGCAATTATAAACGGAATCTCCCGCTTGCGGAACAATTCGAGCAGTTCCTGCTCGGCAGGCTGTAAACCGCGCGTGCTGTCCGTGACAAGAACCGCAATATCCGTCTTTTCCAGCACGCGGAGCGCCCGACGGACACGCTCCGCGCCGAGCGCGCCCTCATCGTCAATGCCCGGCGTGTCGATGATAACCACCGGACCGATAGGGAGCAGTTCCATCGCCTTCTGCACCGGATCAGTCGTAGTGCCCTTAATATCGGACACGATGGACAGCGTTTGTCCGGTCACGCGGTTCACCACGCTGGATTTGCCCGCATTGCGCAGACCGAAAAAGCCGATGTGTACACGCTCGCCGGAGGGCTGTGCGTTCAGTCCCATAGGAAACCCTCCTTAGAAGCGGAAATCACGGCGGTTGGAGCTGCAGATATCCTTGATATGCTCGGCTGCAATTTCGCGTACCTTATCGCGCGGGATTTTTTTAAGTTCCTCCTGAATCAGCTCCATGCCAACGCGCCTGGTGTCCTCGCTTGCGTAATCGACCAGATACTCCGCGAGTGTCATCAATGCGTTCGGGTGGCAGCAGTTGAGGATCTGGCCGCTCTTGCACAGGCTCATGAAACGGTCGCCGGTGCGCCCCTCACGGTAGCAGGCGGTGCAGAACGACGGAATAAACCCAAGCTGCATGAGCCAGTGAACAACCTCATCGAGCGAGCGCTGATCGGATACATCAAACTGCTCAGAGTCGTGCGGACGCTCCTCTTCCTCATAGCCGCCGACCGAGGTACGAGAAGCACCGCTGATCTGCGAAATGCCCAGACCAAGCGCCCGCTCACGCACCTGCTGGCTCTCGCGGGTGGAGATAATCATGCCGGTGTACGGCACGGCAATGCGGATGCACGCGATAACCTTTGCGAACAGCTCGTCACTCAGGCCGTTGTCGAATACATCCGGGTCAATATCGTCCGCGCGCTTGATACGCGGCACGCTGATAGTATGCGGGCCAACGCCGTGTACAGCCTCCAGATGCTCGGCGTGCATGAGCAGACCGGCGAACTCGTACTTGTACATTTCCAGACCGAACAGAACACCCAGACCAACGTCGTCGATACCGCCGTCCATCGCGCGATCCATTGCTTCGGTGTGGTAGTCGTAATCGTGCTTCGGACCTGCCGGATGCAGCTTGAGGTAGCTCTGCTTGTGGTAGGTCTCCTGAAACAGAATGTAAGTGCCGATGCCGGCGTCCTTCAGCTTGCGGTAGTTCTCGACTGTGGTCGCCGCAATGTTGACGTTGACACGTCGAATTGCACCGTTTTTATGTTTGATGGAGTAAATGGTGTTGATACACTCGAGAATGTACTCAATCGGGTTGTTGACCGGGTCCTCACCGGCCTCGATGGCAAGGCGCTTGTGACCCATATCCTGCAGCGCGATAACCTCGCGGGCAACCTCTTCCTGCGTCAGCTTTTTGCGAGTGATATGGCGGTTTTTTGCGTGATACGGACAGTAAACACAGCCGTTTACGCAGTAATTCGACAGATACAGCGGTGCAAACATAACAATACGGTTGCCGTAGAACGCCAGCTTGATCTCCTCGGCCAGCTGATACATCTCCTCGATCTTCTCGGGGATATCGCAGGCCAGCAGCACGGAGGCTTCGCGATGCGTCAGACCGGCACAGTGTACGCCGGTAGCCGTTTTCTGCGGACGGGCCTTTTCCAGAATGCTGTCGATCAGCTCGATGTTGTGTTTGTTCTCCTCGGCGTATTTCAGCGTTTCAAGGATTTCCTCATGGTTGATAAACTCCTCTGCATGGAGTGATTTCGGGTTGTACTGAGCCATTTTTTCGTTTTCCTTTCTTATCTTGCGGTCAGAGGATTACTCTTTCCGTCAGAGTCCCTTAAAATGTATCACTTATCGGATAATATCTCCGCGTGCGGTAACAATCCGGCAGCCGACCGATGCCACACGGCGCGACAGGCAGCCGATGCACTGTGCAGCCTCCTCACCGGTACATAGTTTGCCGTCGTACAGTGCATATTTTTTTCGCACCCCAAGCGGAGACAGATTGGGCATCACTACGTTTGCACCAGCCTGCAGTCCGCGCTCGCGGCCGTCCGGCCGGATGGTGCCGAGCGCCGTTGTAGCGGGCAGCAGCAAATTCGGTTGGATCAGCCGCAGCAGTGACAGCAGATACACTGTCTGCTCACACGTTCCGGCCGGAAAATCGCGGAACGGTGTGTCCTTCTGCGGAATAAACGGGCCGATACCGCACATCTCCGGCCGAAATTTTTCGATGAACTTTAAGTCCTCAGCGAGTGTTCGTGCCGTCTGATACGGCGAGCCGACCATAAAGCCGCAGCCGGTCTGGTAGCCGATGTCTTTCAAATCACGAAGGCAGCGCATACGGTTGTCAAACGACATCTGCGCCGGATGCAGCTTTTCATAATGTGCCTGATCGGCGGTTTCGTGACGGAGCAGATAACGGTCCGCGCCAGCATCGAACATCGCCTGATAGGCTTCACGAGGGAACTCTCCGAGCGACAGCGTTACTGCACAGTCCGGAAACTCGGCTTTGATCTGTCGTACCAGATGGCAAACCACATCGACTGAGAATGCGCTGTCCTCGCCGCCCTGCATGACAAAAGTGCGGAAGCCGAGCGCATAGCCTTCCCGGGCACAGTCCAGTATCTGCGCCTCGGTCAGTCGATAGCGGTCACACGCAGGATTGGAACGCCGGATACCGCAGTAATAGCAGTCGTTGCGGCAGATATTGCCGATTTCGATCAGTCCGCGAATGTACACATCCGTACCGTATACCTGTTTGCGTAAGGCAACCGCTTTCTCTGCGGCATAGGCTGCCAGTTCATCGCTCTGGTTTTCGATTAGATATTCGTATTCCTCTATTGACAGGCTGCGCTGCGCTTCCAGCCGGTCAATGAGCTGCTTCGCCTTATTCATCGTTCTGCACATTGGAGTACGCGGTCTTGACGCTGATGCCGTCCAGATTGCCGATTTTGCCGGACAAAGCCGAAATCACATCCTGCGGCGCATCAATGGCGATGGACACAATGTTGATATTGCGCGCTCGATAGGGAATACCCATGCGCCCGATGATATAGCTGCCGTACTCATGCAGCAGGGTATTGAGCCGTTCCACAGAATCCGTGTTCTCTACCACGATTCCCATTACGGCAACTCTTGTTTGCATAAAAACACCTCGGAACAAAAAATAACTGCGTCCTCTGAAAGACGCAGTCCGATACAGATATAAACGGCGCTTCCGTGCAAGAAACGCTGCAATACGATATGGACGGCTCCTTTCATGCAGAATCTGCGGACGCAGAGGCTTACTGTCAGGATCGCTACATCTATTATAGAGGATAGTCGGCAGACCCGCAAGCAAAACCGACGATTTTATGCAAAGAATTATTTTCGCAAAAATATATATGATATTTTTGTCGAATTTTATCCTTCCAAATCTATATCTTGTATGGTACAATGCAATAGCGGCACATGATATATGGGTATGCACTTTTACGCTTTGCCTGTAAACAGCAGTGCTTTTTTGTTCGCTTTTTATCGAACAATATGATATAATGATGAACGTATGAAATTTAGAGAGGAAGAACAACACATGGTTCGAGTTGTCAAAAAGGATCACACCAAAGAACCGTTTAACATCCAGAAGGTTGTTATCGCCGTCAATAAGTCGGCAAACCGTGTCCTCTACAACTTTACAGAGGATGAGTTGAAGTCGATCTGCAATCATGTCGAGGGTTATATCCGTGACCATCACATGACCGAGATTCAGATCTGGCAAATGCACAACATCGTTGAGTCTGCACTTGAGTCGGTGCAGCCGGAGGTTGCCAAAAGCTACCGCGACTACCGCAACTATAAGCAGGATTTTGTCGGCATGCTGGACAGCGTATACCAGAAAAGCCAGTCCATCATGTATATCGGCGATAAGGAAAATTCCAACACGGATTCCGCGCTGGTCTCCACCAAGCGCAGCCTGATCTTCAATCAGCTCAACAAGGAGCTGTACCAGAAGTTCTTTATGAACACCGAGGAACTGCAGGCCTGTCGGGACGGCTACATTTACGTCCACGATATGTCGGCACGCCGCGATACCATGAACTGCTGCCTGTTTGATGTAGCGAGTGTCCTCAAGGACGGCTTTGAGATGGGCAATCTGTGGTACAACGAGCCGAAAACACTTAATGTTGCATTTGACGTGATCGGTGATATCGTGCTTTCCGCTGCAAGCCAGCAATACGGCGGCTTTACCGTGCCGTCGGTCGATCTGCTGCTCGAGCCCTATGCCGAGCGCAGCTACAAAATGCTGACCGAGAAGTATACTCGTCTGGGACTGGATGCTGATACGGTCGAGAAGGAAGTTATGGCGGACATTCTCAACGACTTTGAGCAGGGCTTCCAGGGCTGGGAGTACAAGTTCAACACGGTAGCATCCAGCCGCGGCGACTATCCGTTCATCACCATGACAATGGGAACCGGCACCGGTCGTTTTGCCAAGCTGGCCTCCATTACCATGCTGAATGTACGCCGCAAGGGGCAGGGCAAAAAGGGCCAGAAGAAGCCGGTCCTGTTCCCGAAGATCGTATTCCTGTACGATGAGAACCTGCACGGTCCCGGCAAGCTGCTTGAGGATGTATTTGAAGCCGGTATCCTGTGCTCGTCCCGTGCGATGTATCCGGACTGGCTGTCGCTAACCGGTGAAGGCTATGTGCCGAGCATGTATAAGAAGTACGGCGCGATCATCAGTCCGATGGGCTGCCGCGCGTTCCTGTCTCCGTGGTACGAGCGCGGCGGCATGAAGCCCGCTGATGAGAGCGACAAGCCGGTATTTGTCGGCCGCTGGAACATTGGCGCGGTATCGCTGCACCTGCCGATGATCTACGCTAAGGCACAGCAGGAGAGCCGTCCGTTCCGCGAGGTGTTGGACTACTATCTGGAGCTTATCCGCAAGCTGCACATCCGCACCTATGCATACCTGGGGGAGATGCGTGCATCTACCAATCCGTTGGCGTACTGCGAGGGCGGCTTCTACGGTGGACATCTCAAGCCGTCGGACAAGATCAAGCCGATCATGAAAACCGCTACTGCGTCGTTCGGCATTACTGCACTCAACGAGCTGCAGGAGCTGTACAACGGTAAATCGCTTGCCGAGGACGGTCAGTTTGCCCTCGAAACACTGCAGTATATCAACGATAAAGTCGAGCAGTTCAAGAACGAGGACGGCAATCTGTATGCTATCTACGGTACACCGGCAGAGAGTCTGTGCGGTTTGCAGGTCGAGCAGTTCCGCAAGAAATACGGCATCATCGAGGGCGTTTCCGATCGTCCGTATGTCTCTAACAGCTTCCACTGCCATGTTACCGAGGACCTGACACCGATTCAGAAGCAGGATCTTGAGGGGCGTTTCTGGAATCTGTGCAACGGCGGCAAGATCCAGTACGTCAAGTATCCGATTGACTACAACCATGAGGCGATTCGCTCTCTGGTGCGCCGCGCCATGGCAAAGGGCTTCTATGAGGGTGTCAATCTTTCACTCGCGTACTGCGACGACTGCGGTCATGAGGAACTTTCCATGGATGTCTGCCCGAAGTGCGGCAGCCGCAACCTTACCAAAATCGAGAGAATGAACGGCTATCTTTCCTACTCTCGCGTGAAGGGCGATACGCGCCTGAACGATGCCAAGATGGCCGAAATTGCTGAAAGAAAGAGTATGTAACACGAATGCAGTATCACAATATAACCAAGGACGATATGCTCAACGGCGACGGCCTGCGTGTTGTGCTGTGGGTGGCCGGCTGCGGACATGCCTGTCCCGGCTGTCACAACCCCATCACATGGGATGCGGAAGGCGGTCTGCTGTTTGATCAGGCAGCAAAGAATGAGCTGTTCACCGAGCTCGGCAAGGACTATATCTCCGGCATCACGTTTTCCGGCGGCGATCCGCTTTTCCCCGGCAACCGTGAGGAGGTCAGCGAGCTGTGCCGCGAGATTCGGCAGAAGTTTCCGGACAAGACCATCTGGCTGTACACCGGCTATCGCTGGGAGGAAATCAAGTGGCTGCCGTTTCTCGATCAGATTGACGTGCTGATCGACGGTCGTTTTGTACAGGCGCAGGCCGATCCGCAGCTTCACTGGCGCGGCAGTGCCAACCAGCGCGTGATCGATGTTCCGCGCACGCTTGCGGCTAACAGTATCGTCCTGCATGACGATAAGTAAAAAGGAGTGCTGAATTATGCAACAGATCGCACAGTTTTTCAAGGTATCCGAGGAACAGTTTGTCCGTGACTGGTGCGCGGCTACCCGCCGCAGCGCGGATGAGGCCAAGAAGGTCTATCAGAACATCCGGCTGCCGCGCCGCGCGACCAAAGGCTCTGCCGGCTATGATTTTTTTGCGCCGGAAAGCTTTACGCTTGTTCCGCATGAGACCATCCTTATTCCGACCGGTATCCGCGTTATGATCGAGGACGGCTGGGTGCTGAGCCTGTACCCGCGTTCCGGTCTGGGCTTCCGTCACCGTCTGCAGCTCGACAATACGGTCGGTATTATCGACAGCGACTACTTTGAGGCTAAAAATGAAGGACATATTCTCATTAAGATGACCAGCGACGATCACAAGGGCAAGACCCTTTCGGTTGCCGCCGGCGACGGCTTTGCACAAGGTATTTTCCTGCCGTTCGGTATTACCGTGGACGATGAGGCTGACGGTGAACGCACCGGCGGCTTCGGTAGCACGACTGAAAAGAAGTAACGATTTCATAAACAGCCAAAAGCGCATTCACAGAGATTTATCTGCGAATGCGCTTTTTCTTATGCCCTGTTTACATGAAACAGGCAGCACAGGATCCCGCGTAAGCACTTGGGACTTTTCCATACAACAACCTTCATATGCCTTACCCTCCTTCAGCACTGCAGCAGGAACAGCCCTGCCGCGATCACTGCCAGTGCAATCAGCCACACCGGCAGACAGGATGGGAGCAGACTGCCTAGCAGCAAGCCTGTTCCAAACATAAATACGGCAAGACCGATCGCCTGACCACGGCAGAACATAGCGCATCACGCTCCTGTTACCAGTATAAGCAGCTCGGATAGAAAATGTGACAGCAAAGCGAAACCGATCTGCTCATATTTTACGCAAGCGCTTCATATGGTAATGCAGGAGCAGCGGTGAAACCAAAGGAGGCAGCATCAATGGAACTGAATCAAACAAGCATCTGCTACTACGAAAAGAAATTAGCGCATATCTCTGCGGCGACAGAGAGTGCGGATTCGATTGTGCCGGACACGTTTCCGGATATCGGACGAATCGTGTGCGCGTATGGTACGGCGGCCATCAAGGACCAGACTCCGCAGAATGGTCGCCTGTTGGTATCCGGCACCGTGCAGACGACCGTACTGTATGAACCAGAAAACGGCGGTAAACTGCGTCGGCTCTCCGTGCCGGTCACGTTTGCGCATATTGAGGAATGCGAGGGTGTCTCGGCAGAATCTGTCTGCAGCACCGTGTGCCGCATTGCTGCGGTAGAGGCCGAAGCTATGAACAGCCGCAAGGTGAGCGTCAGCGTTCAGCTTTGCTTTTTAACCGAAGGCTACTGCAAAGCAGAATGCGACGTGACAGAATCGGTCGAACTGGACGGCATAGAATGCCTGAGCCATTTGCAGAGCATAACGCTGCTGGAGCAGGTACGCAGTTATCCGGTGACAATACTGGACGACGTACAGCTTGCGGATGCAGCGGAGCTGTCCCTTCTGCATACCGACTGCACGATGCAGGTATCCGAGTGCCGCGCCATGCATGGCAGAATCATCGTGAAAGGTGAGGCGATACTGCACTGTCTTGCCATGCAGGAGGATGATGCTGTGCGCGTACTGAACAACAGCACGCCGTTCACGCAGATTCTCGAGCTGCCAGAAGCAGAAGAAGGCGCCCTGACCGCAGTTCATATGACCGTATCCGAGGCAGACTGCCGATTGGAATCCGATGGCATGTTGTCCTGCACCATCAGCGCACAGGCAATAGTACTGCTGCGGCAGGAGCGCAAGCTGCACTGCATCGAGGATATGTATCTGCCCGGCAAGGTGCTTGCTGCGCAGGCAGAACATCCTGTATTGCAGAATATGCCATCCGCGCAGCCGTTTACCGCCGAAGGCAGTGAGACCTTGCAGACTGCACAGCATGTTTCTCATGTGATTGCCGCGCAGGCGGTCTGCTGCGGCGCAAAGCGCGTATCGGAGAGCGAGCTGCAGGTCAAAGCCGGTGTTCGTGTGCTGTATTTGAGTGATGAACAGCAGCTTTGCGCAGTACAGCGTATTGTACCGCTGACCATGCCGTATAGTGAAGCCGGAGAGCCGGAAGATCTTACACTTTCGGCACGCGCCACAGCGGCGGGTGAGCGCGGATTACTTTTGACTGTCAACGCAAACGGCACTGCTGCAACACAGGAGCGCGTGACGTTCTGCCATATCTCTGCGTTGGAGATCAAGCCAAAGGAGAGCAGTCATAACGGCGTAACACTGGTTCTCAAGCAGATCAACGGCGAAGAACGGCTGTGGGATATTGCCAAAAACTGCGGTACGACCGAGCAGGCCATCCGCTGTGCGAATGACTTGCCGGCAGAGGCAGAGCGTGTGCAGAATGCCATGCTGCTGATTCCGATTCAGGACTGAAAGGCGGGAAGAGAATGGAAAACCAGATTTACGACCAAATCAGCAGCCGTACCGGCGGTGATATTTATATTGGTGTTGTCGGTCCGGTTCGTACGGGCAAATCCACATTTATCAAGCGGTTCATGGAGACTATGGTGCTGCCCGATATGGAGAATCCATACAAGCGGGAGCGCGCACGGGATGAATTACCGCAGTCCGGCACCGGACGGACAATTATGACTGCCGAACCGAAATTTGTGCCGGAAGAAGCGGCGGAAATCGCTCTGCCGGAAGGCGGCGCATGCCGGGTACGGCTGGTGGACTGCGTAGGCTATCTGGTAGAGGGCGCACTCGGCGGCATGGAGGGAGATACACCGCGCATGGTATCTACACCGTGGCAGGAGGAACCCATGACACTGGCCGAAGCGGCAGAGATTGGCACACACAAGGTTATCGGTGAACACTCTACCATCGGACTGGTGGTGACGACCGACGGCAGCTTTACCGAGCTGCCGCGTGAAGCCTATATACCGGCAGAAAAACGCGTAATCGAGGAACTGCAGTCACTCGGCAAGCCGTTTCTCGTGCTGGTAAACTCGTCAGAGCCGAACGGCGAAACAGCACAGCGTGTATGTGCCGAGCTGCAGTCGCAGTACGGGATTGCACCGATTGCGGTGAACTGTCTTGAACTGGATGAGAGCGGCATTGCGGATATTCTGCAGCAGGTGCTGTATGAATTTCCGGTCTGCGAGATTGGTTTTGTCCTTCCGCGTTATATCGGTACTCTGCCGCTGCATCATCCGGTGCAGAACAGCATTTACCAGTGCATCCGCACAGCCGCCGAAGGCGGAGAAAAAATGCGCGATGTACAGAAGCTATGCCGTACCCTCGAAGAGAACGAATACGTCGAGCGGGCGAGCGTGGACAATATGGCGCTCGGCAGCGGCTCGGCGGTCGTGCATGTGGACATACCGGAAACCGTATTCTATGGCATTGTCGGCGAGCAGACCGGCATTCAGGTGCGGGATGACGCAGATTTGATTCGTGTGCTTGAGGATTTTGCTGCGGTGAAACAGCAGTACGAACGGCTGCATGGTGCGCTCGATCAGGTATATCAGACCGGTTACGGCATTGTGATGCCGTCGGTGGAGGAGCTGTCGCTCGAGGAACCGGAAATCGTTCGGCAGGGAGGGCGGTATGGTGTGCGTCTGCGGGCTTCTGCACCATCCATCCATATGATGCGGGCCAACATCAAAGCTGAGGTCAATCCGATCGTCGGCACGGAAAAGCAGTCGGAAGAACTGGTACACTATCTGCTCAGCGAGTTTGAGGAACAGCCGGAGAAGATTTGGGAGACCAATATTTTCGGAAAGTCGCTCAATGAACTCGTGCGTGAGGAACTGTCGCACAAATTGAGCCGTATGCCGGATGATGCCCGTGGTAAAATCCGCGAAACACTGGAAAAGATCATCAATGAAAGCGCAGGAGGACTCATTTGCATCATCCTGTGAAATCGGGCGTGCCTGCCAAAAACAGGCACGCTTTTTTAACAGAATTGTAAAGACTGTCCGCTTGTAAAGGTCGATTTGCTGTGCTAAAATGTATAGTGTATAGAAATGCGCATTTGAAGGAGACTTTTACTTGACCAAACAAGTGTTTATCATAAACGGCAGCGGCGGTGTCGGCAAGGATACCGTATGCAGTGCTGCCGCGCAAAGCTGGAAGGTGCAGAACATTTCGTCCATCACACCCATTTTGCAGGTGGCCAAAGCCGCAGGATGGGACGGCACCAAAACACCGGCGGCACGCCGTTTTCTTTCGCAGCTGAAGGCAGACTGCACAGAATTCAACGACCTTCCGTTCCGCTACTGCACAGAACAGCTGCAGATATTTACTGAAAATGATGCGGAACTGCTGTTCGTCCATATCCGGGAACCGGAGGAGATCGAGCGGTTTCGTCAGACAGCAGGCGTAAACTGCAAGACCATTCTCGTGCGTCGACCGACACTTGAGCAGGCACGCGGACAGCTGGGCAACCGCTCAGACGATGGCGTTGCAGCGTACGCCTATGATGCGGAATTCCTCAACGACGGTTCGCTGGAGGAACTGCCCGCAAAAGTACACGACTTTTTACAGGCTTTGATCAAGAGATAACTTTCAAGATCAGGCACGGCTCTGTTTCACAGGAACAGCGCATAGAAAGGAACATCAAAATATGAGCCAGAACAAGAAGAAGTTCTTCGGCAAACGCAAGAATGAACAGGAGCTTGAGCAGACACAGACGCTTCCGCCGATATCAGAAAACACCGCTGATAAGACCGTTCAGACGGAGGAAAACACCGCACCGGAAGAAGCATCCGAAAAAGCTGATGCTGACGAAAAAAATGAGAAGGCAGAGCAGCTTGCTGAATCCTTTTGCAAAAGATTTAATCGAAGCAAGTGCGTCCGCGTTATCATTGCAGCCGGATTGATTATTCTGCTGGTCGGCGGTTCGGTATTTGCTGTCATTCGCTCGCGCAATACCGGCACGGAGGACACAATTCCGACGACTGCAGTCGTTACCTATGGCGATATTGGCACTTATATCGAGGGCAGCGGTGAAACGGCTGCGCGCAATACGGAAGAACTTGGCTTAGGACTTGAGGGCAAAATCTCTCAGGTGCTGGTTTCCGAGGGAGATGAGGTGCATGCCGGTGATCCGCTGGTCGTTGTCGATCCGACCGGAATCCGCGAACAGCTGACAGCGGCACAGGCAGAATTCACTGCCGCGCAGAGTGAGCTGACCAACGCACAGGCAGCGATTACGCAGGCACAGAGCCGCATTGCCTCGGCGCAGAGCCAGTACACCCACGGCAGCGCTACGGCACCGTTCAGCGGCAAGTTTATCGCATCAAGCACATTTGCAGCAGGGCAGAAGGTAAGTGCCGGACAGACCATCGGCCGTATGGTCAACGACAGCCAGATGCAGCTTGCTGTACAGTTTAGTTCGGAATATGCCAAAGATATCAAGGCCGGTCAGACGGCTACGATCTCTACCTCTGTCGGACAGGTTTCCGCTGTGGTTTCGTCGATTGATTCCGCTTCCGGCAAAGGTACTTTCCTTGTTGTATTGACCGTACAGAATCCTTCCGGTGCACTGGCGCAGGGAACGAGTGCTACCGCAACGATCAACAGCGACAGTGCCGGCACGATTTTCTCTTCCGGGTCGGGCACGCTGGACTACATCAAGGAGCAGGTTATCACGGCACCGATCGGCGGTGAAATCACGGCCTATAACGGCTCGAACCACACATACAGCAGCGGTGCAGTCATTATGTCGATCTCCAATGTTGCAGCGCCGGATACTTCGGACGCGCGAAGCAGTCTCACGGCTGCACAGAGCACGGCTGCAGCCGCACAGGCCAAGGTGAGCGAGATTCAGACGCGCATTCTCAAGCTGCAGCAGGAGATTCTGGATGCCACGATGACGGCTTCGATCGACGGCGTTGTCACCTCACTGAACGCGGAAGAAGGGGAGGAGACCGATGGTACCGAGCCTCTGGTTGTTGTTTCCGACCTAAGCGATACCGTTGTTACGGCCGAGCTGATGACAGATGAAGTGCAGTCTGTAGAGCCTGGTCAGACGGTGACAATGAACATGTACACAATGGATGGTTCCGAGCTGCCGCTCACCGGTGTGGTTGACTCGGTTTCGCCGGAGCCGAGTCAGAACACGGGCAGTCAGGGCAGTCTGACGACTTTTAAGGCAATTATCACGGTTGATTCTATCGAAGGTCAGGCGATTTCCAGCGGCATGATGGTCGATTACAAAATTGCAGTTGCCGAATCGGACAGCTGCCTGATGGTACCGACTTCCGCTATCGTTCACACGGCGGATGGCAGTACGGGTGTATTCACCAAAACGCTCATTGACAAGGACGGCAACGAAATTCCATTCGATGATACACTGCCGATTCCGGACGGCATGGAAGCACCCGAAGGCTATCAGCTGGTAGCGGTGGAAACCGGCGTTTCAGATGCGAACAATACCGAAATTTTCTGGGGCGTCGATGAAGGTGCAACGGTTTATCTGAATGCCACACCAAATACATCAAACGCGGTATCTGATGAGGAAAATACAGCATATAACAGCTGATAAGCAGTATAAAGCACGGCTTTTGTTTTAGAACAGAAACCGTGCTTTTCTTTATTTCTTGCAAACTGGCATTGCAAAATAATTGCAATCTGAGTATTTTAACATATTCAGATTGGACGTATAATGCGTTCATACACCAAACAACAAAGGAGTCTGAACGACATGAGCGTACAGTATAAGCTGAACAAGGAGCTGGCCCAGATGCTGAAGGGCGGCGTCATTATGGACGTAACCACACCAGAGCAGGCGAAGATTGCCGAAGCAGCAGGCGCATGTGCAGTTATGGCGCTGGAGCGCATTCCGGCTGACATCCGTGCAGCAGGCGGCGTTTCCCGCATGAGCGACCCGAAGATGATTCGCGGTATTCAGGAAGCAGTTTCCATTCCGGTTATGGCGAAGTGCCGTATCGGCCACTTTGTTGAGGCACAGGTTCTGGAAGCAATCGAGATCGACTATATCGACGAGAGTGAAGTGCTGTCTCCGGCGGACGATGTATACCACATTGATAAGACACAGTTCAAGGTTCCGTTTGTATGCGGTGCGCGTGATCTGGGTGAAGCTCTGCGCCGCATCGCTGAAGGCGCTGCAATGATCCGTACCAAGGGTGAGCCGGGCACCGGTGATGTTGTACAAGCGGTTCGTCACATGCGCGCTATGAACGCAGAGATTCGCCGTGTGCAGAATCTGCGTGAGGATGAGCTGTTTGAGGCCGCAAAGCAACTGCAGGTTCCGGTTGAACTGCTCCGAAGTGTGCATGAAAATGGCCGACTGCCGGTCGTAAACTTTGCAGCAGGCGGCGTTGCAACTCCGGCTGACGCAGCACTGATGATGCAGCTTGGCGCAGAAGGCGTATTCGTTGGTTCGGGCATCTTCAAGTCTGGCGATCCGGCAAAGCGTGCTGCAGCAATCGTAAAGGCGGTTACTAACTACACCGATGCAAAGCTGATTGCAGAACTGTCTACCGATCTGGGTGAAGCAATGGTTGGCATTAACGAGAACGAAATCGCATTGCTGATGGCAGAGCGAGGCAAGTAAAATGGCAGTTGGAATTCTGGCGCTGCAGGGCGCCTTCGCAGAGCATGCCGCAGTGCTGGATAAACTCGGCGTACCGCACTTCGAAATTCGCCAGAAGCGCGATCTGGATCAGCCGATGAATGGTTTGATTATTCCGGGTGGCGAAAGCACAGTAATGAATAAACTCTTGCGCGAGCTGGATTTGTATGATACGCTGCGTGAGCAGATTCAAAACGGACTTCCTGTATTCGGAACCTGTGCCGGTCTGATTCTGCTGGCTAAGCAGATTGATGGTGGCATACCATGCTTCAGTGTGATGGATATCCGCGTAAAGCGTAATGCCTATGGCAGACAGCTTGGCAGTTTTTTCACGGATGATCGGTTTGGCGGTAGCGAGAGAATACCGATGACATTCATTCGCGCACCATATATTGAGAGCGTAGGAAATAATGTCGAGGTGCTATCCATTGTTGACAGTAATATCGTTGCTGCGCAGCAGGATAATATGCTCGTGACCGCATTTCATCCGGAATTAGATGCGGATTTGACGGTGCACCAACATTTTATTCGGATGGTTGAGCAGTTTCGGTTGAAGAATGCGGGATAACTAAAATAAGCGGCTCTGTAAGAGCCGCTTTCGTCTATATAGAAAATCTACTGCACACAAAAACACCAACAGAAAGATATGAGCATGCTATGACTAAATGTGACAATTATGTTTGCTGTCACTGCACGAAAATGATGCATCACAGAAAAACAATTGTCTATATATTTTTGCGATGATTTTATTTTACGAAAACCATACGAGAAAAAGCCTATGCAGATATGAAAACAACTGTGCCGATACATAACCAATTGCAACAAATTATAGAACGTCTTACGAGGATAGAAGAAGCTGAATAAGAAAAATTAGGACAGTCAGCGCAGCAGAGGTGCTGCGTAATTGCCAGCACCTCTAATTATACAAAATCTTTATTTTGTATAATTAATAAACCACCTATTTTATAGACCATTAATAATTAACAGTTTTCATCCTATTTTCTCCAGATACTCTATCATATCAGCCACAGCATGATCATTATTAGAACTTACCATCACATTTACATTTCGCAGCACTTCCGGCTCTGCATTGGCCGGTGCAAACGAAATCTGAGCTTCTTGCAGCATGGATTCATCATTGTAGCTGTCGCCAATAGCAAACACACGTTCAACGTCTGGTAAGTATTCAACAATATTTCGTAGAGCCGAACCCTTATTCACACCAGCGGCTGTGATTTCACAGAATGTCGGCATGCTGGATGTCACATCAAATACATGCGGATATCGAATCAGTAAATCCTGTGTAAGTGCGGTGATTTGTGCCGGTTCACCGGTAAAATTGACCGTACACCAGTCCGCAGTTGCGCTTTTTGCAAACTGCTCATTAGAAAACATCTGATAATCCAAATGCAGCTTGTGCATGTGCTGCAGCGTGTGATCGCTCATTTGACGAATCAGCGCCGTTTCTGCAGTAAAAACCTCACAACCGAATTGTGAATTATTTAACAATACATGCTCGATCATTTCTTTCGTCTCGTACGGCATGCCGGAGCAATACAAAATCTTGCGATTTTCATCGCAAATCAACGAACCATTCATCACACTGTATGGCGCATTGACCGGCAACTGGTCTATATATGTGCCAATAGCATGAGGAGAACGGCCGGTCGCAAGCGACAGCCGTCCTCCCTGTTTCGTAAAATATTGTAATGCGCGCAAATTTTCTGCCGGAATTTGCTTTGAATCATCGAGCAGCGTACCATCCATATCGCAGGCCAGCAGCATACCCTTAAACTTTTTCATTGCATACGCTCCAATTTATCAAGAACTTCAGTAAAATATTGTGGCAGCGATGCCGAAAACTCCATCCGCTCCCCTGTTTTTGGGTGCGTGAGCGTCAGCTTCGCTGCATGCAGACATTGACCGCCGATATTGGAAAACCGGTCTTTTTTCAGTCCGTACACCGGATCACCGATAATCGGATGACCAATAGATGCCATATGTACACGAATCTGGTGTGTACGTCCGGTCTCGAGCTGAAATGCCATATATGTGTAGCCGTTATATCGTTTGATGACAGTATAATGCGTGATTGCTTCACGTCCGCCCTCCACGATTGCCATTTTTTTTCGATCCGTCTTGTGACGGGCAATCGGCTTATCCACCGTTCCCGTATCATCCTTAACAGAACCAACCACAATCGCTTCATAGCCGCGATATGCCGTATGCGCCGCAATCTGAGCCGCCAGACTCTGATGTGCGGCGTCATTTTTCGCCACAACGAGCAGACCACTGGTATCCTTATCAATACGATGCACAATGCCCGGTCGATGTTCACCGTTAATACCAGACAGGCTGTCACCACAGTGGTACATCAATGCATTAACCAACGTGCCGTCCCAGTTGCCAGCCGCAGGATGCACAACCATGCCGCGCGGCTTGTTGACCACCACAATATCCGCATCCTCATAAACGATATCCAGCGGAATATTCTCCGGCTTGAGATCAACTTCCTTTAACTCCGGAAGTTGAACCGTAACCGCCTCGCCGCCGACCAGCTTGTAATTTTTCTTGAGCGGCTGACCGTTACAGCTTACTGCCTGCTCTGACAGAAGATTCTGCGCCGCAGAGCGGGTCAGTCCTTCAATCTGCTCTGCCAGCCAGCTGTCGATACGCTTGCCGGATTGCTCTGCCGGAACTGTAAATTGTAATTCACTCATGGTTACTTCTCCGCTTCGCTTGTCTCCTTGTGCTGAAACATAAAATATAGCACAAACAGCACGCCACCTACACAAATGAAGATATCTGCCACATTAAATACCGGAAAATGAATCAGACGGAAGTCAAACATATCGACAACAAAACCGCGTGCTACACGATCAATGGCGTTGCCGAGTGCGCCTGCCGCTACCAGAATCAGCGACCAGCAGCCAAGCTGAGTCTGCAGCATATTCCTGTAAATCGCTGTGAAAATGGCAACTGTAATCACAATGGCCAATATAACAAAAATCCAGCGTGAATCAAACTGCGCGAACAGGCTGAATGCTGCACCGCGGTTCTCAATATAGGTCAAGTGAAACACACCATTGATCAACGGAATGGTCTGCTGTGCCTGCAGGGATGTAAACGCCCAGTATTTCACTGCCTGATCTGCCGCGATCATCAGCAAGATTGCACAAATATAAATCGGCATTTTCTACCTCCAAAACAAAAAGGAGGAACAGAATTGCTCTGCTCCCCCTTGGATTCTTCTTTTAGCCTACAACCTTGGCACAGCGAGCACACAGCCCCGGATGCTTTGCATCAGAACCAACGGTCTTAGCCTGCTTCCAGCAGCGCAGGCACTTCTCACCTGCTGCGCGGGCAACAGCAATCTTCAGACCCGGCAGATTCTCGCTTGCAGCGCCCTCGCCGTCACCGGCAACCACATCAAGTTCGGAAACGATGCACAGATCAGCCAGATCCTGACCACAGCCGTTCAGGAATGCAGCCTGCTCAGCGTCAGCGTAAACAGTAACGCATGCTTCCAGCGGCTTGCCGATGGTCTTAGCGGTACGCGCACCCTCGAGCGCCTTGTTTACGTCATCGCGGAATGCGGTCAGCTTGTCCCACTTAGCACGATCCTCATCGCTGAAGGACAAAGCCTCGTCAGCCTGCGGCATCTCGTTATATGCTACGTTGCGAGCATCATCCTCAGCAGCGTGCGGCATAGCCTGCCAGATTTCGTCTGCGGTAAAGCACAGAATCGGAGACAGCATGCGAACCAGCGCACTCAGAATACGATAGATCGTAGTCTGTGCAGAGCGGCGGCTCAGACCATCGGTCTCATCGCAGTACAGACGATCCTTGATCACATCGAGGTAGAAGTTGGACATATCAACAACACAGAAATTATGAATTGCATGGAATACGGTGTGGAATTCGTAGCTATCATATCCCTCACGAACCTTTGCAGCAAGGTCGTTCAGCTTCATCAGTGCCCACTTATCCAACTCCGGCATATCTGCGTATGCAACAGCGTTGGTCTTAGGATCAAAGTCAAACAGGTTGCCCAGGATGTAGCGAGCCGTGTTGCGGATCTTGAGGTAGTTCTGCGACAGATGCTTGAGCATGTCCTTGGAAATACGCATATCCTGACGGTAGTCAGAAGAAGCAACCCACAGACGCATTACATCTGCGCCATACTGCTTGAGGATATCCTCCGGAGCAATACCATTGCCCAGAGACTTGGACATCTTCTGGCGCTCCTCATCAACGATCATACCGTGGGTGATAACCGTCTTGTACGGAGCCTTGCCCTGCGTAGCAATAGAAGTCAGCATCGAGGACTGGAACCAGCCGCGATACTGGTCATTGCCTTCCAGATATACGTCAACCGGGGTCTTCTGGCCTTCGCGGTTCTCGATAACAGCGCGCCAAGAGGAACCGGAATCGAACCATACGTCCATGGTGTCGGTTTCCTTGTCAAATTCGCTGCAGCCGCACTCACACTTGGTGCCTGCCGGCAGAATCTCAGCAGCCGTCATGTCGAACCATGCGTTGGAGCCCTTTTCACGGAACAGATCAGCAACGGTCTTAATCGTCTGCTCATTTACCAGCGGCTTGCCACACTTCTTGCAGGTGAAGATCGGAATCGGAACACCCCAAACACGCTGACGGGAAATACACCAGTCAGAACGCTCACGGATCATGGAGGTCATGCGCTCCTGACCCCAGCCGGGAATCCACTTGATGTCCTCACAAGCCTTGACTGCGTCATCCTTGAGCGCATCAACAGAGCAGAACCACTGCTCAGTAGTGCGGAAGATGATCGGATTTTTGCAGCGCCAGCAATGCGGATAGCTGTGCACGATGTCCTCGGTTGCGAGAAGTGCGCCGCAGTCATCCAGATCCTTGAGAATAACCTCGTTGGAATCGTCAACGAACATACCCTCGTACTTGCCGGATTCAGCGGTATGGCGTCCCTTGCCGTCAACCGGAACGATGATCGGGATGTTATACCTCTGGCAAACGATAAAGTCATCAGCACCGAAGCCCGGAGCGGTATGAACACAGCCGGTACCGGCATCGAGCGTTACATGATCACCGGTGATAACCAGAGAATCACGGTCGAACAGCGGGTGCTTGGTCTTGATCAGCTCCAGATCAGAGCCAAGAACGGTTGCGAGAACTTCCCAGCTGTCAATACCGGCAGTCTTCATAACAGAAGCAACCAGTTCCTTGGCCAGAACATAAACCTCGCCGTTCGGAACCTTAACGAAATCATACTCGAAGTTCGGGTTCAGAGAAATTGCAAGGTTGCCCGGAATGGTCCAGGTAGTGGTGGTCCAAATTACGAAATATACGTTCTCTTTGGTACCAAGCAGTTTGGTGATAACACCCTTGTCATCGGTTACAGCGAACTTTACAAAGATAGACTTACACGGAACATCCTTGTACTCAATCTCTGCCTCAGCCAGTGCGGTCTCGTCGTGCGGGCACCAGTAAACCGGCTTCTGACCCTTGTAGATGTAACCCTTCTTAGCCATCTCGCCGAAAATCTCAATCTGAGCAGCCTCGTAATCGTGGGTCAGGGTCAGGTACGGACGATCCCAGTCGCCGATAACGCCCAGACGCTTAAACTGGGTACGCTGGGTATTGACATGATCGTGTGCGAACTCTTCACACTTGGAGCGGAACTCCGCAGTGGAAACCTTGCTGCGATCCATGCCGTAAGCCTTGATTGCCTGACGCTCAATCGGAAGACCATGGGTATCCCAGCCCGGAATGTACGGAGCCTGATAACCCATCATATTGCGCGAACGCAGAATAAAATCCTTGAGGATCTTATTCAGTGCATGACCCATATGCAGATTGCCGTTTGCATACGGAGGGCCGTCGTGCAGAACGAAAAGCGGCTTGCCTTCGTTCTTCTTCATCAGTTCATGGTAGAGGTCGTTCTTCTCCCAGTTTTCCAGAAAACCCGGCTCACGCTTCGGCAGACCGGCACGCATCGGGAATTCGGTTTTGGGCAAATTGATCGTGTTGTTGTAATCCTGCTGCATTGTGCAGTATTCAGTCCTTTCGCTTATTTACTTAACGTCCTTCGGGTCGTATTCAGTGCCGAACTGCAGTTCGCCGAAGTCGAATTTACGCGTTGCATCTTCCACCGGTGCATCGCCCTTCCCAGTCGCATTTGTGTTCTTTGCATCTTCAGTCTGCTGTACCGGAGCGAGGTTTTCGCCCTTCGCCAACTCTGCCAGTGCTCTTGCCTGCGACTGATACAGCTTTGCTACATGAGCGATGAACTCAGCAGTGTTCTTGCGGGCAGTCTCCAGTTTCTGTTCCTCGGTGTTGATTTCCGCCTGGGTGTCTTTCACCTTGTTTGCGGTTTCATCCTTCGCAGAAGCAATGATCTCCTCTGCTTCCTTCTTTGCCTTGTCGATTGTCTCCTGTGCAATCGACTGAGCGGTCAGTAGGGTACGGTGCATTCCTTCTTCAACACCGCGGTATTCTTCAATTTTATCGACCAGCACCTTCATTTTTGCCTTCATAGCAGCGTTTTCCTTCTGCATCGCTGCAAATTCCTCTGCAACACGCTCGAGAAAAGTATCGACAGACTTCATGTCATATCCGCCGAAAACTGCTTTTTCAAAGCCGATTTCTTGTATTTCCTGCACCGTCATATGTTTTTCCTCCGTCTTTATATCATTTGCCGTACTGACACGGAAAAATGGTCGGGCTGCGCCCGACCAAAATCAGCGCCGTTTGTCCGGCAGGCTTAAAGCATATATACCATTTGTTCTAAAACAATCAGAACAAAAAATGCCAGCATAAACGCAAAATCAAACGGACAATTCCGCAGTGCACTCACGCGGCTCAGCAGACTGCGAAAAGGTTGAATGAGCGGCTCGGTAACAAGGCACAGAAACTCGTAGATTTTCGAGTCGCTGCCCTGTACGAACCAACTCATGATTGCCCGTGCAAAAAACATAAACTGCAGAATGCGCAATAAGCTACCTACGAAATATATTACCAAGCTGTTCACGATAGTACTCACGATCTGCGCTTAGAAATACATACCGCTGTTTTCCAGTTCGTCGATCAGATCGCCCATAATATCAACATTGTAGGGTGTGATAATATAGGTGCTGTTTGCAACCTTCTTGATCTTGCCTTCGTTTGCATATGCAACACCGCTGAGGAAGTCCACCAGACGGCGGGCAATATCCTTGTTGGTCTGCTCCAGATTGAGGACAACCGTGCGCTTGTCCTTGAGATGATCTGCAATCTCTGCAGCCGCCTCAAAGCGATCCGGCTTGACCAGAACCACAGCCAGCTGTGTAGTAGTATTGATGTTTACAACCTTATCGCTGCGATCGTGACGGCGCACCTGAGGCGCGTCCTGTGCATCACTGTCGTACGAACGGTCATAGGATCTTCTATTGTAAGATGATGGCTCGCTATCCATCGCAGGTTCTTCGTTTCTCTGACGGGGCATCTCGTCTTCGTAGTCGTCCTCCAACTCGCTGCCCTTTACCCAATCAATAAAGCCTTTGATTGAACCCATGCCAAGTTCCTCCTTATGTTTTAAGGCGAAACGATCTGATACGGCCGTTTGCCAAAGATCGCCGTGCCCACGCGAACCATGTTCGCTCCGCACGCAATCGCCGTTTCAAAATCATTCGTCATTCCCATAGACAAATAATCCATATCTACATTATCGTATTTTTTCGTCAAAATGTCAATAAATACTTGACGCATTTCGGTAAAGTAGTTTGAATTTTTTGTTTTTTCATCTGCAACGGGAGGAATTGCCATCAATCCGCGGATATGAAGTGACTTTTTTGCGCTCAATTTCACGATCGCATCGTGCAGTTCTTCGGGCGGAAGACCGCTTTTTGCGGCTTCTCTGCCGATATTTACCTCCAGAAGAATATCCTGACAAACACCGCGCTTCTCGGCTTCCTTGGCGATAGCCTCGCCGAGATGAACCGAGCCGACTGACTGAATCAGCGAAACCTTGCCGATCAGGTACTTGACCTTGTTGGTCTGCAGCGTGCCGATAAACTGAAGGTCTGCGCCATCGTAGGCGTCCTGTTCATACTTTTCCTGCAGCTCCTGCACACGGTTTTCACCGCACACGCGGATGCCTGCTTCGATGGCTGCCTGCACGCGCTCGGCGTCATTCATTTTGGTCGCAGCCACCAGCGTAATTTCACTGGGATCGCGCCCTGCCTGCACGGCGGCATTGTTGACGCGCTCGATCACAGATTTTACGCGTTCCTGCAGTTCTTTCTTTTCTTGCTCCGTCATGTTTTCACCACCATATTGTTTTGCAGATTTTTACCTTGAACGATAACCTGGTCTCGCTCGACCAGCATATCGGAGTCGGT
Organism: Butyricicoccus sp. OF27-2pH9A; assembly: GCF_027693185.1. Classification (NCBI taxonomy): domain Bacteria; kingdom Bacillati; phylum Bacillota; class Clostridia; order Eubacteriales; family Butyricicoccaceae; genus Butyricicoccus; species Butyricicoccus sp. OF27-2pH9A. Next base: position 58,802 of record NZ_JAQEXK010000013.1, read on the forward strand.
CGCACTCTGTTCGACGACATAATAATCGTCCGCCTCAAACAGCTCGTTGATCATTTTGAATTTCTGTATCGAGCCGCTCAGGATGAACACGCCGGGGATTTGCGTAGTCTTTCCGTCGCTGTCTGTTTGTTCCTGCACGCGGACGGCACTCTTCGGCACCTTGAGTCCGGTGTAGGTCGCAATGATAATTTCGATCGGCTGTTCGCGCATGGAAACCATTTCACTGCTGAATTCTGTGCCTTCCATCACCAGCAGAGCTGTATCGCTGTCACCTTGATGGTTGATGGAATGTACGGTTACTTTGGATTCCATCGAAGCCTGCGTAAAGTTTACCGTCAGCTCCTGACCGACCTGCAGACGCTCGGCCTGCTCGGCCGGAATCTTAGCTGCCAGATACCAGTTGAATCCCTTGACGATCTTGCCGAGCGAATTGCTGTTCTCAGCAGACGGCTGCTGCGCAACGGTCTTGTCAAACTGCTCCACGGTCATCTCATCCAGTGAGGATGGTGTGAGAATACTCTCGTATCCATCCACTACCTCGGAGAAATATCCGGACGAAGATGCAGTAAGTTCCGTGGTCCGGCCGGTAAGCTGATGCTCAAGCGAGGACTGCTCAGAAACCAAAGCGTCACGTTCGGCAGATACCTCGTTGGTATCCACGTTGCCTGCCTCACGGCGCAGCGACAGCGTGCGCAGCGAACTTGCGGCAGATGCGACCGAAGAACCGCTGCCTTCCTTCACCTGCTCAGCCAGCTGCTCGATCGTCAGCGTGATGACCTGATCCAGCTTTGCGATGTTTGAGCTGTCCGATGCGGACTGCAGCGCCGTATCCAGAAGAGAAATACGTTCCTCCAGCGGATCGAGCTGTCGGCTCAGGTCCATAGATTCCTGATCGGAATAGATGATCGCTAGCGGTGCGTCCTGCTGTACGCGTTCACCGCTGTACACGATGTGCTTGACCGAGCTTCCCGTGGCATTGTCGATCGGTTCTTCATCGCGGAAGAACCAGCCATCGCTCGTAAAGCTGTCATTAACTGTGACATGCAGAGCCGGTGTGGTCTCCGGTGCAGCCGAAAAAGCGTTAGAAAGACGGCCGCCCAGATAAATCACCATCAGCACCGCCGCAATGATAAATACAACGCGGTTTCCGCCGTCATTCCGCCGTTTTCGCGGCTTGGATTTTGTGCTTTTTGTCTGTTGTCCCATGTAAAGACCTCGTATATGTTCACTGTTCCGCACGCTCCCCTCTCGGTGCATGGAGATCGACTCTATGCTGTGGGATCAGAGTAGAGATTGCGTGCTTATAGATCATTTGCTGTTTTCCGTCGCTCTCCAAAATCACAACGAAGCTGTCGAATCCGCGGACAATACCGCGCATCTGAAAGCCGTTCGTTAAAAATACGGTGATGTTCTGCGCCTGCTGACGCAGTGCACTGAGCATTCTGTCCTGTAAGTTGATTTCGTTTCGCACAATGATTCCTCCAGTTTAAATTACAATTTATGGTATCATTGTACACCGTGGTTTTGAAGATATTTTGTCGTTTCCTGTAAGACGAAAGGAAGTTCTTCTCCACTATTATAATATATCCAGTGGATGCTGTCATCCCTTTTCAGCCAGGTAAGCTGACGTTTTGCATAATTTCTGCTGCGGCGCTTGAGCAATTCGGTACATTCTTCCAATGTTTGCTCGCCGCTCAGATAGCCGAGCAGCTCTTTGTAGCCGATGGCCTGCGCGGCAGTGCCGGTCAGCAGACCGCGCTCCACCAGCCGTTTCGTCTCCTCCAGCAGACCGTTTTCCATCATAAGATCCACTCTGCGGTTGATGCGGTCATACAGAATTTCACGATCAGACGGGCAAACACCGATCTTGAGCGCATCATACTTTGGCTCCGGGCGCTTGTTCCTGCGGTTAAATTCGTCGATCGTCATACCGGTCTGCTCATACACCTCAAGAGCACGAATGACGCGCTTGAGATTATTCGGGTGCAGACGTTCCGCTCCGGCCGGATCTACCTTAGCCAGACAGTCATGTACCGCCTGATTGCCCTGCTCAGCCGCCATCCGCTGATATTTCTCACGCACGGTCAGGTCGGTCTCGTCGCCGGAGAATACGCTGCACTCGATGAGCGCGTCCATGTACAATCCTGTGCCGCCAACAACGATCGGTGTCATCCCGCGCGACAGAATATTCTGCGCAGCAGCGTCTGCCAGTTCGACATACCGCGCCACTGAAAACGTTTCGCCGGGCTCGCATACATCGAACAGATGGTGCGGTACGTCCTGCCGTTCCCTCATATCCGGCTTGGCGGTGCCGATATCCATTTCGCGGTAAAGCTGCATGGAATCCGCAGAAATGATCTCGGTATGCAGTTGTTGCGCCAATGCGACCGATAAGGCGGTTTTGCCGCTGGCAGTCGGTCCGCAGATGCAGATCAAACGGTTTTCCATGCTGTTTCCTCACTTTTTATTGATTTACACGCTTGAACATCTTGTCAAGCTCATATTTGGTCAGACGAACGGTCGTCGGTCTGCCATGCGGGCAGGAACGCACGTTGTCATCGCTCAGCACCCGCTCGCACAGGTCCTGCAACTCGGTCATCGTGGTTGGCTTGCCTGCCTTGATAGCCGCCTTGCATGCTACTGTATGAATCAAATCATCCAGACGATCCGGCACGGTGGTACGGCTGTTCATCGCCTTTTCGGCCAATTCACTGATGACGCTCTGCACATCGCCGCTATCCAGATAAGCGGGCACACTGCGTACGGCAAAGCTGTTCTCGCCAAAGCTGTCGATGGCAAAGCCTGCCTGACGGATGTCCACGATCTGCGACTGCACAGCGGCGGCTTCCTCGCCGGTCAGCTCTACAATTACAGGCGTGAGAAGCTGCTGCTGCGGCATATCGGTCTCCGCACGCAGCTTGTTAAACAGAATACGTTCATGCGCGGCATGCTTGTCGATGAGAATCAAGCCGTCCTTGTCCTCAGCAATGATGTACGTCTGGAAGCATTCGCCGATTACACGCACACCGGCATCCAGCGGCTGCAGGATCTGCGGCTTATCCTTGACCTCCGGTGCGCTGACAGGCGGCACAACAACCATCGGTTCATCTTCCGGCTCCGGCGCCGGCGTATGCACAGCAGGTGTTGGTTCTGCGACCGACGACTCAACCGGCTGTGCCATTCGCGGACAAATCGGTTCCTGCGGTTCGTCCTGCAGGATGCGCGGCGCGGATAGATAACCCGATGCACTGCGCGGACGCTCTGCCTTTGGCGGGATCGAAACGAGAAAATCCTCTAAATCCGGTGCTTCCTCGCCGTTCTTTACCGGTGTAATCGGTGTTGGCTTTACACGCGGCGCGGCAAACGGCTTGGGGTCCACCGGCTTCGGAATCGCAAATCGCTGCTGCTCGTGCGTCAGATTATCCTCACGCGGCGCGGCAGTTGTCCCTTTTTCTTTATGCTCCAGATGCGGCATATTGTCGTTTGCGGCAAGTGCATTCTTGCAGGCAATATACACGACTTCGAAAATCGGCTTTTCCTGCGAAAATTTGACTTCGGTTTTTGCCGGATGCACGTTGACATCGACCGCTGACAGCGGCAGATCAAGGAAAACCGCACCAGACGGATACTTTCCGGTGATAATCGCATTGCGATAGGCCTCTTCCATTGCAGCCTGCATAAGACGGCTCTTGACATAGCGTCCATTGACGAAAAAGTGCTGCATCGAACGGTTGGCACGTCCGGCGTGCGGCTTGACAATGTAGCCGTGTACGGTCATACCGTTGCGCTCGGTCATCGGCACTTCAATCATATTGGCAGTCATTTCCTTGCCGAATACACCGAACACCGGTGCAATTAGCTTGCCCTTGCCGTCCGACGAGAATACCTGCTTGCCGTCGCGAATAAGCGTAAACGCAATCTCCGGATGGGAGAGCGCCGCATGCTGTACTACGCCGAGAATGTAACCCGCCTCGGTGAAGTCCTTTTTGAGAAACTTCATGCGAGCCGGTGTGTTGAAGAACAGGTCGCGCACAACGATTGTTGTGCCTTCCGGACAGCCGGCTTCCTCCTGTGTCTGAATCTCACCGGCTTCCAGATGCAGGTGCAGACCCGCAATCGAACCTGCCTGACGCGTAAACAGATCAATGCGCGTAACCGACGAAATCGCAGCCAATGCTTCACCGCGGAAACCCAATGTGCCGATGGCGTTCAAATCTTCCTCGGTACGCAGCTTGCTGGTCGCGTGGCGGCGGAAAGCCACGGGCGCGTCTTCTGCCGACATGCCGCAGCCGTTATCCGCAATACGCAGATAGGTAATGCCGCCGTTTTCAATCTCCACTGTAATGCGGGTAGAACCTGCGTCGATCGCATTCTCGACCAGCTCCTTCGCCACAGAGGACGGCCGTTCAACAACCTCTCCCGCCGCGATCAGATCCGCAAGATGCGGAGATAATTCATGAATCACTGCCATTTTTCTTTGTTTTCCTTTCCGGAACAAATCATGCTTGGTCTTTCCTGCCCTGATAAATGATTAAACCAGCTTTTTCAGCTCATACAGTGCGTTGAGCGCTTCGATCGGCGTCATGGTGTCCACCTGCAGTGCACGCAGACGTTCGGCTACGGCATCGCCGGAGAGCGAATCCATCGTAATCTGCGGAACGTCTTCCGGTTCCTCGGCTACGGCATGCAGCTCGATTTTCGGCATGGTGGATTCCAGATCAGCCAGCACAGCCTTTGCCCGCTTGATGACCGGATTCGGCACACCGGCCAGCTTTGCAACCTCAATGCCATAGCTGTCATCCGCGCCGCCGCGCACGATTTTGCGCAGGAACGTAATGTCATCCCCGCGCTTTTTAACTGCGATATTGTAATTCTTGACGCCCTTGACCAGATCTTCAAGCACCGTCAGCTCGTGATAATGCGTTGCAAACAGCGCGCGTGCGCCGATGCGCTTCTTGTCCGCTACATACTCTACGACTGCGCGGGCAATGCTCATGCCATCATAGGTAGAGGTTCCGCGGCCAATCTCATCCAAAATGATCAGGCTGGACTTGGTAGCGTGCCGCAGAATGTCCGCGACCTCGCTCATCTCCACCATGAAGGTGGATTGACCGCTTGCCAGATCATCCGACGCACCGACACGGGTAAACACGCGGTCTGCCACGCCGATATGCGCGGATGAGGCCGGTACATACGAGCCAATCTGCGCCATGATGGCAATCAGCGCCACCTGCCGCATATAGGTGGATTTGCCTGCCATATTCGGGCCGGTGATGATAGCAACGCGGTTTTCCTTGCTGTCGAGCAAGGTGTCGTTCGGGATGAACAGACTGTCGGACAGCATTTTCTCAACAACCGGGTGACGACCGTCCTTGATGTCAATGCGGTCAGAAAAATCAACCACCGGACAAACATAGTTGTTATCACAAGCCACATCGGCCAGAGCACACAGAACGTCAAGCGTTGCAATAGCCTGCGCGGTCTTCTGCACGCGGTGTACCTCGGCGGCAATCTGGTCGCGTACAGAAACGAATACTTCGTACTCGAGTGCGGTCAGGCGTTCCTGTGCACCGAGCACGGTGCTCTCGAGCTGTTTCAGCTCCTCGGTGATATAGCGCTCGCTGTTCGCAAGCGTCTGCTTACGAATATAGTTCTCTGGAACCGCCTCCGCATTGGAGCGGCTGACCTCAATATAATAGCCGAACACACGGTTGTAGCCGATTTTCAGCTTGCTGATGCCGGTACGCTCGCGTTCCGCCTGCTCGATTGCGGCAATTTTGCCCTTGCCGCCGGACGCAAGGTCGCGCAGACGGTCAATCTCCTCATTGAAGCCTTTGCGGATCATGCCGCCTTCCCGAAGAAGAATCGGCGGCTCGTCTACAATGGCCTGCTCGACCAGCGCGCGGATGTCTTCGAGCAGATCAATCTTGCCGGTCAGCTCGCGCAGCATAGCCTGGCCGAACAGAGCAGCCTGCGTTTTGATCTCCGGCAGACAAGAAATTGCCGCCGACAGCGCACGCAGATCACGGCAGTTTGCAGTGCCGTAGGCTACACGCCCGATCAGGCGCTCCATATCGAACACCCGCTTGAGTGCGTCCGTCAATGCCGTGCGGGCAATTACATCGTCACACAATGCACCTACCGCCTGCTGACGGCGTGCAATATGCAGCGGATTATACAGCGGTTTTTCAATCCACTGACGAATCAGGCGCGAGCCCATTGCCGTGCGCGTGTGGTCGAGCACCCACAGCAGCGTGCCCTTTTTCTCCTTGGTGCGCATGGTCTCGCAAAGCTCGAGATTGCGGCGTGCGATCAGGTCAAGCTCCATGTACTGACCCTGATGGTACACCTGCAGCTGATTCAGACTGGAAAGGCTGGCCTTCTGCGTCTGTTCAAGGTAATCCAACAGACCGCCGAGGCACCGCACAGTGCACGGCAGGTCGGTCAGACCGACAGCGTCAAAGTCCTGCACCTTGAAGTGCTCCTGAATGCGTTCCGCACTGCGCTGTGCCTCAAAGCACTCCTCCGGCATCGGCTCGATAAGCGCCTCCAGACGTTCCTTCAGAAAGGACTGAAGGCTGTCTGCAGAAATGGCTCCGCCGCCGACCAACACCTCACGCGGCACAAAACGTCCGAACTCACTGGTTATGTCATTCCAGTTATCCGATCCGGTCGCGTACACCGAACCTGTCGTAATATCAGCAAAGCATACGCCGACAGAACCACCGGCTGCGTATACGCAGCCGAGAAAGTTGTTCCGATTTTCATCCAGCATGGAGGCTTCCACGACCGTACCCGGTGTCACGCGTCGGATGATCTCGCGCTTGACCAGACCTTTTGCCTTTTTCGGGTCCTCCATCTGCTCACAGATTGCAATTTTGTAACCCTTCTGCACCAGCTTGGCAATATAGCCTTCCGCACTGTGATACGGTACGCCGCACATCGGTGCACGTTCTCCCTGACCACAGTCGCGGCCGGTCAGCGTCAGCTCCAGCTCGCGGGAGACCAGCTTGGCATCGTCAAAGAACATTTCGTAGAAATCGCCCAGACGGTAAAACAGAATGTAATCTTTATTTTTGTTTTTGATCTCAAAATACTGCTGCATCATGGGCGTCAGTTCAGCCATGTTCTTACCTCTTTCTTATAATTTGTGTGCAAACAGACAGCGAAGCGAGGTTTTCTCGATCTCTGCCTCGATAAATTCACCGATTTTGATATCGTCACCGCGTACGCAGACAAGCAGGTTGCCCTCGGTACGGGCGGTAAACGGATATTCCGGTCCTTTGGCATTACCGTCCACAAGCAGCCGCAGCTTTTTGCTCTGATACGCCGCCTGCTTTTCAGCAACGATTTCATCCTGCGCCTTGAGCAGGCGCTCGAAGCGGCGCTGCTTATCCTGCGGCGTAGCGTTATCCTCATAGGAGGCTGCGGGCGTGCCCGTGCGAGGCGAATACAGGAAGGTAAACAGCAGATCAAACCGGGTATCCTGCACCAGCTTTAAGGTATCCTCAAAATCCTCGTCCGTTTCGCCCGGGAAACCGACGATAATATCGCTTGACAGCGTAATATCCGGCATTTTCGACCGTGCATCCGCAATCAGCGATTTGTAGTGCTCTGCCGTATAGCGGCGGTTCATGCGCCGCAGGATTTCGTCGCTGCCCGACTGGAACGGCAGATGCAGCTGTTTTGCGACCTTGCCGCACTCTGCCATAGCAGAGAACAGCTTGGGAGACGCGTCCTTCGGGTGGCTTGTCATAAACCGCAGCCAGAAATCGCCGGGCACGGCGTTGAGACGGCGCAGAAGATCGGCAAAATCCACGTCAATGCCGAGATCCTTACCATAGGAGTTGACGTTCTGGCCGAGCAGCGTAATCTCCTTGTAACCCGCCGCGACCAGCTCACGCAGTTCTTTCTCGATCTCCTCCGGTCGGCGGCTGCGCTCTCTGCCGCGCACATACGGTACGATGCAGTAGGTGCAGAAGTTGTTGCAGCCATACATGATGGACAGCCACGCCTTTGCGCCCTTGGCACGCAGCACCGGCAGGCCTTCGGCGATATCGTCCTCGCCGCCGATGTCAAATACGCGTTTTTTCTCGGTCAGCACGCGGTACAGCAATGACGGAAATCGCCAGAGCGCATGCGTGCCGAACAGCAGGTTGACCTGCGGATAGCTTTTCTTGATCTTCTCGACGTTCTTCTCCTGCTGGGCCATGCAGCCGCACATTGCAATAACAATGTCCGGCCGCTCTTTTTTCAGGTGGCGGAGTGCGCCGATGTTGCCGAACGCACGATCCTCGGCATGCTCACGCACAGCGCAGGTGTTGAAAAGAATAAAATCCGCCGCATCCGGTGTATCGGTCATTTCGTAGCCCATTTCGGACAGCATGCCGCGGATACGCTCGGTATCCGCCTCGTTCTGTTGGCAGCCAAACGTATGCGTATAGGCTTTGGGACGCTTGTCTCCCAACAGGCGGGCTACCGCGTCAATATAGGTAAACTGCGACTGCAGTTGTTCTTCGGAAACATTCTGAGTTGCCATGAAACTCTCCTTTTATCGGAATGGAGTGCCGTCAGAAGTAAACACGTTCATGCGGTGGTACGCGCTGAACGGAATTTCGTACTGCGGCAGATACTGCCGGATGGCACGGGTCAGGTATTCCGGACTCATGTTGTTATTGCCGGCAGCGGTGGTGACAACAGCGGTCACCTCGTCCGGACCATCGGTCACGGTCAGATCGCGCATCAGCTCACGCATATTGACCGTCTTTTCGCCGCGCTTGGAGCGCTTGACGATCTCGACCACCGGACGGCGGAACAGATTGCGCACATCCTCGGCAAAGCCCTTGGGCGTGCCGCCCTCAAAGCCCCAGGTGATGCGGTACTGCGACCATTCGATCGAACCGACCTTCATGCCGCCGTCGGCAAGCGGGTAAATCTCGATTGCACGCAGGCCCTCGGGAAATACATCATTGAGCGCTTCCACCGCATTTTCCGGCACGGCTTCTGCCGTGATATTGAAATCCAGAAATTCGCACTCGCCGGAGTAACCGGTCGAGAGCGGCAGCGCCACCGAAACGTAGGCGTGCTGGTTGAAGCCCTCGGTAAACCACAGCGGCATTTGACAGCGCGCCATCGAGCGCTGCATGGCGTGCATGAGATCAAGGTGGGAGATATACTTGGCGCGTCCCTCCTTGGCAAACTTCATTCTTGCCTTAAACATGGCACTTGCCTCCCTTCAGCAGTGCGCTTGCGCCGCAGCCGGCACACTGGTGCATACAGTCCGGCGTGATAGCCGCTTCGCGGGAACGCTCCCACTCACGCTTGAGGTGCTCTTTGCGCGTGCCGCAGCCGATGTGATCCCACGGAAAGACCTCGTCCATCGGGCGCTGACGGGATGCGTAGAACGCGGGATCCAGTCCGCAGTCGCGGAACGCCTGCATCCACTTATCAAAGTCGAAGCACTGATCCCAGCCATCCATCTTGCAGCCGCGCTGCCACGCCAGCAGAATCGCCTTACCCTGACGACGGTCGCCGCGTGCAATAACGCCCTCGAGCACCGAGGTCTCAGCGTCATGCCAGTTGTAGGTGACATTCTTGGTTTTCATGACCACCTTGAGATGCGCCTGCTTCTCGCGGAACTGCTCGAGCGTGTCCTGCGCGTCCCACTGGAACGGGGTCTGTGGCTTGGGCACAAAGCACGAAGCCGACGCTGTGATACGCACGCCGCGCGCACGGTTGGGCGTGTTCTCACGCCAGCAATAGGCGACCTTTTTGCAAATGTCGGAAATGCCGTCCAGATCCTCGTAGGTCTCGGTCGGCAGACCCATCATGAAATAGAGCTTGACGTTATTCCAGCCGCCCTGAAAGGCAATCTCGCAGGCATGGAGCACGTCCTCCTCGCGGATGTTCTTGTTGATAACATCGCGCAGGCGCTGCGTACCGGCCTCACATGCGAACGTCAGGCCGCTTTTGCGGGTTTTCTGTACGCGCTCCATCAGTTCGGCGGAAAAGCTGTCCGCACGAAGAGACGGCAGTGACAGACTGATATGACGCGGCTCACAATAGTCGAGCATGCACTCGGTCAGACCGGACAGCTCACCGTAGTCGCTCGTAGACAGCGAGGACAGAGAGATTTCCTCGTAACCGGAGTTCTTGAGCACCGCCTGCGCCTGCTTGAGTAGCACTTCCTTGGACTTGGTACGCAGCGGACGATAAGTGTGACCGGCCTGACAGAATCGGCAGCCGCGCGGACAGCCGCGGAATAGCTCGATCATCGCACGGTCGAATACAATATCCGTCGAGGGCACAACGAAGGACTCCGGATAGTACATGGTATCCAGATCCTTGACGATGCGCTTCTGCACGAGAGCCGGTGCACCGTGCGTCGGTGTGACGCTCTCGATCGTGCCGTCCTCGTGATACTTGACCTCGTACAGCGAAGGTACATACATACCCTCGATCTGTGCTGCTGCAATCAGAAATTCCTGCTTAGACCAGCCTTCGCGCTTGGCCTTGCGGTACAGATCGGTAAACTCCAACATGATCTCCTCGCCGTCGCCGATCATGAACAGGTCAACAAAGTCAGCGAGCGGCTCCGGATTGTAGGCACACGGACCGCCACAGGCTACAATATGTTTGAGTTCGGTGCGATCCTTTGCCAGCACCGGAATACCGCCGAGATCCAGCATATTCAGAATGTTGGAAAACGACAGCTCGTACTGCAGCGTAAAAGCGATAATATCAAAGTCCGACAACGGGTCACCGCTCTCCAGACCGTACAGCGGCAGCCCTGCCTCGCGCATTTCGGCCTCCATGTCAATCCATGGCGCGCAGACGCGTTCGCACCAGATGCCCTTCTGATCGTTGAGCAGACCGTACAGGATACGCGAACCGAGGTGAGACATGGCAACCTCATAGGTATCCGGAAAACAGAACGCAAATCGCAGATCGATGTTCTTTTTATCTTTCATCACCGAGCCCCATTCACCGCCGACGTAGCGTGCCGGCTTCTGTACACGGGACAAAATGGCTTCCATCTTTTTATGCAAGACGTATTCCTCCATTTTCATTCATACAGATTATTGTATCATATCCTTCCGAAAAAAACCATACTGTTTTTGACTGTTTTCGCGCAGAAAGTACACAAAACAAAAAAGAAACGCGAAGAAAGCCTTTACACTTTCTTCGCGTTTTGCTTATTCCTCTGAAATTTCCGGCTTACTGCCGAGCAGTCGGGACGTATTGAATACAGTCAGCACCGTGAGTACAGCATCGACGATAACTGCCATCCACATCTGCGCCAGACCGATCAGTGCCAGTACAGCAAGCACCAGCTTGATGGCGGCCAGCAGTGTCAGATTCTGCATTGCCACTCCGTGTGTACTCTTGCAGACCTGAACAGCTTCGCCGAGACCACTCAGATCATTTGCGGTAATCAGTACATTCGCCGCATCCGCTGAATAGCGGGAGCCGCGCGTGCCCATTGCCACACCGACATCGGCCATCTTGAGCTGCTCGATATCGCTTACGCCGTCACCGACATAGGCGGTCGTGCCGTCTGTCGGAATCGTACGCATCATAAAGTCCAGCTTCGCTTGCTTTTCCTCGGGCATCAAGCTGCAGTGAACGGTATCGATACCGGTGGCATTTGCAATTCGCTGGGTTGGTGTCTCAGCGTCACCGGTGATAAGTACAGTACGCTCAACGCCCTGATCCTTGATCTTCTTGATCGCGTCAGCAGCGGACGGACGAACCGTATCCTCCAATTCAATCACGCCGATGTGCTCCCCTTCACAGGCGATGTAAACAACCGTGCCGTCGATATCCGGCAAACCCTTGACACCGCGAGAGACCATCAGCTTGCGGTTGCCTACCAGCAGAACGTGATCACCGATACGGGCGCGCACGCCGCGGCCCGGGAATTCCTCAAATTCCTCGATCTTTGGCAGTTTTTCCCGGCATGCACTTGCGATTGCGCGCGCAATCGGATGCTGTGAAAGCTGCTCAGCTGCTGCGGCAAGTGCCAGACAGTTCTTTTCGGAAAACTCTTGTGTGGGATAAATCTTTTTAATCTGCAGATTGCCGTTGGTCACCGTGCCGGTCTTGTTGAACACGACCAGACGCAGGTCTGCAGTCCGTTCCATCGCTTCGCTGCCCTTCATGTGAACGCCTTCACTCTCAAGTCGGCCGCCGCCGCATACAAAAGCAAGTGGGACAGCCAGCGCCAGTGCGGTCGGACAGCAGGCGATGAGAAGCGTCAGTCCGCGATATATCCAGCCGGTCATATCTGAACCGGGCATGAACAGCGGCGGAAGTGCGGCTGCCAGTACGGCAATGACGATCACAACCGGAACCAGACGCTTGGCATTACGCTGCGCACTTTTTTCCAACGCTGCCTTGTGCTCGGCGGCCGCATTCTGTACGCGGCGAATCTGACGAACCGCGCAGTCTTCATAGCGCGAGATCACACGAATCAGCATCAGAGAGCCGTTATACCGGCTGCCTGCCAGCACACGCGTATTCTTATCAACTGCCATCGGCACGTTTTCACCGGTAAGCACGCTGTCATCCACCGTGCCGTCTCCGCGAAGCACAACGCCGTCAATCGGTACGCGCTCACCCGAGTGCACCAGAACCAGCTCACCCAGACGGATATCTGCCAGCGGAACCTGACGCTGTTCGCCCTTCATGTTGACGACCGTTGCCTTTTCCGGCATGAAATCATGCTGCTGCGGCAATACCTGATAGGTGGATGCCAGAACGATATCACCTGCAATTTTGCCAATCTCAAACAGGATGAGCACGATCGTTGCTTCTGCACGGCTGCCGAGCGCGAATGCGCCGATGGATGCCATTAGCACGAGCAGATATTCATCGAAAAATGAACCGTGTGTCAGATTGGTCAGCACATGCGCTGCAATCGGCAGCGCTGTGATCAAAAACGCCAACAGGCAGAGCGGCAATGCCGCGCTCGAACCTCCCATCGCGATTCCGGCCACAAGAACAATTGCCGCGGCAGCCAGCCGTGCGCCTGTGCTCTGCATATCCAACCGTGTCATCGGCTGATAGGTCACTTCAGCGCCTTCCTGTATACGGCGTGCATTTTCTCGCCGCAGACGGGTCTGCTCACGCCGACGCATTTTCGCCCGGTACTGTGCCTTCTGCACGAAATTCATACCGGTGGTATCGTCCGCGTCCTCCGGAGCTTCGATTACTGACGGTTCCGGCTTCTTTTCCTCCGGCTTTTTTTCATCCTTTGGTTTAGGCTTCTCCTTAGGTGCGGATTTTGCCTGTTCCTTTTTCTCCGCCTTGTCCTTTTCATGGTTTTTCAGTTTTTCTTTTAGCTTCTGCAGCCTGTCCGACTTTTCCTCTACGATAGGCTCGAACTCCGCTTCCTGCGATTGTTCTTCCTCAGGAAGCTCGTCCTCTATACCTTCGTCGTCAAATTCCGGTTCATCCCAGTCGCCCTCGTCTTCAGCCTCATTCGGCGAATCTTCTTCTTCGTCAAATTCGTCTTCCGAATCTTCCGGCGATTCCTCAGCTGCGTCTGATTCCTCCGAGGGCTTTGCAGGCTCAGCTGCCGCCGCTTCCTCGGGCGGCGTTTCCGCCTCCGGAGATTCGCTTACACTTTGGTGCGATGTATCGGCTTCCGGTTCAGTCTCCGGCTGCTCCGCATTCTTGTCCGGCGGCTCAGGCTCGCCGGGCGGCGCTGATTCTTCTTTTTCAGGCGGTTTTTTGTTCTCTTCGGGTTTAGGCTTTTCCGGAGCGGCAAACAGCTGCGCTACTGCCGAATTTTCCAGATCCGCTAAAATCGAATCGACCTGTGCTAAAATATCTTCCGCCGTTGTCTGGTCCTTCTTCTGTTCCGAATCAGGGCGGTTATTTTCGCTCATTCCGTTTATCCCTCCTGCACGTGCGCGATTCCCTGTGCCAAAATGGTCTGAATATGATCATCGCACAGCGCATAATATACTGTTTTTCCGGTTTTTCGACTCTTGACCAACCGCGCCTGTTTCAAAAAACGAAGCTGATGCGATATCGCGGACTGGCTCATGTTCAGCAGCGACGCAATATCACAGACACACAGCTCCGCGGACACAAGCGCCGCCAGTATCCGCAAGCGGGTCTTGTCGGAAAACGCTTTGAAAAAATCTGATGCGGCTGTAGTGATCTCCTCTGCCGGCATTGCGCTGCGCGCTGCCATAACTGCGTCCGTATGGACGATATGCTCCTCGCAGCACTCCAGTTCTGCCTCTGTATGCTTTGCCGACAATTTGATCCCTCCCGCAATATGTGCATATCTATTCAACTTATGATAACATTCCAGTCCACTTCTGTCAAGAATCGAGTCGGACACAAATGACAATTTTGCGTGCAAAAAAGTCCTGCAGGCCGGATACGGTCTGCAGGACTTGAACGCATTTTTTACTTCTTGGGCTGTTCGCGCTTCGGATCGGTCATAACTTCCTTGAATGAGGTTGCCAGACCCGCAAGGCTCTGGATCTCGCTTGGGATAATGATCTTAGTTGCCTTGCCGTCAGCGGCGCTGCTGAATGCCTCGAGGGATTTCAGCTTGATAACCTGCTCAGTCGGTGCCGCTTCATTCAGCAGATTGATGGAGTCTGCCAGTGCCTTCTGCACGGTAAGCAGCGCTTCCGCTTCACCTTCGGCCTCCTTGATCTTGGCAAGGCGATTTGCCTCTGCAGCAAGAACGGTTGCTTCCTTTTCACCTTCAGCCACCAGAATCGCGGACTGCTTTTTACCTTCCGCTACCAGAATGGACTCGCGGCGTTCGCGCTCGGCCTTCATCTGCTTCTCCATAGATTCCTGAATGGCAGCCGGCGGAATGATGTTCTTCAGCTCCACGCGGTTTACCTTAATGCCCCAGTCATCGGTCGCTTCATCGAGGATGGAGCGCATTTTGGTGTTGATGATATCGCGGCTGGTCAGCGTCTGGTCAAGCTCGAGATCACCGATGATGTTTCGCAGTGTGGTTGCAGTCAGATTTTCAATTGCCGCCATCGGGCTTTCGATACCGTATGCAAACAGCTTCGGATCGGTGATCTGGAAGTACACGACCGTGTCGATCTGCATGGTTACGTTATCCTTGGTGATAACCGGCTGCGGCGGAAAATCGACTACCTGCTCCTTGAGGGTTACCTTGCGGGCAATGCGCTCAAACAGCGGCACCTTGAAATGCAGGCCGGTGCTCCATGTGTCGCGGTAGGTACCGAGACGCTCGATAACATACGCCTTCGCCTGCGGCACGATCACGATATTGCTTGCAATGAACGCGATGAGCAGAATAATCAGCACAATCCAGATGATGGGTACAATAATATAATCCATGATAACGCTCCTTTACAGTTGGTTCGGTTTTACAATCGCCTTGACGCCGCGGATCTCCACAACCGTGACTCTTGTCCCGATTGCAATTTGCGCGTCAGTCGCACTGCGGGCTGTCCAGATCTTTCCGTTGATTTTCACCGCACCGGTCTCCAGAATATTGTCAATCGGTTCGGTAACAACAGCCGTCTGTCCGATGATACGATCCGCGTTGGTCGCCTGCTGCCGACTGCCGAGAAAACGGCGGCAGAGCGGACGCACCAGTACAAGCAGCAGCGCGGAGAACACAATGAACACAATCCACTGCCCCATCAGCCCGACCGAAAGGCTGGCTGCAATAAGTGCTGCGACACCGCCTGCAGCGAACCAGATGCCGCACAGCGTGAGTGTAAACGCCTCTACCGCTACACTGATGATAATGACAGCCAGCCAGATATACAGGCTGTCAATTCCAAACATCATAAACTATCCCCTCCCTTGGCAACAGTATAGCATGTGCCTACGAAAAAGTACAGCAAAACCCGATTAAATTTCCGGTTAATTTTTGCATATTGCACAAAATGCCGAATAAAGCAACATCCGCTCGAACCGTGCAGTACAGTTCGAGCGGGAAATCTTCAAAAAATCAGCGGGTCATGCAGCGCGAGACGTATCAGCCAAATTGCGATATCCAGCACGATAACGCTCCACAGCAGCACGCGTTCGAGTTTTTTTGAGCCAAGAAGTGGCTTTTTACCAAACAGTGCGTACAAAACGACTGTCGGCAGAACGAAAACCATCGGGTGAAACCGCAGTGCTGTCCAAAAGTCCAGCCGGAGCAGAGCGGCAAGCGCACGGCTCAGTCCGCAGCCGGGACATGGCACGCCGGTCAAGTATTTGATCGGACAGTTCCAGCCGAACAGCAGCGCCGAGGCGTATGCCAACGCGCCCAGTATCAGCAGCACGAGCAGGCCGTTCAGACCGCGCCGAAAGCGCTCCGGCATCAGCCCTTGTAGGTCTCGCGGAACTCGAGGAACTCGTCATAGGTGCATTCCTTGTCCAGAACACCCTTTTCACGAATTTCGATAATACGGGTCGCAATGGTCTGCACGAACTCATGGTCATGCGACGCGAACAGTACGGTGCCCTTGAAATCACGAACGCCGTTGTTGACTGCGGTGATGGATTCCAGATCGAGGTGGTTGGTCGGCTGGTCGATGACAAGCACGTTCGAGCCGAACAGCATCATGCGCGCCAGCATCAGGCGAACCTTCTCACCGCCGGACAGTACGCGAACCGGCTTGTAAACATCGTCGCCGGAGAACAGCATACGGCCGAGGAAGCCGCGCAGCGTGGATTCCAGTGTATCCGTGCGGGAATACGGTGCGATCCAGTCGAGCATGTTTTCCTCGTGGCCCTCGAAGAACTCGTTGTTGTCCTTCGGGAAATAGCTCTGCGAGGTGGTAACGCCCCACTTGAAGCTGCCCTCATCCGGTTTCATCTCGCCCATAAGAATCTGGAACAGCGTAGTCATTGCCAGCTCGTTATCCGAGATGAACGCAATCTTGTCGCCGCGGCGAACGATGAAGGATACGTTGTCGAGCACCTTCTCGCCGTCGATGGTCTTGGAGATGCCGCGCACCTCGAGAATGTCCTTGCCTGCCTCACGGTCCGCGTCAAACGCTACCCACGGGTAACGGCGGGACGAAGCCGGCATTTCCTCGACGGACAGCTTGTCGATCAGCTTGCGGCGGCTGGTCGCCTGACGGGACTTGGACTTGTTTGCCGCAAAACGCTGAATGAAGTTCTGCAGTTCCTTGATCTTTTCCTCATTCTTGCGGTTCTGGTCCTTGATCATGCGCTGAACCAACTGAGAGGACTCATACCAGAACTCATAGTTGCCGACATACAGCTTGATCTTGCCGTAGTCGATATCGACGATATGGGTACATACGTTGTTCAGGAAGTGACGGTCATGCGATACAACAAGGACGGTGCCTTCGAAATCAGCAAGGAAGTCCTCCAGCCAGCGGACTGCCTGAATGTCCAGATGGTTGGTAGGCTCGTCCAGCAGCAGAATATCCGGCTTGCCGAACAGCGCACGCGCCAGCAGCACCTTGACCTTCTCGACGTCACCGAGGTTCTTCATTTCGGTGTACAGGATGGCATCTGCATCCAGGCCCAGACCGTTCAGCAGCTGGCTGGCCTCCGTCTCAGCGTCCCAGCCGCCCATTTCGGCAAACTCGGACTCGAGCTCGGCAGCCTTGTTGCCGTCCTCCTCGGTGAACGGGTCCTTCATATAGAGCGCATCCTTTTCGCGCATGACCTCGAGCAGACGCTCGTTGCCGCCGAGAACCGTGTTGAGAACGGTCTCCTCGTTGAAGGCGAAGTGGTCCTGCTTGAGTACGCTCATACGGGTCTTGGGCGCAATCGAAACCGTGCCGGTGGACGGGTCCAGATCGCCGGACAGAATGCGCAGGAAGGTAGACTTGCCTGCGCCGTTTGCACCGATAACACCGTAGCAGTTGCCCTGGGTAAATTTCAGGTTTACATCTTTGAACAGTGGCTCGCCGCTGAAGTTTAAGCTAAGATCGCTGATAGTGATCATGTAAGAGATTCCTCCCGCATTATTTTTCAATTAGAATCAGTATACCACACAAACCGCTGTTTTCACAGATAATTTACAGATGCAGCCGCATTTTTGTTCATGTTGTCTTGAAACGACACCCAGAATGCTATATACTATATTTATAAATATCAATCCCTATTTGTTTCAGGAGGTTTTTCCCTATGTCTAACCTGATGGAAGTTATCAAGTCTCGCCGCTCTACGCGCGCGTTCAAGTCCGAGCTGCCGCCGAAGGATCAGATCATGCAGATTGTTGAAGCTGCTGAATGGGCGCCTTCCGGCATGGGCAAGTACCTGTGGCACTTTACCGTGATTTACAATGCAGAGAAGTCGCTCAAGCTGGCTCGTGCCGTTGCTGAGGCAGACAATCGCGGTCCGCAGTACAATTTCTACGGTGCACCGGTCAACATCATCATTTCCTACAAGAGGGATGAGCACCACGCTCTGGTAGACGGCGCTGCTGCAATGGAGAATCTGCTGCTGATGACTACCGAGCTTGGCCTCGGCTCCTGCTGGATCAACCAGCTGCGCGAGACCTGCGACGTACCCGAGGTTCGTGCACTGCTGACTGAGTACGGCGTACCGGAGGATCATATCGTTGTCTGCTCCGCTGCAATTGGCTACATCGAAAAGGAAACGCCGGCAAAGCCGCGTCATGAGGGCTTAGTGTCGATTATCGAATAATCGAAATAATGGAAAATTGAGAATTGAGAATGGAAAATGGAAAATGCCGCTATTCTTGCGTGCATTAAATCACTCGGCTGTGCCGAATACCTTAATTTTCAATTCATTAGCGACGAAAGGAGCTAATATCATGGATGAGAAGATTGCTAAATTAAAAGAGTGGATCGACGGCAGCGACAATATTGTCTTTTTCGGTGGTGCGGGCGTATCGACCGAGAGCGGCATTCCGGATTTCCGCTCGGTGGACGGTCTGTACAACCAGCAGTACAAATACCCGCCGGAGACCATTCTCAGCCACACGTTCTTTTTGAGTGAAACCGAGGAGTTTTACCGCTTCTATCGGGCGAAAATGCTGGCGCTCGATGCAAAGCCGAACGCGGCCCACCTCAAGCTGGCCGAGTGGGAGCGCGAAGGCAAGTGTCGTGCCGTTGTAACGCAGAACATCGACGGTCTGCACCAGAAGGCAGGCTCGAAGGAAGTGCTTGAGCTGCACGGCTCGGTGCTGCGAAACTATTGCATGCGCTGCCGCAAGCCATATCCGGTTGAGGATATCGCCAAGGGCACCGGTATTCCGCGATGCTCCTGCGGCGGCATTATCAAGCCGGATGTCGTGCTGTACGAGGAGGGACTCGACAGCTACACGATCAACAAGAGCGTAGACTACATCTCCAAGGCGGATATCCTGATCATCGGCGGCACATCGCTGGCTGTGTATCCGGCCGCTGGTCTGATCGACTATTACCGCGGCAATAAGCTGGTTTTGGTCAATAAGTCCCCTACTCCTGCGGATCGCCGTGCTGATCTGGTCATTCACGCGCCAATCGGCGAGGTTTTCTCGCAGCTGTAACGTAAAAATGCATGAAACTCCCCTTTTCGGTTATACTGACTGCAAACCGAAAGGGGAGTTTTTCTATGCTTATCGACAAAATCGCACTGATACTGATGATTATCGGCGGTCTGAACTGGGGACTGATCGGCATTTTCAAGCTCGATCTGGTCGCGCTGCTGTGCGGCGGACAGACCGGCGCCATCAGCCGCATCGTCTACACCCTAGTCGGACTGGCGGCAGCATGGTGTATCTCGCTGCTCTTCCGACAGGATGACACCACACAGCAGCCGAAAAGTTGAATAAAAAGCAAAGCCCGCCGGGAACGGCGGGTTTTGCTTATCAAATTGTAAGAGATAAATAGGAATACCGATACTTTGCTTAGTTGAATGCCTGCTCGAGGTCAGCCAGAATATCATTGATATTCTCGGTGCCGATGGACAGACGGATGGTGCCCTGATGGATACCCTGATCCTCCAGCTCCTCTGCGGTCAGCTGCGAGTGAGTGGTGGTTGCCGGATGGATAACCAAACTCTTAACGTCAGCAACGTTTGCCAGCAGAGAGAAGATCTGCAGCTTGTCGATAAACTTGAAAGCTGCTTCCTTGCCGCCCTTGATATCAAATGTGAAGATGGACGCACCGCCGTTCGGGAAGTACTTCTCGTACAGTGCATGGTCCGGATGATTCGGCAGAGACGGATGGTTTACATGCTCAACCTGCGGGTGATTGGCCAGAAATTCAACAACCTTCTTGGTGTTCTCAACATGACGCTCGATACGCAGAGACAGCGTCTCGGTACCCTGCAGCAGCAGGAATGCGTTGAACGGAGAAATGGTAGCACCGGTATCACGCAGCAGGATAGCGCGGATGTAGGTTACAAAGGCAGCAGGACCAACTGCATCTGCAAAAGAGATACCGTGATAGCTCGGGTTCGGCTCAGCAATCGGTGCATATTTGCCGGATGCCTTCCAGTCGAACTTGCCGGAATCAACGATGATACCACCGAGGGTCGTGCCGTGACCGCCGATGAACTTGGTAGCAGAGTGAACAACGATATCAGCACCGTACTCGATCGGGCGGATGAGGTACGGAGTACCGAAGGTGTTGTCAATTACGAGCGGCAGACCGTGCTTGTGCGCAATCTTTGCAATAGCCTCGATATCCGGAATATCGGAATTCGGGTTGCCGAGAGTCTCGATGTAAACAGCCTTAGTATTGTCCTTGATAGCACCTTCCAGTTCTTCCAGATTATGTACATCAACGAAGGTGGTCTCAACGCCGAACTGCGGCAGAGTATGTGCCAGCAGGTTGTAGCTGCCGCCGTAGATGGTCTTCTGTGCTACGATGTGGTCGCCAGCCTGAGCAAGTGCCTGAATGGTGTAGGTAATCGCTGCGGCGCCGGAAGCGGTAGCCAGAGCGGCAACACCGCCCTCGAGTGCTGCAATGCGCTTCTCGAACACATCCTGCGTGGAGTTAGTCAGACGGCCGTAAATATTGCCTGCATCCGCCAGACCGAAACGGTCAGCTGCGTGCTGGCTGTCGTGGAAAACATAAGAGGTGGTCTGGTAGATCGGAACTGCACGGGAATCGGTAACCGGGTCAGCGGTTTCCTGACCGATGTGCAGCTGCTTGGTTTCAAAGGACCAGTTTTCGGTATTCTTGATAGTTGCCATGATGAATTATCTCCTTTTTATACATTCCATAAAGTTGTTTGTGACTTGCTGTAATAAAAAGAAGAATCACATTCGCCCAAATCGGAAATTCGAGCGGAGCAGCTTTTCAAAGTAGTATCGCATAACCGCTTCTCCTAAATTCATATTATTTCACTGGGATTGCTATGATTATACTAAATACCCCCTCTCCTGTCAACCCTTTCCGACAAACTTTTTTCGTTCCGGCAGATTTCCCAATTTCCGATGGCCCAATCCCTATTTTTTCGATAGGTTTTGGAGTGGTGTTTCCTGTTCGCCATCCAAATAAAAGAAAACCGCCGCACAGGGATTGTGCAGCGGTTTTGATGATCAATGTTCAGCAGCGAAAAATCAGAACTCGATCTTCTTTGCGATATAAGCAGCAACTTCCTCAATCTTGATGCGCTCCTGCTCCATAGTGTCACGGTCACGAACGGTTACGCAGCCATCCTGCTCGGTCTCGAAATCGACGGTTACGCAGTACGGCGTACCGATCTCGTCCTCACGGCGGTAGCGCTTACCGATAGAGCCTGCATCGTCAAAATCAACAGAGAACTGCTTAGCCAGCTCCTGCCAGATCGGCATAGCCTTGTCGGTCAGCTTCTTGGACAGCGGCAGTACAGCAGCCTTGAACGGTGCCAGAGCCGGATGCAGACGCAGAACGGTACGAACATCGTCCTTGCCGTTCTTGTCCTGACCTACGACTTCCTCGTCGTAAGCGTCGCACAGGAAGGCCAGTGCAACACGGTCAGCACCAAGCGAAGGCTCGATAACATACGGAATATACTTCTCATTTGCTTCCTGATCGAAGTATTCCATCGAAACACCCGAGGTGTTCTGATGCTGGGTCAGGTCGAAATTGGTGCGGTCGGCAATGCCCCACAGCTCGCCCCAGCCAAACGGGAACATAAACTCGATATCGGTGGTAGCGTTGGAGTAGTGAGACAGCTCCTCCGGATCGTGGTCGCGCAGACGCAGGTTCTCGTCCTTCATGCCGAGAGACAGCAGGAAATTGTGGCAGTAATCCTTCCAGTACTTGAACCACTCGAGGTCGGTGCCCGGCTTGCAGAAGAACTCCAGTTCCATCTGCTCAAACTCGCGGGTACGGAAGGTGAAGTTACCCGGGGTGATCTCGTTGCGGAAGGACTTGCCTACCTGACCAACGCCGAACGGAATCTTCTTACGGGTGGTGCGCTGGATGTTCTGGAAGTTTACGAAGATGCCCTGTGCGGTCTCCGGACGCAGATACAGCTCGTTCTTCGCGTTCTCGGTAACGCCCTGGAAGGTCTTGAACATCAGATTGAACTGACGGATGTCGGTCCAGTTGTGCTTGCCGCAGGTCGGGCATGCGATCTCATGCTCATCAATGAATGCCTTCATCTCAGCCTGGCTAAGCGCGTCAACACTCTTGCCGAGATCGTAGTTATTCTCAGCACACCAGTCCTCAATTACCTTGTCGGCGCGGAAACGCTCCTTGCACTCCTTGCAGTCCATCAGCGGGTCAGAGAAGCCGCCAACATGACCGGAAGCAACCCAGGTCATCGGGTTCATCAGGATCGCGGAGTCAAGACCTACATTGTACTGGCTCTCCTGCACAAACTTCTTGCGCCATGCTGCCTTGACGTTGTTCTTGAACTCAACGCCGAGCGGACCGTAGTCCCAGGTGTTTGCAAGACCGCCGTAAATCTCCGAGCCGGAGTATACGAAGCCGCGGCCCTTGCAGAGCGCTACGATCTTTTCCATTGTTTTTTCGCTGTTTTTCATGTTAAATTCTCCTTTTGGCACAGCTGGCTGCTGCACGCTGTTTTTGCTTTGCACCCGAAAAAAGTGCTTGACATGAAATTATTCTACCGTTATAATTAATAATTGTCAAGGGTAGTTTAGCGAATTAAACGAATAGAGTTTGGTTTGATCGGTAAATTGCTTGCAAAAAGTTGACATTTGGGCGATTAGCGCAGTTGAAAGCAGTGCGGAAAGCAGTCTCCGTCTTCCCTGTTCAGTTGAGTTTGGTCAAAACACTTTTCTTGACAACATATATTCGGGCTTGTAGCTCAGTTTGGGAGAGCGTTCGGTTCGCATCCGAGAGGTCGAGGGTTCGATCCCCTTCAAGTCCACCATAATGCGAAGATACAAACTTTTTTCATAGTTCGGAATGTTTTCGCATTAACCATCAGAATAGAGCACACCTGATTGCGGGTGTGCTCTTTTTCTTTGCCCTCCTCTCTGTTATAATAAAAATATAGGATTGGAGGAAATATGAATGGCTTCAAGAAAAATTCTGGTCGGTGAAAAATACTTGCACTTTAAGAATAAGCTGTATCAGGTACTCGCTATCGCCACGCACACGGAAACCGGCGAACCGCTGGTGATCTATCAGGCGCTCTACGGCGACTTCAAAATTTATGCGCGGCCGTATGATATGTTCGCCTCCGAGGTGGATCCCAAGAAGTACCCCGATGTTACGCAGCGTTTCCGCTTTGCTCATGTAGTCTTTGATGGAGATACACCGAAGCCAACCGAATAAATAAAGCAGCCCCTCTGAGAGCCGGTATAAAACCAGTTCCCAGAGGGGTTTCGCTTTACTTCTCCATAGCCTTCGCCAGCTTCTTCACGAGGTTCTCACCGTACTGATTGATACCGCAGCAGATACTCGATGGTCTGCTCCTCCAGACCGGCAAGCTCCTGCACGGTGACGCTCAGCAGCTTGCGAACCGAACCATACCCGATCATAAAGCCTGCCCGTTCTAACGACCGCAGTTTGATGTAGTTCACCTCATTCTTGGTAATGCACTCGCGTGTACGGGATTTCGGTTGCCTCGTAGATCTTGTCGTGCGTGCGGAAAACCTGCAAGACCCATTTCTCGCCCGCAAGCCACGCAACCACACGCGCCTCGATAGCGGAAAAGTCCGCGTCCACGAATTTGTAGCCGGGCTTGAGCACCAGTGCCGTCCGCACCAACTGCGAAAGCGTACCGGGGTACGCTGCCGTACAGCATTTGCACGGCTGCCGAGCGGTTCGCCGTCGCGGGTCTTGCACACGTTGCCCAGACCGAAGCCTACGCCGCAGTTGCCGGAAGCGTCATACGGGAAGAAGTTGACGGTCACGCGGGCATACATACCGGAGTAAACGTCGGTCGGCAGCAGATCGGCGTGGACGTTGGAAATATGCACGCACTGCGGCTTCTGCTTATAACCCAGTGTCCCTTGCACTCCAGGACGAACGGCTCACCGGACGGACGGATGCCGTCGCCGCCGTAGATGACCGGATAGCGTATCTGCGGACAGTTGCCCTTCCACAGGTTCTTGACGCCGTATCCCACAGAGCGGCCAGCTGCTCGAGCTGCTCCTCCGTCCAGCAGAAGTGAAAACGCTTGCTCGGCTTGATGCCGCAGCTGTGCTTCTCGACTGCAGCCAGATTGGCTGCGAAGTTGTTGTTTTACATTGAATCTTCTTTCTTGTGCATTTTATCGTACAATGCCCATACGCCGCTTGACGATGTCGGTTGCAACGTCGCCAAGATAGTACATCACGCGATGCTCGCCGGACACTCTCGGTGCGCCGATTATGCGCTTGGCTTTGTGCTTGTCGGTAAAACCGTAGATTTTTGCGACTTGCTCCAGTGTCAGCAATACCATGTTCGAATACATCCGCATCAGATCGTTCTTGCCCCCCCTGACGGAGTTCCTGATTGGTTCAGGCGTTTATGTTTTACACCTCCTCGTGTGATTTATAATCACGCAGGTGGTACACTAATCACAACCAATCGAATGTTTGATATAAAGTAAAGGTGTTTGTTCTGACATTAGGAGAAAGAATCAAAAGAGAAAATGGTCGAAGTTCCCGACACCTATCTCAAGGGCCGCAAGCCGGAGGATTTCTGCGCTATGCATGTCCGCGGTGACAGTATGTATCCTGATTTCCGTGATGGTGATATCGTGCTGGTGCTCAAGCAGAACACCATGAACCACAGCGGCGAGATCGGAGTCATCAGCTATGGCGATGACGAAATGACCATCAAACGCATCAACTACGTTCAGAGCGAAGATTGGCTGAAGCTTGTGCCCCCGAACCCCGTCTTACCCGCCCAGACGGATCGAGGGCACCGACCCGGAAAGATGCCGTATTATCGGTATCCCGCGTGTACTGATACGCGCGTTCTAAATATAAAAATTACGCCCACCGGCTGCAACCGATGAGCGTTAGCGAGTGCATTCTACCCTCTTATTTTACAACCAAAGATGTTTTACAATAAAAACAAACGCATCAGACGGATGTTTCCGCAAAACGTTTAGCTATAATGGCAAGCGGTACTCCGTCCGGGTAAAGACCGCGCGCGATCTCTGGCACAAGGTCGAGGAAAAGAGTAGCGGCTATCTTTTTACGCAGCCGACTACCGGCAGACTGCACACCGAAACGTCCATGAAGCAGATGTGGCGCTCGTTCAAACAGGCGCTTGATCTCGACATGGGCGCGCAGATGGTACACGGCGCGATCGACCCGGAAACGTCGTTGTGGCTGATGATCTCACACCATACTGCCTGCGACACACTTATGCGACCGACCTGCAGTCCGCCGGTGTCCCG
Organism: Butyricicoccus sp. OF27-2pH9A; assembly: GCF_027693185.1. NCBI lineage: Bacteria > Bacillati > Bacillota > Clostridia > Eubacteriales > Butyricicoccaceae > Butyricicoccus > Butyricicoccus sp. OF27-2pH9A. Next base: position 84,539 of record NZ_JAQEXK010000013.1, read on the forward strand.
CTTAATGTTGCAAAGGATCTTCTGTGTCACCAGTCGATTGCCATGACGTCGCATATTTATACGCACCTCTCCGATGAAGCGTTCACGAACGCCTCGTTAAAGGTGCTCAGTTTTGCGACCGAGAGCAGGAAGAAAACGCAGAAAAAGTCGTCTCTATCCGTTGATTTTTGCTCCCGCACTTAGTCCCACATCCTGCACCCGTAAAAACCCCAAAAAAACCGCATTCACACAAAAACGAAAAAAGCTCCGCTTCCCTTGCGACGCTGTAAAAAGTTCAAATAAACAGAGAAAAAAGCTCCTAAACCACAATGTTTAGGAGCTTTTCGTTTGGTGGAAGTTACAGGGCTCGAACCTGTGACCCTCTGCTTGTAAGGCAGATGCTCTCCCAGCTGAGCTAAACTTCCATCGGGTCGTTGTCGTCTCATCCCTGACGACTTGTTTAGTATATAACAGAATTACGAATCTGTCAACACATTTTCTGAAAAAACTCCAAAAAATTTTTAGGCCCGAAAATTTGCGCCGCGCACAGCGTTCTCCGACATGCGCGGCGCAATGTATTATTTTATTGTTCCATATTTTCGCAGAACCGCATCAGCATTGCCGCAGCCTGTGCGCGGGTGGCATTCCCCTGTGGATTCAGTCTGCCGTGCGAGCCGTTGACGATTCCGTTCGCCGCCGCCCATCGCATGGCATCAGCCGCATAAGCGCTGACGGTATCCGCATCCGCAAAGGCATCCAGTGTGCCACTGGCTTCGGGCGCATCCGCATAGCGGTACAGCATGGTGACGAGCTGCTCTCGTGTAATGCCAGCCTCCGGCACGCGGCCATCCGAAATGCCTGCCGACTGCGCCCACGCCATGCCCTTCTCGTACCAGCTTGCACCGCCGGTCGTATCCGCACCCGCGTACCGTGCGAGAATCGTCATCAGCATACCGCGCGTGGTCGTGCCATCCGGCGAGAACGCATCCGTACCTGTACCGCTCATCAGACCCTTTTCCACAACACAGTGCACGGCATCGGCGTACCACTCGGTTGGCTTGACGTCATCGAAACTCACATTTTGAGCAGGCTGTCTCTCGAAAATAGGCGTAAGCGTGACATTGCACGCAGGCATGACGAATGTAAACTGACCGTCCTTCTCCGTCACTGCGACCGGCTTGCCGCTCTGGTCGGTAACCGCGATTGTTTTGAGCGCATAGCCTTCCTTTGGCACAGCTTTAATCATCACTGTGCTGCCTTTGGCTGCGTTTTTCGGCGTGATTGAGACCTCGCCGTGCTCACTCTTAGCCGCAGTCACCACACCGGTCGGCGTGCGGACCGAACCGCCGCCGCCACCACTGCCGCTCGTTCCGCCACTCTGCTGAACGGTGAACACCGGTGCTGCAGTCTGCGTGCCGTTCAGTTTAGTAAGTGCTTCCTCCGTCAGCGTCGTGTACGTTTTATCACCGATTTTCCACCCGTCAAACGTGTATCCGCGCTTACTGTCGGCCGGAAACGCCGTTCCGATATCTCCCGCGCCGTAAACGTTGGTCTGCGCACTGCTGTCCGCAAACACGAACGTGATCTCCGCGCGGCGCACGTCCACTGCAGAACGGTCGATCGTGTACGTCACGCCATGGATGGTCAGCGTATCGCCCGCGGCCACGGCATCCGGCGCAGAAACCGTAATCGGCTCGGTCGCAAAGCCGGTCAGTCGAATCGTCAGACCATCGATTACGGCAGTAACGGTACTCGGCGTGACAGCTGCCGTCTCGAGCGCCTTCTTAATCTGAAACGAGAAGGTTTGTACCTCGGGCAGCACATAGTTGCCCGCCTTTCCGCCTGCCAGAGCGACCGCGCGTGCGGTGTACGACCCGATTTCGGTCCGGCTGCCGTCCTCGATTATAACAGTAAGCGCATCTCCGTTCACCGCGCCAATCGCTTCTGCCGTGACCAACTTCGGCGTACCATCATAATAGAAAACACTCTCGCCGTTCCATTTTATCTCAACAGGCTTCGGCTGTACGTTCAACACGCCGTTTTCGTATGTAATTTTGTAATTTTCGGCTTTTGCATCCATCGGAATAATCGTGTAAGTTCCAATATTGCTAAACTGCGCATAGTCAAACGCATAGTTCAGACCCGAAAGCACGTTTTCGTTCTCATTGTTCACGAATCCATTGATTTCCGCACCATTATCACTTAACGTTTCTCCATAGGTTATGGTTTTACCCTTAGCACGAATACACAGCGGCGCTTTTTCAATATGAAACCGAACCGCTTGCGAGGTTGCGGAAGCCGTACTGCTCGTTTCGGGCGCATACGCTTCCACCCAGTAAGTTCCAGCATTGATCGGTGCACCGTCCAGTTGATTGCTTTTTGCGCCGTTGCTGTCGGCGTAGTAGCGATACGTCGGCGCGAACGTGCCCGAGCAGGTCAGATTGCCCTCGCTGTACGGCAGGCCGGTATAAACTGCATCCTTCGCAATTACAACAAGTTCGACTGTTTTAGGCAGGATTTTACCTTTTACGATGCAGTTTCCGTCTTTCAGCGTGTAATTTTCATTCGTAAGTGTAACTGCAATCGTCACGTCCCTCTCGCCAACTTCAGCAGATGCGTAGCGCGTAGCAAATGTGTAATCCGTGCCCTCGCTCAGTACCGCGCCATCCGGTAGGTTGCTGAACGCCAGACCGCTAATCTGCGCATCATCATCGCGTCCGTTGTATGTCTTGTCTACAATTTTCAGCGCTGTTGTATCCAAAGAGATCGTGCGCTTATTGATTGTAAAACTGTCGATATTCATCCGTTTGACCGCAGAAAAGTTGTCACTCGATGCAATCTCGACCGCCACGTTGTAAGTTCCGGCATGAACCGGCAAAGCCGTGCTGTCGTTGTACCAAACTGTGACCTCGCCAACGCCTGTTTTCGTCCACACAGACGCCTCACATGGCTTGCCGTCATATATCAGATCCGCAGGCAGCGCAACTTTGTAATCCACGTCCTTTTCCGGCATTTTCGGCGTGATTTGGAACGTTTTCTCAACTTTTCCGGTGTAATTACCCTTGCCGTTAATTGTCACCGTTGCCGTACCGCTGTGCACATTATTAGCGTAGGAAAGCTCAAAATCCGTACCATTTAACAATTCTTTGCCATTTATCATAACGATCGGCTTAGGATTATGCGCACTTTCGTTATACACATACTCGGTCTGCTTCATATCAATCTGCGCGTCCGCAATATCCCGCGGAGTAACTTTCAACGTACCATTGACGCAAGTAATTGCATAATTTTCCGTCTTATCTGTATCATTTCTGCTTATTTTCGCGTCACTTGGCACATTTGACATTTCTCCAGCATCGGTCAGTGTTCCAGATACTATAACCTTGGTAATTTCATCGCCGTTTACCAGCCCGTCTGCCATGTATGAATTTCTCACCAGAGGTTCGCCATCGTACACTTTCTCTGCACTTTCCGCCGTAATTATAAGCGCTTTCGGTTGGATTTCCGCAGAAAACTCCTCACTTTCCGCAGTGTACGTGCCGTCCTTCGACGTAAATTTGAGCCGATATTTGTCTCCGATATTCGGGACAGTACCACCGTTTACGACCTCGAATGTGCCGGACAGTTCTGTGCCATTCAGCGTTGCACTGCAGCCGGAAGCATCAACCATTTCATTCCAGGTCTGGCCGTATGTGCCCTTAGCCGACGTAATCCAGTCTATAATCGGTGTTTCTTCTTTTGAACCTTCTTCTGAGATTAAAACAATCTCGAGTTCGTCAGATAAACCATTACACTCGGCTTTCATATGATATGTTTGCCCTGCTTTTGCATTACAAGTAACAATCATGTCCCAGTGCACAGCTATTTTGTTTGTCTGCTTATTTGATTCTTCTTTCCTGCGAAATGTGACACCATTATTCGTGTTTTCGTCCACTATTGTTTTATCCTCTGCATGCAATGAAATATTGCATGTTGCTTCGTGGTTGACCGTCAGATCCTGGAAAAGTGCATCCGCCGTATACATATCCTTGTATGGCTCATCACCAGTTGGAATCGAAACAGTAATCGACTTTTCAACTACGGGCGTACCATTTCGATTGATTCGGATTGATGTAGTCGGTTGAGCCTTTCTACATATCCGTTCCAGATAAACCGCATTCTGATAAGTACCGTCGGCCGCTCCCGCAGGAACGACTACCATGCCGAGCGCCATCGAGAGCGCCAAGACCGCCAAAAATGCCGTTTTAAGACGTTTCACGTTTTCCTCCTGACCCGCAAGCTGGGATTTGACGATTGCGTGCGCTTCGTCCACTGCACTCTGCACAATTTTTCGCAGAGAACACACATATTTTTATTCAGCTTACCATGAGGTTTCGCATGCGTCAATATTTTAATCGACAAAATTCGACACATAATATTCAGCATTTTCCATAAAGGCACAGCCAGTCGTTAGTCTGTTTCTTTGTGTCTACTCCGCTTATACAGTGAGCCTTTCATCGGCAGAATATTCATATTTGCATATTTATGTTATTATCTTAAAAACGACTACTAATTCTCTATTATGACATTTTCATATATATTGTCTGATGTTTTTCGTTTAATGACTATACGTTCATTTATCTGTGTTTCGCATAAATATTCTACAAGTGCAAAAACACCGTGAAGCTTTCCACAGGACTGCGCCGTTGATGAGTAATAATAAGACGAAAAACACGAGCGCTGTATATTTACTCTGGAGACAGACCAGTCCTCGGCGATTCCATGAGATACGTTGTCACCAGGCGAACATAGGAACTTTCATCCGGAAAGATTCCAATCACGCTGGTACGTCTCCGGATTTCACGATTCAATCTTTCAATCATGTTGGAAGATGAGATTTTTCGCGCGTCCAGCATGGGGAATGTATAGAAGGCCAGAGAATCTTCCACCCCCTATTCAAGGCACTGAACCGCTTTCGGCAAGCGCTTGGCATAGGAGTCGATCACATCATATGCGCGATAATATCTCTGCGGCTATTTTCGTCCACACCGCACACGATAAGCGCCGCCATGCTGATAATTCTGCCATCTACACGAACTTTTTCGTACAGTGCGTCCATCCACAAAACCGGTACACCATACCGGCAAGAGAGCGATTACGGAACTCCTCGACCTGCTCATTCAGCCCTTTGGTTATCTCGCTGATCTGGCTTCCGGATAGATTTTCAATGCCGAGGCTATGTGCCAGCTTCTCCATTTTTCGAGTGGAAACGCCCTGCACGAAGGTTTCCTGAACCACCTGTACGAACATGGCTTCACTGCGCTTGCGCTCTGTGACGAAGAACGGAATATAGCCGCCCTGACGAACCTTGGGCACCATGAGGTACATCGTGCCCATTCGGGTATCCAGACGGCGAGGACGATAACCGCTGCGGTAGCCGCTCCTGCCGTCCGTGCGCTGGCTCTTCTCTGCTCCCAGCTGCTGATCGACCTCTGCCTCCATCAGCTCCGTGCACAGCCATTCCAGCATGCTCAGCATCGGATCCGGCTGCGTCACACATTGCAGTAGCAATTCTGTCAGATTTATGGTATTCTTTTTGTGAGCCATTAGTGTCTCTCCTTTACATCATGATTTTTTCGGCAACTATCATTTTACAGGAGCCCTGATGGCTTGTCTATTTTCTGTTTGCTTTTGCGAACTTGATTATACGCTATCAACCAAACAGCCATATATGGCGGATGCAGGAGCAAAAATATAGCAATCCATAGCAGAAAGGGTACAAAACAATAGCATAGGATCACACAAAAATATAAAAAGCGGGGTAATGTCAATGGACGATAACTTGAATCTGTTTTCCTTGGTAGACGAAGAAGAAAAATCGGCACCCAACAAAAAGCGAGGCAGCAAACTTGACGTAGTGGAGATGGAGTACAAGCAGGCGCACGCTGTCACATGGCAGGAGTTGTTTGAGGGATTTGATACCATTCACGCCATTACATTTTCCTCTGGCCTGAATTTTGTGTATCAGCTGCTGGATATGTTCGACCATGCGGAGATTATCTTTGGCTGTGAGCATATCCTTTCCTCGTCCATGAATCAGATTATTGCTTATCAAGATAAGCTGATCGAGCGAATACGCGAGCAGTCAAGTGAAAAAATGAATGATCTGCTTGCCCGTATGGATAAGGGAGAAGTTCGGTTTTATGTATCCCGCGGTACGGTTTCCCACGAAAAACTGTATCTGTTGGAGGCGGCAGATGGCCGAAAGCGCGTTATCACAGGTTCGGCCAATATGTCTTATCATGCGTTCGGCGGTATGCAGCGAGAAAATATCTGCTTTGTTGATGGCAATGAAGCGTATGATTGGTATTACAGTGTGTTTCAAAGTCTGCTCGAGGAAAGCTCGGATGAGATCACCACGAAAGCGCTGCAATATGCAGATGCGGGCGAAAATATTGATGAACTGCCCATTGCCGGCACAATCAAGGCGAATAAAGTCTTTGTGATCGAGCCGACAGAGGCAACTGCGGATGATGCGACGGAAGTCAAATTTATTCTGGATGTACATAATCTGGCAGATAAACTGAAGCCGTATATGCCTAAGCAGGATAAGAAAACAAGTAAACAGGGCAAAACGATCATTTCGGCGGCACAGATTGTCAAGCTGCGGCGGCAAATCCAAAATGAGAAGATTAAAGAAAAAGAACTGAGAAGTGAATACCCGCAGTTGATAATCGATGCGGATAAACAAAGTGCCACTCTGAATGGCGAGGCACTGAACCTGCATCCGACAGAAGATGAGATTCGCCATGATGTAGGGTTATTCCGCGATTATATGGACGGATACAGCCGTTTTCATGGTGATTATGAGGGGATGCAGTATCGGTATTTTGAGTTTGCGAACTGGTTCTTTTGTTCGCCGCTGATGGCAACGATGCGCGATATAGCGGCAAGGTTTGATCAGCAGCGGTTGCCGTATCCGGTATTTGGCTTGGTTTATGGACAGAGCAAGGCCGGGAAGACCAGCTTTCTGGAAACACTGCTCAAAATGATGATCGGCCAGAAACCTAAGATTTCGGCACCGGATTTTACCCGATCTGGTATTGAAAACCTGAAACGAACCGTGCAAGGTGCCCCGATCATTGTAGATGACTTGACGAATACACGCTTTAATCAGCACGCGATCGAAACTATCAAGAATGATGATTTTGGTGTGAGCGATCATTTGACACATTATTCTGCGGTTGTCATCAGTGCTAACGAGGATGTAAAAGCGGTTGCACCGGAGGTCATTCGCCGAACAGTTATCTGTCGTGTAGAAGCGGGTCTGACCAATACCGAAGTGATGCGCAGCAACGTGGTACGCTCGGTGCAGCAGAAGATCGGCACAGCATTCTATCGGGAATACTTACGCAGAATGCTGGAACAAATGCCGGATTTACTCGATCAGCTAAAGGATGATGAAACCGAGGCACCGGATATTTTACAGATTTCCTCAGAGATTATCGTTGCTGTCATGCAACAGTTTGGCAGTGATGTGCTGCCGGATTATATCCGAACGCTTTCACTGGAGAATTATTTCAGTGAGCACGTTACCGGCAAATACGCGATCAAGTTGATTCAAAATGCATGGCGGACGAGCAAAAAGTCGTTTGTTGTGAATAAGCACAGCAATGAACTACATTACAATGCGGGTGTACCGTATGAAGCGGACCGCCTGATGAAAGAATTGCCGGAAACACTGGAGGCCCATAAATCTCGTGAGTGGGTCGTGATGAACCTGCAGGCCGCACGGGAATTTTTCGATGTGAATTTCAGAAAGGGATTGTGGCGGTTTTGAGAGTGGCAATGAGGCGCCTTGCAGTTTGTGAGTATGCGCGGCAGGCAGTGGTTTGCAGATAGCTTAAATAAGGGAAGCCTGGAGTCGGATTAGTAATTTAGTGTACAAACTGGAGAATGCTCAGGCAGAACTGTGAAAAATTCTACTTCTATATAAGCGCAATAGGCTGTGATTTCAAGGTGTAATTATTGAAAACACAGCCTATTTGCTATACCGCTGCGTAGACTGCTTTCAAGTCAGCCATAAGTGCCTTCAAATCCTTGTAGGAGACATATTTGCTGGAATTTCGAAGCTGATGGATGATGCAGTTCTAGATTTCCGTCTTGGGATAGACCGCCTTGATCGCCGCAGAAAAACCGGTCAAATTATCCGTACAGGCAATGAAAATATCCTCGACGCCCCGATTTTCAGGCTGTTCAATACGGTAGCCCAGAATTTCGCACTTTCATTCTCGCCAAACCACATTCCCAGAACATCCTTCCAACCATCAAGATCAATACCGATGGCGATATAAACGGCCTTCTTTACAATCTGTCCTTCACTGCGGACATGGTAGTGAATCGCATCCAGAAAAACAACCGCATAAATGGACTCCAGCGGCCTCTGCTGCCACTCTTTCGCTGCGGGAAGGATTTTATCTGTGATACGGCTTACCGTGGTATCAGAGACATCTACGCCGTAGATATCCTGAATATGCGCTTCAATGTCACCGGTGGTCATGCCTTTGGCGTACATGGACAGAATCTTCTCCTCGATGTCCTGGCTGATGCTGGTCTGATTTTTCCGCAGCACCTTGGGGTCAAATTCGCTCTTGTGATCACGCGGCACAGATACCTCTACATCGTCAAAACTGGTGCGCAGGGTTTTGCTGCTGTGCCCGTTCCGGCTGTTATCCGTGTCCTTGTTCTTGTAGTCATACCGGCTGTAGCCCAGCTGATCGTCCAACGCGGCCTCCAGACCGTTTTCCATGAACTCCGCGATAGTGTCCTTGAACAGTTCCTGAATATCATCCATGCTGCCTACATTCGCCAGCTGCAGCAGCTCACGAATTTTTTCGCGACGTTTGTTTTCTTCTGGGATTCTTTTCCTTCTTGCCATTGTGATTACCTCTGTCATTCTGCTTCTATTCTAAACCTTGTTGGAGGTTTACACAAAGTTTGGGATGGA